>CAYFMD010000032.1:0-2009 GCA_964344105.1 Candidatus Woesearchaeota archaeon | reverse complement strand
TTATGCTAAAATTAGAAGGTGTGCTAGCTATTTAATTTTATTTTTAGACACGTTCTGAATGTCGAGGGAAACCTTTATATTTGAGAAATTTCTATCTAGTATATGAAAAAGAGGAAAAGAAATTCTAAAAAGCCATCTAAGAGAAAAACTTGGACAGCAATTATCATACTTGTATTAATGATCGGAGCAGTAATAACTGCGATAAGCACTAGCTTTTATGGAATGGCAGTAGGAATCATAGTGGGATTCCTGTTATCTCATCTAATGAATAACCTTTAATTTTTCTATAAATCTTAACAAATAGTGTCTTTTACGCAAAGTGTCTTAACTCAAAAATAGTACTACTCTATTTATATACTAAACTGCAATTTTACTCCATTTACACCCAATTTTAGCCATCCTGGCCCCTTTTTCAGCACTTAAAATCTCATTTTCATACCTTCTATCATCATAGAATCTAGCAACTGCCAACCCATTTTCGACTAACCGAATATTAATGTTCTTTCCATCTAAAATCACATATCTCAATAATCTTCCATATTGATCCTTGTTCTTAGCATCTTTTTCCAAACCCACCTCTTTATCCAAGATCCATTCTTCTAGTTGTTTTTTAGCTTCATTATAACAATCATATCCTCTCTCATCAGCATCAATCCCCAAAAGCCTAATATGCTCCCCATTTGCAACAATTGTATCTCCATCAATAATCTTGCTAACAAAAACTTTTTCTGTCTTATCAACAGCAATAACATTTCCAGTACCCTCTAAATTATCTATCAACAAGTAACTAGATCCAAGAAATAAAACGATCAGAACAGACAAAAGGGCTCTCATTAATATTAAAAACATGTCTAACTTATATTACTTACTAATTTGAACCAAAAACTCTCTTAAACCAATTAATTATCTTTCTCAATAAACTATCACTAACACATTGGTCAGAAACACAAATATTGCTTTTACATTCAAAATTATTTTCACAAACCAAATCAGATCCCTTTTGTTCCAAAAAGTTATTATCTAAATCATTACAATATTTTCCATCTTTCCTAAATCCATATGGATAGCATTTATTTTCGAACTCACATCCATTACAAACAAATGTTGCCTTAACCTCTTCCGGACTTTCATCTTCCTTATCTTCCAAGATCTTGTCCTCAATAATATCTACAGGACCTTCTTCTAAACTTGGTTGAGAGTCGATAGCGAGACACTTCCCATCATCACACCCAGAAGCACATATCACTATTTCTGATTTATGATGTCCCTCATCACAATAGGTTTCTAATATGCACTTTCCATTCCCTCTTGTACCAGTATCATCATAACACTCTATCGGAAATTGCTCAAGATTGTCAATGGAATTAAAACAAGTATCAATGCTCCTGTCAACTAATTCTCCTGAAAGAGTAACAGTCTCGGTAGATCCCTTTATCAAGTAATCTCTGCCATTATCGGTGTCTGAACAAATATTCGTTGTAACTTCTTTCTTAGGATCTATTTCCTTAAATTTTATAGAAATAATTTTATCTACCAAGTCATCAGAAAGTATCTCATTAGAAGAAAATATTAAATTGGAAATGCTCTTATCTGTTAGATATTCAGATACATCAACAGCTAAAGAGGTATCTTCATTAGAAACACCTCCTCCATGAATTACTATTGCATTTCCTTCATATATGAAAACCGAAACTGAATTTATAAGGTCAGAAACCTTTATCTCAGAATTATCAATAATAATGAAGTTTTTATCCTCAATACCTAAAAAGTAAACTTTAAGATCAATTAAATTAACTTTATCTTTATTCAGTGTTGGAGAATTATTATCATGTATGGCATAATACTCAATAGCACATACAGAGTTACTAATAAGCAAGACTGCTAATATAAAAATCCAAACCCTTCTTTTCATAATTTAAAAAAGGGGACGTAATATATAAACTTAACTAGCCTTCGATACTATATAATTAACGTCAGATTTATATAATCTAGTAGATTTATCCTCCTGA
>CAYFMD010000031.1:0-4674 GCA_964344105.1 Candidatus Woesearchaeota archaeon | reverse complement strand
ATTAAGAGTCCGGTGCTCTAACCAGGCTGAGCTATGAAGCCATATACAATTACTAAATTATGAACCATTTAAAAAGCTACCTATCAAAACCTTTAAATACCCAAATCAACCGGAATTTATATGAAACAAATAGAACAAAACATCATAAAGTCATTTAATGGCGTGAAATACGATTTAGCTAGTATTCACACTAAGATTTATGAGCTTGCACACAAGAACGAAGAGCTAGAAAGAACAATATTCATTCTACAAAATCAACTAAGAACACCTACAATAATCAAAACAAAGGTTAAAACCAAGGCTAAAAAGATAAAATATGTTGGTACAAAGGAAAGTAATAAGTACCATCTAGAAGCTTGCCCTTTTGCAAAGAACATTAAGAAGAAATCTAAGATAACATTTTCTACAAAAAAGATTGCTGAAAAGAAAGGCTACAAGCCTTGTAAATGTTTAAAGTAATCTTAAAATGTCAAGAAAAAAACTTGATTCTGAAAAGTTTACCATAACTCATGAGGGAATTCCCGAAGGGTTAGCAGAAAGATTAGTAATTCCTGGACACATACCGCAAGAAGGACATCTATTACTGCCCTTTATGGATAAGGAAATAATCCCAGAAAGTGTGGATCTTTATTTATTAGAAGATTTACCTGAATTTTGGAATAAATTAACTGGAAATTTATTTGGATTCATGAACTATTGCTCAGGAACCCACATTTGCCAAAACCCAATATGGGTCAAAGAAGAAGCCTTTGCTAAACTAAGAGAAGGATTAGAGGAAACCTATGGGATAACCTCCGATAGAGCAATATTCCTCCCACAAGATATACCCAATTACTGGAGTGCAATTCATGAGCTAGTTCACGACAGTTTTCAGCACATAGATCCAGAAAAAAGAGCAAAAATTATGGAATCAGCAAGATCAGAATATAATTCCTATTTAAGGTTAAGATCTATGTTGAAAGTTACCCATATGGGCATATCACATCTTGATTGGGATCTAAAGAGATACAGAAGACTAAAAGAAAAACATGGAGAAGATCGTGAGGCGTTCAATGATGAACACTATCAATTAGGAGCGCTGGATGAGAAAGACCAATTAAGGGCAGTTGATGAATTTCTAGGCAATTTCTATGGAGATGACAGAGGAGAGATAGATCGATTTGATGATAATGCATTACCAACAGGTTTCAGAAATACATTGAGAGGAGTTGGATACAATGTAGATAATCCTCCAGAAATCAAATATTAGTCACCATTCAATAATTACAACAGCATGAGAAACTTTATATACTGAAATTGGTCTGTTTTTTTATTAAACATATATCTATAAAAATGAGTTCAGATCATATAAGGATGGCTTTCCAAAGTGTTAAGAAAGACATGATGGAGCTTAAGAGCAACTTATTGGTTGTTGCAGAGAGACTAGAGAGACTTGAATCAGAAGTTCAAGGATCTAGCAGTTCTTTGGTACAAATCAAGAGCGCCCCTAAGAAAGCCGCTAAAAAGCCTGCCAAGAAGGCAGCTAAGAAGACTTCTAAGAAGAAGAAATAATTTTTTGTTTACCTTAAATTTTTCTAAAATTTTAGGGACAAAAATTTCTAATTTTTGGAATTTTATAATTTAGAATAAAAAGTAGTGTGAACTCTAAATAGAGAAAAAGCTCCTTCCATTCCGAATTAATTCAGAGATTTCCCTTGCATCTTCAAGTGTTAAAACTGAGGGTAATCCTCTTTCATAAGAGTGAGCTTCAAAAGGACTTCCAGGTGCTTCAATCTGCCTACAATGCCTTCCAACAGCATTATTGTGAAGCCTAACAATAGTATCTACTCCATACCAAGGGTCAGCAAACCAATTCCAAGGCCTTTCGGCACTAGCCTTTAACTGATTGTCCATTGCAACGGGAAGTTTTCCATTTTCAATACCATAAGCAAGCCGAGTAAGCAACTCCATATCAGAACCTATATAATTACTCCCCCTACCTCCCCCAGACCTCCTAGAAGTCGAAGGGATCCTCATACTGATGACATATTTAGGAATTTCTGCACCAGAACTTCTAACATCATCCTCTGTACCATACCTAACAGTCATAGGGGTAGCCGGGCCAATTTCCCCGCTAGTCAAATCAAGAAAATCTCCAACCCTTGGTTGATAATTGCTATTCATATTAATGAGAAATACAAATTATATTTAAAATTAATTGTACTATCTATAAACTCTCCAAGAATGCTTACACTTAGTACATTTATAGAATCTAGTCTCGGCCTCATCACTTGATCTAGTCTGCTTAGTCCAAAAAAATGCTTCCTTATGCTGACACTTAGGACATTCAATCTCTACCTTAGGATTAACCTCATTCTCACCCTCAGTAACTACCGCAATCTCTTTAGCAACCTCAACTTTCTCAGAAGCCTCTAACTTAACATTTCCACCTGCATCAGCACCACATCTAGAACACTCACTTCCCATCAACATAGCGCCACATGATTTACAAAATTGCATTCTAAAAAATCTAATTTATAGTATATAAAACTAACTAATGATACTGTAATTTTTTTAAAAATTGCAGTCAGTGAACCTCTTGAGGTTCAATGATACTCTCTCCAAGTACCGTTAATAACTGGAGAGTACCATTATATTTATATATTCTAATCTCCACTATATTGTTGAGGTAGACAATATGAAACAAGTCAAAAGAGACGTGTACTATAACGCAGGTGGTTATAAGAACTGGAAGGAGAGAGTCCTTGAAAATGGAGAGGAAGGAATTTCTAAAGAAAATTCTGAGTTATTAAAAAATCATATCTTTGACATGGAAATAGGAATAAATATTTCTAACAAAAACAAGAAAGGGGGAAGAACCTGCGGAAGGATGAATTTTCAAAGGAAAAAATTAAGACAAATAATGAGGTATTTTGAGAATAGGGGAATTAAATGCATAACAAATGTTGATGAAAAAAGTTTATTAGAATGGGCAAATGGTTTATATAATGGAACTATAAGAAGAGTTGATAGAAAACCCTATGAAGCCCCAATAGATTTTATAAGAAGCTTTAAATCATTCTGGAATTGGTGGATTAAATATAACAAAAAGAAAGGGGTTGTAATTCCAGATCTTGTTGAAGACCTTTCCCTTGAAAAAAGAGAAAATAAATTTGTTTATCTTACTAAAGAACAAGTGTTTGAAAACATAGCTCCAAAAATGGATAATATTAATGTGGATTATGGAGTTTTAATAAGATTTGTATTTGACAGCCTAATAAGATGTCCAACAGAAGCGAGCAGTGTTATGGTTAAAGATGTTTATCAAAAAGATGGCGAAGTATGGGTAAATATCCCAAAGGAGATCTCTAAGAGTATTGGTAGGGAAGTAAATTTGCTTTATTGTGGACAGACATTGTTAAGTTACATTAAACAAAAGCAATTAGGACCTAATGATTATCTTTTTGATTGTATAAAAAATGCAAATTGTGTTCGCAAGTTTCACAAAAAACTTAAAGAAGTAGTATTAATATTGTATGGGGATAAATTATCACATCCACAAGCAAAAAGGACATATGGAGAAATCTCTGGATATGATTTAAGGCACAGCGGAGCTGTTCATTTAAGATTTTTGGCTCATAAAAATGGAAGAATATCGTTAGATGCGATAAGACATAGGGGTGGCTGGTCTGGTTTTAAAATGTTGAATTATTACACCAAATTTCTTAATCTTGACGGAAAAATATCAAAAGAAGAAACATTACTACAGGAAGATAAAACAAAACTAGAGATAAAAGTTGAAGAACAGGGAGGTGAAATAAAGGAATTAAAGGGATTTAAAAAGGAAGTTACAATATTCCTAAAATCTTTTATGAAAATAGCAAAAAGAAATCCAGATCTAATGAAAGAAATGATTGAAAGAGATGGTGGAGAAGAACTTAGAGAGGTTTTGCCTATGAGTTAAATGTGAGTAATTTGTGATATTTTGTGAGTTGTTTGTAGTTCAAAACAGACTACCGTTTGACTGACAAATCACAGATGAGTGAGATTTGCGTGTGACACTTTTTTCCTTGAATAAAGTCCATAATAGTCAGTTTTTCTAAAAGAAGAATCTAACAATTTTTAGCAAAATACTCAGCGGCTCACTTCGTTCGCCGCCAATAAGATACCTTTGCTCATAACCTATTTCATATGGTTATTCACAGAATTGGGAGTTGTTAAACTAATCCTTAAATCCTCTATAGTTTTCTATCAACTTATTTTTAATATCTTTCCATTGCTCATCAGATAGCTCTGTTGGTTTAGATTCAGCCCAATCCTCTCTAAGATATGCAGTATAATTGCCATTTTTTTCAACAACGAAATCATCAACCCCATCATCATTCACATCTAAACTATATGTTGTTGAATAAGATTTTAGTCTAGCTTCTCTCTCTAAAGGAGACTCTTGTTTTTCTGGTGCTTTAGTTCTACTATCTTGATATCTATCCATAGAATATAAAAGTAAACATGTTCCAGTAACCATAGTGCCTATAATCCCAAGTGTTTTTAAACATCCTTTTCCATCAATCTGTTCAACTAAATTAATTGGTTCTCCCATATAATTCTTTTCCATTTTATCTTTAAAAATTTATCTACTATTTAGGTTCAGTTGAAAGTCTCTTAGACTTTCAACATTAAGTTACTTGCAATCAT
>CAYFMD010000030.1:0-4981 GCA_964344105.1 Candidatus Woesearchaeota archaeon | reverse complement strand
GAGAATGATTGCAAGTAACTTAATGTTGAAAGTCTAAGAGACTTTCAACTGAACCGAAATCTTTTGATTTCTACTTCCCCAAAAACAAATGGTATTTCTCCCTCCCCGTTATCTCTTCCACCATTCTTTTCTCTATAGCTTTCTTAGGGTCTGGTAAGTTAGGAACTCTTTCCTTCAAATCATCAAAACTTTCAAAAGGTTTCTTATTTCTTTCTTCTAAAATTGATTCTGTATGCTTCTTTCCAAATCCTGGCAACAATTCAAATTGGTGCAATCTAGTATTAATTGCCTCTGCTACATTGAAGAATTCAACAAACTTTTTTTCATCCCCATTAATCTGCTTATCGATAAATTCTCCTAATTGGGTTCTAGTTGTCTCTGTCAACTTATTCTCTTGCAATCTTCCCTGGATGTAATAAATCTTATCTCTCTTACCTTCTCCAATATAAACTTCTTCACCCACCTCTAACTTAACTCCTCTTCGAGGAATTAATTGCAATAGTGTAAAATTCTTAACTCCAATAGCTTGAGCTATAGGCATCATTTTCTTGTCCAACGGATAACCGTAGGGCAAATAATCTAAGACTAAAGCATGTTCTTCTTTTTCCATCGTAGAACCTACTTCGAGTTTTTAACAATCTCGAGAATTTTATTTGTTTCCTCTTCGTTCAAGCTAACGTCAGTGAAAATCTTGCTCAAATCACTCGCATCAGCTGGTAACAAGTCAACTATCTTAACTATATGATCTCTTTTTACCTTTATAGAGTCTAAAGCTTCCATCTCTTCCTTAATCTTCTTAGCCTGTTCAGGAGTAGCTTTCATGAATTTCTTCAAATAAAGTTCCATCTCTTCCTTTCTAGGGCTGTCATCAATATCCTTGATTATTTCAGCAACTTCATTCATGTTTATTGGCGTTCTATCTAATATCATTTTAACTTCTTTAAATGAACAGGATGAATTATATAAGTTTTTTCTTTGTTCAAATCATTTATTTTTACAACATAAGAACTACCCCTAGTATCCTCTACAACACCAGATCTTCCTTGTATCTGTTTAGGGAATTTAGGCTGCACTGACAACTCTCTCTTAACAGCTACTCTATCTCCTTTCTCAAACTTCTGAAAGTATTGACTAAGTCTAAGCTTTCCTTTCTCTCTAACTGGTTTTCTTTTTAACATAATTTTTCTAGAAATAGTACGTTTTTAAACCTTCCTACAATAAAAAGCAACTAAAATCTGCCCTGATCCAGATCCCCTCGCCCACTAGCTTCCTTCATATTCTCTATTATAGCTGCAAACATCTTCTCTCCAAATGCCCCTACTCCACACCTCTGGCAGAAATCTATAATGCTTCGATCATCAAGATCACATTTACAATAAATACACTGTTTCATTGTATACAATCTCTAGATTTATACAATCTAGAGTAATTTTTGTTAAATAAAATTGCTCTCATCCTCTTTCAGATTAATCATTCAAAATACTATTTAAAGATTTATCTTATTAAATACATCTTAGATAGGTATTGCTGATCCTGCCAATCTATCTCTATATTTCCTATGCGCAGCTCTCCTTGCCCTACCAATCTCATCAGTTTGATCTAAGAATTGCCGATTAGCTATTGAAAACTGCCTACCATTAATTATGCCTTCTTCAAAATCTCTATCTAGCTTAGCTAAGTATTCCATTGCTTTAACATCTAACTCATCAACTCTGGCCTGATATTCTTTTCTAGCCTCTGCTTCTAATGTCTTATTTAGAACATAACCCCTCATTACTTATTTCCTCTATTCTTTAATCTCTTCTTCAATCTTCTATAAACTATGTAAAGGATAATTATTAAAACTATTCCAACAATATAACTTCCGCTAACACTCTTCTCCATCAATCCTAACTCAACAGCTCTATCTTCTGTATATAGCTCTAGATTAACATTAAAATTATCTGTATACATATTATTCAAATCATCTCTATAAACAACCTGAACTGGAAGATTAACACTATTCCCAACCTTCTTATCAAAATAAGCATTTACCTTAACAGAGTCAAAATCATCGCTATCAATATCTCCAATGTATTGTTTCTTACCAGAAAGAATATCATATTGACCTTCTCCAATCATTACTTCCACAAACTTAGCATCACTCAATCCTTTATTTGTGATTGTAACAAAAAACTCATTATCTCTACCTTTCAATAACAAGCTATCCTCTACACTAGCATCAATTTCTGGCTGCGATTCAACCAAAATACTAATTAAAGAGTTCTTAACTCTATCAACATCTTCTTGAACATAATTAATTATAACTGGAATCTTGTAAATTCCCGCTTGAGCATTATTTAATGCAATTATCTCAAACTGAGCATGCTCAGTATCATCTTCTTCAATTTCATCTATGCTATATTCAGATGAAGAATCATATGGCGCAAAAGGAACATTACTCAAATCTAAAGCAACACTAACATCAGTCACATCTTCATCAGCTTCATTCTCTAGGCCAATGCTAACTCTTGTAGTCTTACCTGGCTTTATCTCATCAGCAACACTAACAGAATCAATTGTCAAAGCGCTAACACTATTTATCAATGCAAGACTAACCGTGCTAAACAGCATTAATCCTAACATCAATATTGCCAAACTTGTTTTTAGTATTTTATTCATACAATTATCATCTAGAAACCTCTTATAAACCTTTCGATTGTAACTTCTAATGAGTTAATACAATCTGAACCTAATTTTATAACATAAAATCTTCTAAACTAACTATGAAAACTAAATTATCTAAACAAGAAATCCAAGAAAAAATTAAGGAAATTTTCTCCAATAACCCTTCCCCAAAAGAAATCAAGAAAGCCAAAACTCTAGCTTCTTCTAAAAATATCAAACTAACTCAATATAAGAAGAAATTCTGCAAGAAATGTCTAACTTATTTCAATTCAACAAATCATGAAACAAGAATAAAAAAGCCACTTAAGATAATTAAGTGCAAATCTTGTGGAAACATTTCTAGATATAAATTCTAAATGCCCCGGACAGGATTCGAACCTGCGACCCCGTCCTTAGGAGGGACGTGCTCTAATCCAGCTGAGCTACCGGAGCATATACTTTTGTTACAACCCTTACCTTTAAAAACCCTTATCCTCTCGCATTTTTATGATAAGTGTAAAAATATTGGGAACAATAGACCTAGTAACTGCAATCCTATTTTGGGTTTTTGCAGTCTTCGACTTAATAGGCCTAACCCAAATTGTACTATTCTTGGGAGTATTTCTATTAGTTAAGGGAATAGTTTTCGCTACAACAGCAGACATTGCTAGCGCTCTGGACATAATCAGCGCACTAATAATTATAGTAGCAAGTTCATTCAATGTACACATATTATTTGTAATAATCGTAGCAATTTATCTTGCTCAGAAGGGATTGTTTAGTTGGTTCAATTAAAAGAAAAAATGCGGGGAAGAGGATTCGAACCCCTGTAGGCACTAAGCCAACACGGCTTGAGCGTGTCCCGTTTGACCACTCCGGCATCCCCGCATTAGTGGCACTTCTAACCACTATATATACCCCGCAGTGGTCATTTAAAAAACCTTTGCGATGTTCCCGCAGTGGTTTTTACTAATTCTTTCTCTTTTTTTGGAAAAAGAGACAATGAAAGAAGTTCAAAAATCAACCCATAGAGAAAATTTGAACTTGTTAGTATATGAGTTCATAAAAAGAGGATACAGACCCTCTAAGATATGTGAAGCATTGAAGATTAAAAAGACAGCTTTGCAATACTATTTATCGTCGCTGAAGAAGGCAAAACTAATTAAAAAAATTGGTTATGGAGTTTGGGAAATTACTGGAAATTTTGACCAAAAGAAGTTCAAAAAAACAACCCGAGTAGCTCCCGTCAACCCAGCAAAAAATTTGAACTTGTTTGAACCCAACAAGATAAGAGGGCATGCTTTTCAATTCACTGTAAAACTGCCAAAAATAAGAAATTGGCATAGAAGACGTGAATTTTTGCAGAAAAAGGTAATTAACTTTAAACCATTGAAAATATTTGGACAAGGTGAAAGTATTGAATTTAGAGGTAGGAAAGTATGGCTCACTGACAAATCTGTTATAATCTTTGAAAAATCAAGCTATATCGCTAATTCTGCACAAGAATCAAAAGATCATGCCATATATGACCTATTAACGCTTTTACGGGGCATTGAAAGGCTACTCAGTGCAAATTTCCACATAAATGGCAATTACATCTTTAAAGTTTCAAAAGCCCATTACAGCCTTATTAAAAATGCCCTAGCAAAGCAATATGATAGGGAAGGTAAGAAGCTGGAAGTTTACAATCATGCAGGGCTTTGGTTTTTGATTGATAATTCCTTTAATTTGCATGAGGCAGAGACTGTCCATTCAAAAACAGCCCAAAAAGACATGGATGATCGTGTTGTTCCCTTCTTTAATTCTTTAAAAGATAAGCCAATTACAACTGATGAGATCTATGAGAATTTTTGGGAATTGCAAAGTATGATGAAAACCAGTTCTGAAAACCAAATTATGCTAAGCCAAGTGTTGCAGCAGATGGAAAACAATGTTGCTAGAATTGTTAAAAAATTGGGGGAAAGAGGCGATGAATATTAGTGAAATAAAAGAGCAATACGAAAAATATTACAAAAGGATGCAGGAAAATGACGTAGAATTTGCTATAATAACGTTTGGAGAATTTAAGAAAGCGATGAAATTGGAGGGAAAGAAAGATGTATAGGTTCATAATAAACAAACGATATGTTGATCTTCTGAAAATTATAGCTCGTAATGGAAAACATGATATATTAAAATTAAGCAGAGAGACAAGGCTCTCCTATGGTCAGATGTCTATTGTTATCAAACAATTTACTGAAGAGGGAATAGTTTACAAAGAAAGGGATGAGGGACCAGGAGTCAAAGTTGATGTTTCAATAACAGAAAAAGGGAAGCTGATTATTTCTTATTTTGA
>CAYFMD010000029.1:0-5212 GCA_964344105.1 Candidatus Woesearchaeota archaeon | reverse complement strand
GAATGATTGCAAGTAACTTAATGTTGAAAGTCTAAGAGACTTTCAACTGAACCCTAAAGATCTAAACAATTGTTAACGTAATTTTTGCCTCCTTTTGTGATATTTATTCATAGGTTGGTTTATCTTCTCTCATACCAGATTCTGCTAGGTAACCTGTTTGTGTTGCTAGCCATTCAATGGTTCTGTTCTGATCCTCTGTTCGAAAATCAATTCTTGTTCCCATGGGGGTAAAAATTGCAGTATTCCCATCTACAACTGCTAGCGCATTTGTATAATTTGGTGCTTGATTTCTTCTATCCATAGTTTTCAAGCGTATTAGAAGTATTTAAATGTTTCTATTTTGTTATTACTGAGTAATGACATTACTATGGCCTTAGCGCCCTTATCGTATCTGTTCCAGATAGTAAGCTTTCGTAATGTTCTGAGAATACTGTATCTATCGCTTCATTTGGGACTAAATACATCGATAAGTATGTTGTCTTAGTTGGAGCTCCTTTTTCTGGCGCCCTACCTATTTGATCAAATTCACTATTTATTTGTGCCCTGTAACTGTTGGAGTCCATTTTATCCCAAATAACTCTTTGGAACTTCGAGAGCTGCCTTGGCAGATCTTAGATATTCGGTTTCGATCTTTCGATATCTGTCCATATCAGATTTAGTTACTGAAGCACCGACTTTCTTTATGGCCTCTTCGAAATATTTCATTTTAACTTCTTTGGTATCAATATTATCTCTTAGAGATAGCATTGCAGCTTCTCTTACTAGCGATTCTATGTCTGCACCAACATAACCTTCTGTTTGATCTAATATCTTTTGTACATTAACATCTTTTGCTAAAGGCATGTTCTTAGTATGTATTTTGAATATGTTTTCTCTACCTTCCCTTTCTGGTGCTCCTACTAGTAATATTCTATCAAATCTCCCAGGTCTTAATAGTGCTGAGTCTAACATGTCTGGTCTGTTTGTAGCTGCTATTACGACTACATTAGATAGATCTTCGATACCGTCCATTTCTGCTAGCATTTGATTCAAAACTCTTTCAGTTACCTTTGTACCAGTTTCCATTCCTCTCTTTCCAGCTAGAGAGTCAATTTCATCAAAGAATACTACACAAGGAGATACTTGTCTTGCTCTATTGAATATCTTTCTTATTCCTTCTTCTGATTTTCCAACCCACATAGATAGTAGTGACGGGCCTTTTACTTGTATGAAATTTGCTTCTGATTCTTTTGCAACTGCTTTAGCTAGTAATGTTTTACCTGTTCCAGGCGGTCCGTAAAGTAGAATTCCTTTTGGAGCTTTAATTCCAAGCCTATTGAATGAGGCTGGATGTTTTAGAGGCCATTCTACAGCTTCTTTTAATTCTTGTTTTATCTTTGAAAGTCCTCCGACATCATTCCAGTTTACATTTGGAGTTTCAACAAGTACCTCTCTCATTGCAGAAGGTCTTACTACTTTCAAGGCTTCATCGAAATCCTTCTTTCTTACCTTTAGTTCTTTCAGAACTTCTTCTGGAATTTCTTCCTCCTCCTTAAGATCTAGTTTAGGCAATAATCTTCTTAGAACTACCATTGCGGCTTCTTTTGCTAGTGAGGATAGATCTGCACCAACAAATCCATGAGTCACTCTTGAGATGTCTTCTATGTTTACATCTTTAGTTAGGGGCATTCCTCTTGTGTGGATTTTTAGAATTTGTAATCTTCCTTTATTATCTGGAGCTCTTAGCTCTAGTTCTCTATCAAATCTTCCTGGTCTTCTTAAAGCTGGATCGATTGAGTTTGGTCTGTTTGTAGCTCCAATAACAACTACCTTTCCTCTTGATTGTAGACCGTCCATCATTGTTAATAGCTGACTTACAACTCTTCTTTCAACTTCTCCTCCAACTTCTTCTCTTTGGGGAGCTATGGAATCTATTTCATCTATGAATATTATTGATGGCGAGTTTTTCTCTGCTTCCTCGAAAATATCTCTGATTTTCTTTTCAGATTCTCCATAGAATTTGCTCATGATTTCTGGACCGTTTAGTAAAATGAAGTTTGCATCTGATTCATTTGCAACAGCTTTTGCTAAAAGGGTTTTTCCAGTTCCAGGGGGTCCATGTAATAGAACTCCTTTTGGAGGTTCTACTCCTAGTCTTTCAAAAATTTCGGGTCTTTTCAAAGGTAGTTCTACCATCTCCCTTATCTTCTTAACCTCATCTGTTAATCCACCAATATCTTCATAAGTAACTTCTGGAACTGTTTCTTCAGATAGTTCAACTGTCTTGCTGCTTAGAACTACTTCTGTATTTTCTGTTATTATGCAAGGAGTGTTTGGGTTTGTATTAGCTACAATAAATCTTATTTGTTGGATTCCTCCTAAGTTTCCAAATCCTCCAAAGATGTCGTTTAGATTTCCAAAAATATCATCCATTCCCATTTCTTCGCTCATTAAATCTTTTCTTCTTTGAACCCCTCCAAGAACTATTATGTCTCCCTTAATGATAGCACGTCCTAAAAGTCCTGGTTTTAGATCTCCTTGAACTCTAATTCCTTTTTGTGCTGGTGCTATGATTATTTTCTTTGCTTCTTTAATGTCTGCTTTGCTTACAGTTACATTTTCAGAAACTCCCGTTCTAGAATTCTTTCTTATTATGCCATCAATTCTAATTATTCCTTCACCAACATCTGCAGGGTATGCTTTGTCTGCTATTGCAACAGTTTCTCTCTCACCTTTTATTGTGATTATATCTCCTCTTCGGATGCCTAGTTGCTTCATTACTTCGAAATCTATTCTAGCAATTCCTCTGTATGCGTCATCTTGTAGCGCTTCAGCAACTCTTAACTTAACTGGTTTTGACATTTTTATTAAAAATTATTGTTTTGATTATCTCTAGGATTTGAATGATGTTTATTTAAATGTTTCTGATGTTTATCGCAAGCGAAGCTCATCCTTAGTGTCCCAAATTCTTCTAAGCATAATTTTACCATATCATCTACCATTTTTTCTTGATGTTGCATAAAATTAACAATTTCTTTAGGGATTGAAACAGCGTATGAGTTTCCAACGAATCTCATTTTAACATTGAATTGTTTTTTCTTTAGATCGTTGAAATCTTTGAAGTCTTGTTCGTCCTTTGGATGAACTATTTTAGAATTGCATTTTGGGCATTTAATTGCTCGAAGCGTGAATCCGTTTTTCATTATCTCTATAGGATTCATTGTGACATTACATTCTCTACATAAAATCTTGTGGTTGAAAATGTCCGACTCCATTTTGTGAATATAAACCCTAGAAAAGCCAGTGTCATGCCAAAGCACGTCTTTGCTCGTCCAGGGGAAAAGAGGTGTATTATTTGAAAGTGTGTATACACTTTCGTATATACAGAGTTGTTTTAGTATATAAACATTTCTATTCACTGGTAAATAATAAATGTTAGAAAAATTAAATCAGAGAAGCTTTAATGATCTTAACTTCTTCTACTGGTCTGTCAGCAGGATCTGTCGCTAGTTTAGAAATCTTGTCAACTACTTCCATAGATTCTTCAGTTACTTCTCCGAATACCGGATGTTTACTATCTAGGAAATTGTTGTTTACTGTGTTTATGAAAAATTGGCTTCCACCAGTATTTGGTCCTGCGTTAGCCATTGAGATTGTTCCTCTATTGTTCTTGTTTCCGCCTTCATGTGTGAATTCATCTTCTATTGTGTAACCTGGTCCACCCATTCCAGTTCCTTCTGGATCTCCACCTTGTATCATGAATCCATCAATTATTCTATGAAAGATAACTCCATCATAGAATCCTTCACTTACAAGCTTCTCAAAATTGCCTGCTGTTATTGGCATGTCATCGTATAATTCTATTACGATGTCCCCCTGATTTGTTTCAAGTTTTACTGTTTTAGCCATTGTATTATCTGTCATATTAAATATGACTACTGCTGCAATAAAAATTGCTAGTATTATAAAGATTGTGTTTTTTGAGAACTTAGCTTTTTTCTCTGGAAGATTTAGATTTATCTCATTATTGTTTTCCATGCTGGATGATAATGGTTAGTGTTTATAAATTTATAGTGAGAATCAAACTAACATTTTAAAAACCCAAATCTCTACTACTGTTTATGGATAATAGTTGGGAGAAGGTTAAGAAGTTTTGGAAATGGGTTTGGAATTCGGATTCTATATTAAGCTGGATTGTTGCGCTTTTGTTGATTTACATATTTGTTAAAGTGATTTTCTTTCCTGGATTAAGTTTGATTTTTGGGACTAGTTTGCCTTTGGCAGGTGTTGAATCTAGTAGTATGGACCATCAGATTGTTGGTACTGATGGAGCTTTTTCATTATGTGGAAATATTTATGATGAGTCAGAAATTGAAAGAGTTAATTTTGATAGATATTGGGATGAATGTGGTGGTTGGTATGAAGATAGAGATATTAGTAATGAACAGTTTTCTGAATTCTCTTTGAGAAATGGGTTTGCTAAGGGAGACATTATAGTTGTTTGGGGAAGATTTGTGCCTGAAATTGGAGATGTAATTATCTTTCAAGCCAATTCAGATTCTACTGCTCCAAGGCCTATCATTCATAGGATTGTTAGTATTGAAGATGGTTTGATAGCAACCAAGGGAGATCATAATGCCCAGCAGTTGGTTAAAGGAAATAATTTGTTTAATACTGATGAAACTACAATAACTGAAGATAGGGTTATAGGCAAGGCTGTTTTGAGGATTCCTTATCTTGGATGGCCTAAGATTTGGTTGGTTGATGGATTGAAGTGGATTTTTGGGTGATTTTTTAGTACTTGTTGATAGAAACGTTAAAAACAAACATATATATAGATCTTTTAAGTCACTATTTGGATAATATCGTGGGGATATTTGTGTTTAGAATGGAATTTTGTCCGAAATGTGGTTCTGTGCTGATGAAATCTGGCAAGGAGATGAAATGTGTCAGGTGTAGATATAAATCTAAGGGTAAGTTAAAGATTGAGGCTAGTGAGGAGATGAAGAAGGCTCCGCCTATTGGAGTTATTACAGATAAGGACACTGATGTATTTCCAGTGATTAGTTGTGTTTGTGGAAAATGTAGTAATAAGGAAGCTTACTTTTGGACTTCAGTTTCTAGGGCTGGAGATGAGGCTGAAACAAGATTTTTTAGGTGCACTAAGTGTAAGCATATTTGGAGAGAGTATCATTGAACCTCAAGAGGTTCACTGACTGCAATTTTTAAAAAA
>CAYFMD010000028.1:0-6074 GCA_964344105.1 Candidatus Woesearchaeota archaeon | reverse complement strand
CGGTGGTGGAGAGGGCTTCAAGGGAGCACCTTTAGGGGACGGAGGATGTCACATTTTTGATGGAAATGAATCTAGAAAGATATTTACAAGAAAGCAGAGAAACAGAACTTAAGAGTTTTGGATCTGAGAATGTCGCTGAATTAGTTGAAAGAAGACCTGAAAAGGTATTATACAAAAGAGAAAAAGATGGAACTATTTCAAGAGATTATTCTACATTTTTTGATCCAAAAAAAGTTCGCGCATTTTATCTTGATTTAAGCCAGGTAATACCAGAATCTGAATCTTCTGATACTCAAACTACTTTTTTAGGAGAATCAAGATCAAGTATTAGACATGATCTATTATCAGGAGGAAGTGCTGAGGTAGGGTTATTACACGAAGCACATTTACAAGATGACACATCAGTTGTTAAAAAAGGATATGTTAGAGTTTTATATAGGACAAAGGAAGGTGGACAAGTATCGGAAGCCTATGTTTTATGTGATATAATGAGAGATTCATCTTCAAAAAAAAGATCTGAACAAAAAATAGAACCAACGGCTCACGACGCTCCAATTGAAATGATGAGGCAACTAGGATATTTGAAAACTAAATATGTTTCATTATTTCCTATTGGAAGGCAATAAAACTTAATAATAGCCATTTTGATGTTTTTTTATGTATATAGCAGGTCCTGAACTGTTATTTCCTAGTATCCATGTTTTGAGTGATAGGTGGATTAGGAGGTGTTTAGGAGATGATGGATTTAAGTTAGAAGATTTTGATGATAGTCAGATACAACCAGGTTCTTTGGATTTAAGGATTGGAAAGGTTAGGGTTTTTGATAATGGTGTTAGGGAAAGGATTGTTGAAGAGTTGGCTTCTGCAGGTTTTCCCGCTAATGATGGAGGGCCTTCTGATGAACATGCTATTAGATATCCTGATGAGGCAGGTATTGTAATTGATCTTCCTTCAAGAAGTTGGGCAGAGATAAGGCCTCATGAGACTATTGTTACTGATATGATGACTAGAGTTGATCTTAGAAGTAGTAGGGGAAGATTGGGATTGAAGATAGAGACTAATCAAAATGGAGTTTTAGGTGTTATGAATTATAACCCAAATACTATCCGACTTTATGGTAGGACCCCTTTTGCTCAGATGTTTTTTCATACCGAAGAAAGATTGGGAGGCAGGATAGTCACTGATGAATTGGAGGCTGAGATGATTGGTCATGACCTTGGTGTTAAAACTTTGGGACCATATCTGGTTTTTCAATTGGGAGAGAGTGCTTATAGATTTAGGGATGTTGATTTAGTTGATACTGGCAAGAAACAAGATGGATTATATGATGAAGTGAGGATTAATGATTTGGTTATACCTCCTTTAGAAACTATTATTGCTCAATTGCAGCCTCAGATAAAAGTTCCTGATACTGTTGGAATCCACTTGATAGATTCTCCTTATTTACAAAATCCTGGTTTTATGAGTCCTGATACGGAGATGTTTTTTGCTGAGGGCAGGAGGTCTAATGCAGGTTGGGTTGATCCTGGCTATGAGGGAGGAGTTACTGCCCATTTGATGAGGACTAAATTGCCTGCATTGTATAATACTGGACAAAATATTATTTTAGGAGTTATAGTTAAATATGATGAACCTGTTGAGAGGTCTTACGGAGATCCTGGATTGAATAGTCATTATCAGGGATCTAAGGGGACAACTAGTAGGAGTTAGTTTTATATATCTAGATAGTTAGTTTAAGATATGGGAAAGAAGAAAAATATGTGTGGATCTGAATGTGGTGGAATGTTTTACTTTTTGGGGTTCATAGGAGCTGCTGTGTATAACATTTCTAATTCGACTGGATTCTGGAATGGTGTTCTTGGATTCTTGCAGGCATTAGTTTGGCCAGCATTTGTGATCTTTGAATTGATGAAGCATTTAGGTATGTAATTTAGTATAGTAATTCTTTAAAAAGTTAAAGTTTGGTATTTTAGATGGGTGTAGATACTTTAGTAGGACTATTTGATTATTCTGTTGAGCAACATAAAGATAGAATTGCAGTTAGGAGGCAGATTCCTGGAATGGCTAAATCTGATAGGGGTTGGACCTTTGATGAATTAAGAGAGAGGTCTTATGGAGTTGCTAATAGGCTAGTTGGTATGGGTGTAAAAAAAGGAGATAGGGTTATGATTGTTACGGATAATGAGCCTAGATTCACCGCAGCAGATCTTGGTGTTTTATACGCTGGGGCCATTTCTGTTCCAGTAGATCAAAATTTGAGAGTTCCTGATATGTATAGGGAATATATTAAACATGTAGAACCTAAGGTGATTGTTTCAAGTAGAGATTATTCTGATAAGCTTGATAGTTATTCTGGAAATGTTCCTGTTATGACTCTTGATACTATTTTATCTCCAGATCCATTTGGTCCTAATATAGAGATTAATCCTAGCGATCCTTCTACGATAATTTTTTCATCTGGAACTACTTCTGTAGATGGAAGGGGGTTTAAGGGAGTAGTTTTGACTAATGATAATATTTGTTCAAATATTCTGGCTACAAGAAGATTGGCGAGATTGGCAGAAGAGGAAGATGGTGCTGATCAGGGAATCTATCTTGGAGGTTTAGCTAAACAATGGCACGCTTTTGATTATGGGATGCAAAAATCTTTTTTATTAAGTGGCGGGAGAGTTCATTTTACAAATAGGTCTGATGCAAAGAGAGGATATGCGGCACATGTTAATCCTCACTATGCAGTCATAATTCCTACAATTGCTAATGAAATGCTAGATGATGTTAGATCTGAGGTTAGAAAGAAAGGAACGCGTGTTGCATTGGCTGCATTTGATAGGCTTTTAGCTAATTCTTCTAGGAGGAGGTATGCTGAAATTAATGAAGGTATTGCTCCTGAGGAAGATGGCTGGTCAATGTGGTTTCATAATTTTGCTGATAAAAGATTTTATGGAAAAGTTAGAGATGGAATAAAAAATAAATTTGGAGAAAATAAAATGTATTTTGTGGGAGGATCCGCTCCTTTATCTGTTGATACTCAGGTTGCGCTTGATGTTCTTGGATCTAGAATTTATATGGGATATGGTTTGACACAGACTTCTCCAGTTGTTAGTGTTTTTACTGACGATGAGTTTAGATTTGGTTCTTCAGGCAAGGTTATTAAAGGAGTGGAGGTGATTATTGCAGATTCCGGTCAACTTGATAATGATTCGGTTGTAGAAGTTGGAAACGGTGAATCTGGAACTATTCTTGTTAATGGGCCTAATGTATTTAGGGAGTATTGGAGAGATCCTGAACAAACAGAGGCGGCTTTTGTAAATCACGATGGAAGGAGGTGGTTTAATACTGAGGATTTAGGTAGATTTGAAGGTGGATTTTTATTTGTTGGGGGTAGAATGAATAATACTCATAGTTTGCCTAATGGCGAAATTATCTCTCATGAACAAATAGAGCAATACTATAGGCGTAATGGTGGATTGGATATGATGATAGTTCATGGTGAGACTGGGAGAACTGGTGCTCTGATTTTTTCAAACAATGGTGCTTCAGCTAGAACTGTTAGAAAGGATGCTGAGAAAGTTTTGAGTGATTGTCAGTCAAGGTTTGGTTTTGGTCTTGGAGGCAGGCTAGAAGTTATTACTAATTTTGATTCAAGTAAGTTTGAAACTGGTTTGTTGAAAAGGCAAAGAGAGAAAATTAAGAGAGCTTATCCTAGACAAGTTGAAAGGGCTACTAGATAGGTTTAAATACGCATTTAATTAATTTCGATTATAGATTAATTATATTCTTCTAGTTATGATTTCTCTTATTAGATAAATGGAATCAATTAGATGTTTAGTAGATTATAAGGGGGGATGTTAGTATGGGAAATTTTAATGGTAATCGTGGTAGTGGATTTGGCGGGGGCAATAGGGGGAGAAATAATTTTGGTGGACCTAGGAAGATGCATAAGGCAACTTGTGCAGAATGTAAACAGGAATGTGAGGTTCCGTTTAAGCCTAGTGAAGATCGACCGGTTTATTGTAGAGATTGTTTCAATAAGAGATAATTTTTAAATTTGTTTTTTAATTTATTTTTTGTTTTAGGAAGCTTTTTAAATGGAATTTAATACCTGTTAGTATGCCAAGAACAAGAGTTACTAGGAAAGTGAAGGCTCGAAGTAAGAGAGCTCAGAGAAGAAAAGTTAGAAGAGCTAAGGGTAAGGCTTAGTTTTATTAATTCTATTTTAGTTTCTAGATTATGAAGGAATGTTATGCAGGTACTATTGGAGAGTTTGAGAAGTGGTTTGAGGAGAATGCTGATAGGGAGGATTCTGTTAGGTTAATTAGTTATAAGAAACATACTGGTAAGCCTTCTCTTAGTCATAGGGACTCTATGGAGGTGGCTATATGTTTTGGTTGGATTGATACTATAATTAAGAGGATTGATGAAGATAGATTTAGTCGTACTTTTGTTAAGAGAAAGCCTAATGCTGGATGGAGTAATAATACATTGAGTTATGCTAAGAGGTTGGTTGAGGAAGGTAGAATGCGTCCTGCTGGGCTTGCTGCTTATGAGTTGGGAAAGAAAAAGAAGACTATTGATCACGGCAGGCCTAAGAATCCTGGTGTCCCTGATATTCCTGGTGATTTGAATAAGAGTTTAGTTGAGAATAATTTGTTAGACAAATTCGTAGGATTATCTCCTTCTCAAAAAAGATATACTATTTATTGGGTGGATAGTGGGAAGAGGCAGGAGACTAGGGATAAGAGGATTGCTTTGATTATTGAAAAAATTAAAAAAGGTGAAAGATTACTTTGAATAATGGTAGTTAGTACAAATGAATTGAAGAGAATGATAGACAATAATTTGGATTATGTTCTCATAGATGTTCGAAGGGAAGATGAATTAAAGCATGGGATGATTCCTACGGCTAAGCATTTGCCTATGGAAGAAATTGAAGAGGCTTTTGATTTAAGTGAGGATGAGTTTAAGAAGAAATATGGGTTTGATAAACCTAGTAAGGAGGAATTGGTTATTGTGCATTGTAGAACTGGTGGGAGGAGTAACGTTGTTGCAAATCAGTTGAATCAGAAAGGTTATCATGTTCAGAATTATGAGGGTAGTGTGCAGGAGTGGAGTAAGATTGATGAGAATGTTAAGATGTACTGATTGGTAGTAATTTTTTATACGAAATAAATAAATACTTGTTTTACATGCAAATAATATGGATACAGGATATAAGGTAATTGATGTACTGGTGAAGGACGTTTTTAATATTGATAGGCATGCCTCTATCGAGGCTGCTGCTAGAAATATGAAGAATCATAGGGTAGGTAGCTTGATTGTTATTGAAGAAAGTAAGCCTGTAGGAATAATTACTGAGCAAGATATTGCTAGGAGTGTTGTTGCTGAGGGTTTGGATGCTAAGGAAACTAAGGTTAATGAGATAATGTCTACTGACTTGAAAACTGTTGAGGCTAATGAGGATGTTCATGAAGCAATGCATCAGATGGGTCAGAATGAGATTAAGCATCTAGTTGTATTTAATGAAGGTAATTTTGAGGGAATTGTTACTTTCAAAGATATAATTCAAGTTATGCCTAGTTTGATTGACTTAGTTGAGTTCAAGAAGATTTCTAAGGCGGAAGATGATTTTGCAGATTAGATTATAATTAGTATTTGTAGTAGTCCAATTAAGAACCCTAGCGCTCCCCCAATCCATATTACGAAGTTAAGTTCTTTGTGCATTACATGCATAGTTATCTCTTCTAGTTCTTCTAGGCTCAGATTGTTGACTTGATTTTCAATAGTTCCTTTTATTTCGTTAATTATTGTTGGTCCTATTAGGGGAATTGATTGTAGTTTTTTTACTGAATCTGGTAGGATTCTTGTTGATGAGTCTGCTATTTTGCTTGCTAGAATCTTTCTTCTTTTAGGCAATAGTCCTTGAATTCCTAGAATTGGTTTTCTTGGATGGAATAGCATTTTTATTGCTAAGTAGTTTGTGAATGCTCCTATTATTGCTCCAATGATTGGTAGAAGGTAAAGTTTTTGTTCTATCATGAAAAAAGATATGGCTTTGGGTTTAAATTTGTTTTTAG
>CAYFMD010000027.1:0-6165 GCA_964344105.1 Candidatus Woesearchaeota archaeon | reverse complement strand
CTTTTAACTAGAATGGATGAATTTGAGGATTTAGTCTCAAGGGATACAAGTCCAATTGAAATAGTATCAGAATTACCTGGCAGTGATGCAAAATTGTTAAGATATGGGAGATATGACCTTTCCCATCCTCCTGTTTTCGGAAGCATAGATACAGAAGATCCTTTAGATGGAGAATTAATAAGAAGGGCTACAAGAGAATTGAAATTTAGCCCCTTGAATTGTATATCTCAGGAATGGAATTATCTTCAAGGGGATTCCTTGAAGGCCTATAGAGATTTAAGAGACTTTTTAGAAACTCAGGAAATTCCCTATTTCATAACTGTGGCGGACGAGGGGCCGAGGACAATGTTTGTAGGAGGAGGATATAATCCTAATGGCAACCTTAGAATGGATAATGAGAGATCAGACATTTTCCAAATATAAATTTCTATCCAAACCCTTAAACTTAAAAACACACAATTCTCTCAATTAATATGGAAGATTATAATAAACTTTTAGATCAAGCATACAAAGACCTTAAGCCAATTGAGCATTCAGGTGAAAGGTTTGAAATACCAAAGGTAGAAGGTCACATAGAGGGAACTAAGACAATTCTAACAAACATTCCTCAAATAGCTTCACATCTAAGAAGAGATCAAGATCATTTCCTAAAGTTCTTACTAAAGGAGCTAGCTACATCTGGAGCAATAAAGAATGGAAGAGCCATCCTACAAAGAAAGATCAATTCAGGTAAGATCAACGAGAAAATAGAAGATTACACTAAAGAATTTGTCCTATGCACACAATGTGGAAAGCCCGACACTGAACTTAAGAAGGAAAAAACTTACGCCACACTTAATTGCCTAGCTTGCGGAGCTAAGCACTCAGTAAGAGCTAAGATATAATTTTAAAATGGATCCCTTAGAGCTAGAACGCGCAACTGGTGGAAATGCCCATGCCGACAGGATAACTTCGGCGGGCAATGCAGCTGTAATGTATTTTGGAGGGCAAACTAGATTCTTTATTCCAACAAAACACTATGAAACAATAGGTGCTGCTAATGTATTTGATTCAGCAGTAGAAGTTTTTGGTCCAGCTTCTACAAATCCCGGATTTGACTACCAATTCCACAGATTTGGCCCTAGTTATCAAACAGAACTTCCTCCATTAGGATTTGGTCCTGATGGATCTCCTCTTGACGAATTCGATCCAGATGAGAAGATACCAAGACTTGTAGAATTGCTTAATTCACACTTATAATTGCCTATTTTTACACCTAAATAAGCTTTAACATATCTCTAAAATCTCTGATTTTTGAGAGATTTAAACCTCAAAAAAAGGTTTAAATACCCCAAATCCCTGTGTAAAATAGTGAGAAGCAATAAATAAATCTCAAGGAGGTTAATCAAATGGCTACAGGATATTGTGTTAAGTGCAAGGCAAAGACTGAGATCAAGGACGCAAAAAAGACTCAGACTAAGAAGGGTAAAGATATGATGAAAGGATCGTGCCCTACTTGCGGTACAACGGTTTGTACTTTCAAAATCGAATAAATCTTTTCTTTTTTTTATTTTCTTTTAATATCTTTGATATTCAAAGGTCAAAAATTTCCAATTTTTGAATTTTTAATCATTTTTAGCTATTTCATAGCAATTTTTATATATGAATTGTCTTATTAACTATAAATAAGGCTAATCAAGATTTCTGACTGGCCCTTAAGTTATGTTAGGAGATACCAAAACGAGAAAATGTTCATAAAAATACACGAAGCATATAGAAACATAGTAGCTCTGGCTGACGCAGAGCTCATTGGGCAGACATTCGAAGAAGGCATAAAGCAGATAGAGGTCAGAGAATCTTTCTTCAAGGGAGACAAGAAAACAAAGGAAGAAATCATTGAAATTCTACAAAATCTAGACAATGAGGATGCAACTTTCAACATTGTGGGTGAAAAATCCGTCCAAGCTGCCATTGAGGCAGGAATCATTGAAGAACATGGTATAATGAAGATCCAAGATGTTCCTGTAGCATTAGTATTGTTTTAGTCCTAATCTTGCCATCAGCCTTGGGTCTATTCTAATAATTTTTATATACTCATTATTCCAACTAAGCTGGCATGTTAAGAAACGTAGTCTATCAAGATAGCACCATGGAAAGAGATCCTGGCTTTTCAAAAAAAATGATTGTTGGAGGATGCATTGTTGCAGTAGGTAATGGTATCCTAAAAAGATTATCTGAAGGGCATTTAGGAATGCTATCGGAGCCATTCTTAACTTATGGTCCTGCAACTATTGCTGCAGGAGCAACTGCTATTTGCTATGAAACCGAAGAAAAAAGATATGGTATAAAGGGATTTGCAACAACTGCAGGAGTTTACGGAACATTAGAGGCTTTTGGATATGCAGCTGCAGATCTCTTCATTAGATAGTCTTAAATACACATATTTCTCTCTCTAAATATAAAATGCCACAATTTAAAGACAAATCAAAGAAAAATGCACCAAGGCAAGCCCCTTCAACAGAAGGACCAATTAGAGTTAGAACTCCAAAAGATGGAGAGGTAATTGGAGTAGTAGATCAAAGAGTTGGTGGAAACAGAATGGTAGTTAAGTGCTTCGACGATAAAGAAAGAAACTGCAGAATTCCTGGAAGCATGAGAAGAAGACTTTGGATAAGAACTGGAGACACTGTTATAGTAAAACCTTGGGAGTTTGACGGAGACACAAGAGGGGATCTAATTTTCAAATACACTCCAGCCCAAGTTGACTGGCTAAAAAAGAAAGGATTCATAAAAGAAGTCGCAAGTGAATTCTAATATGGTGCAAGAAATATACATCGAAAATCTGAAAGAAGTCATTCGTTCTAAAAAACGTTTAGAGAGAGAACTAAAGGTTAAAATAACAAACAAAGGTCACTTAGTTTTCGTAGACGCTCAACCTGAAAAGGAATTTATAGCAATAGAAGTTCTAGAAGCAATAAACGCAGGTTTCTCAGCTGACAAGGCACTAGATTTACAACAAGACAATTTCATGCTACAAACAGTCCATATAAAAGACATAACAAAAAGAAATGACTTAGAAAGAGTCCGAGCAAGAATCATAGGAACAAAAGGAAAGACTCTGAAGACTTTAAGCAATCTAACAAACTGCGAGATAGCAATGGATGACAACGAGATTGGTTTAATAGGTCCTGCCGAAGAAATGGAAGATGCTGTACAGGCTGTAACCTCTTTAATTAACGGATCTAAACAAGGTAACGTCTATGGAAGGCTAGAAAGACAAAGAAAAAAGAAAGGCCAAGACGATGCAGATCTAGAACTTGATATAGAAAAGGAATAAGTTTATATACCAAATTTTTCTCAAAATAACATGTCCTGATAGCTCAGTTGGTAGAGCATACGGCTGTTAACCGTAGGGTCGGAGGTTCGAGTCCTCCTCGGGACGTTTTACCCCTTCAGGGAATTAGAGTTCTGATATAATACAATGTCATTCACAGGATATCTACTATTAACAACACTTGCACTATTCTGCATAGCTCAAGCTACAGGAAATCGAACAGTAAGCATAATAGCATGGTCTCTTCTATCACTGGAACTAATGATAGCATTCTTCAAGACAAGATAACATTTTTATACACTCTCTACTTCTAACTACTATGAAATTCAGAGAATTATTAATGAAGACAAAATTCATAAAGAAATATACAAATCATAAACCTAAGATAGATGATATCATCCACGCTATCCAAACAGCCAATCTAGGTCCTGCTGCAGGAAACCTACAACCAATACATTTCATAATTGTTGAAGATGAAGAAACAATTGCCATGATTGCTCAAGCATGCCAGCAATCTTTCATCGCAAAAGCCCCTTATGTTATTGTCGTAACATCAGATTCTACTCAAATGAAAAGAATGTATGATAAGAATGGAGAAAAATATCTTAAACAAAATGTTGGAGCAGCAATACAAAACTTCACACTACAACTAGCCGAACTAGGAATTTCAAGTAGTCTAGTTGCACCATTCTCAGACTTAACTCTTCACAACAAATTAGGAATTCCAGATGGAAAGGAAATAGAAATGGTAATAACTGCTGGGGAGGGGATGGGCAAACCAATAAGACAAAGGCCTCCTGCACTAATCAACAAGATATTCTACGGTGGATGGGGCAACAAAAATCACCGGCCTGTTGTGGCAATTACTAGAAAGGATATGTAGTTAGTTTTTTAAATAAAATTTCTAAATAGTACCATGAGAATTATAGATCATGGTAGAAAAATTAAAAGTCAAAGTAGAGTTAGCCCTCTAGAAATTCAACTTAGAAGACCTTGCTCCAGGTCAATTCAGAGAGGTATAGAAGCTAATGGTCTTAGTTATTCAACTGGAACGAGGCCTTGCCCAAGTTTTGAAAGTAGAGATGATCTAAATATATGGGCATCAGATAACAATATTAGATATAGAGGTTTAACTCCCTTAGGCATAGCAATAATTGATGCACTTTATTCTTTATCTGAGGAATGCAATGATATAGAACCTGAAGCATCTATTCTTCATTTGAACATCCATTCACTAAGATATAATATTGGATCTACAGAATCCACATTCTATCTTTCAGGAGACCTATATCTTCCTCAATAAATATAAAATAAAAAAAGCCCCTCACCAAAAATGGTGAGAGGCAAAATAAATAAGACGTGAATCTAATTTCCCCATTAACTGATTAATTGTTTACGTAATCTATTCCTAGTTCATTAAATTCCTGATTGATTGGTTCCGCACCCACTTCATGCACTTTCTGCTTTCCAAGGATGTACGGACTAGAAACTCCAGTCATAATCGTAATAACTCGAACACGACCTTCAAAGTCCTTATTGATTCTTGCACCAATAATTACCTGAGCTTCCATAGCAATATTTTCTGTAACTAACTTACCAACCTGACTAAATTCTTCTAGTTTCATATCTGGACCACATGTAATATGGATCAAAGCTCCATTAGCACCTCTATAATCCACGTCTAACAATGGATGTGTAAGAGCCTGTCTAACTGCTTCATTAACCCTATCACTACTATCTGCCTCACCAATACCAATAACCGCAACCTGACCCTTTTTCATAATTGAACTAACGTCCGCATAATCTAAGTTAATCAAACTTGGCAAAGTAATTGTCTCAACAATACCCTTAATCATTGTACTAATTAATTCATTAGCAACTGCAAAGGCCTGCTGAATAGGCAACTGTCCCGCGATATCAACTAGCCTGTTATTATCTATAACAATAGCTGTATCAACTTGGTCTCTTAATTCCTGCAATCCAAATTCTGCTTTATCAATTCTTGCCTTTTCACATTCGAAAGGCATTGTAACGACTCCAATAACTACACTCCCAGCTTCTTTAGCCAATTGTGCAATAACAGGCATTGCTCCAGTAGCAGTTCCACCACCTTCACCACCAATGATGAAAGTCATGTCCGAGCCACCAACAGCCTTTTTCAATTCAGAAATAGACTCCTTAGCAGCCTCTCTACCTACTTCAGCCTTACCTCCAGCTCCCAAACCTCGAGTCAACTCCTTACCAATAAGGATCTTCTCATCAGCTTTAGTTATACTAAGATGCAAAGCGTCAGTATTAGCAGCATAAACAGTAGCACCGTTAATACCCTTATTAAACAACCAAGTTGTAGCATTTCCACCAGCACCGCCAACACCAAAAACCTTAATGTTAGCCTTACCAGCTTTCAAATCGTCAAAATTGATACTGTGCGAATCCAGATTACTTACTGCTTCTTTCGCAAAATCAAGTACCATTTTTCTCTTTCTTTTTTATTACCTCCTTACACGTGACCTGAATGAACTTTAGTTCATTTACCAGCCTTACTTGCAAGCAACGCAATATTTATATATCACGTTCACTATATATAGTCGTAGTTAATTAAAGTAACTGCAAGTAAAAAGACCAAAAAAAGAGAAATCACCTCTCTTATTCATGAACAATTTGTTGTGTAAATTGTTCAGCCAGAGAATCCATAGGATTGTCTGGAAATCATTTAATCACCCCAATGATTAATTGATTATAATAAAAAAGGGAGGGGCTAATTCTTTATAAGTATTTGCGTGATAATGCCACTAAGGGAACGTGTCTAACAATTAATATCTCAACACAAATTTTTCCACCCCTGCACCTTA
>CAYFMD010000026.1:0-6776 GCA_964344105.1 Candidatus Woesearchaeota archaeon | reverse complement strand
ACAGGGGTGGCGGTTATCGGATGCCCCAGTGGCTTGCCCTGGGGAGGGTTCACTCTGGGGGGAGGGAAAGTTACCCTCTATTAGTTATAGGAAGGGCTCCTGGTGATAGAGAAATTGTTCACAGTCAAGAAAGGCATAATGAACTGTGTGGACGTACGGTTAAAGGATTGAATAGGGAGCTTTGCCTTGCTGCTTATGGCGCGCCTGTTGGTGAGCAAGTTAGGTCTCCTGATCCATTGATAAATCCTATGGGCAATGTCGTTGTTGATAGATTTGGAACGGATAATGGAGGAATGGTCTTTTTGGGAGCTCCTCTTGATCCAGGCATTGTTTATTCTGGAAGTTTATATGTTCCTAGTGAGGGTGAGCCTATTTTAAGGACTAGGGTTCTTGATGGGAGAGATCCTAGATTTGGCCAATATAGTAAGGCTATTCAGGGCGCATTGAATTAGTGTCCCATAAAAACCTTCTTAAAGATTGATTCTTTGATTTGATTATGGATAAGTTGATGATAGGATTGGAGATTCATGGTTATATTGAGTCTGATGAAAAGTTGTTTTGTAATTGTAAGAATTTTCATGACATGAAGAAGATTAAGCCTAATGTTAATGTTTGTCCTGTTTGTACTGGGCAGCCAGGTTCTAAGCCTATGTTGCCAAATAAGTCTGCTGTTGACAAGGCTATTGAGATAGCTTTGATTTTGGGTTGCAAGGTTAGTAGCAAGTTAGTTTTTCAAAGAAAGCATTATAGTTGGCCAGACATGCCCACAGGATATCAGAAGACTATTAGTGGTGCTCACTCTGACTTTTTGGGAACTGGTGGAAAGTTTTTGGGAATTAGAATAGCGGAAGTTCACTTGGAGGAGGATCCTGGTGCTTGGAATCCTGAGACTGGTAAAGTTGATTTCAATAGGGCTGGTAGCCCATTGATAGAAATTGTTACGGAGCCTGATTTTGTTAGTGCAGAGGAAGTTGGTAGTTGGCTAAGGCAAATGGTTCTTACACTTTCTTATATTAAGGCTTTGAATAAAGATGCAGGAATTAAGGCTGATGTAAATGTAAGCATTAAGGGAGTTAGTGAAAGGGCTGAAGTTAAGAATGTTAATTCTATAACAGAAATTGAGAAAGTTATTGAAGCAGAGTTTGAGAGACATAAAAAGGAAGAGCCTAAATCAATGGAAACTAGAAGATGGTTGCCTTCTGAAGGTGAGACTGAGTTGATGAGAAGTAAAGAGAATGCTCAAGACTATAGATTTATTCCAGATCCAGATCTTCCAGCTATTAATGTTGATAAGTTAAGGGTTAGTAATTTAGAGAAAAGTTTGCCTGAAACTCCAATGGAGAAGTTAGATAAGATAATTAAGAAGCATAAGATAGATAAGGAGAGTGCTAAGATCCTTACTGGAAATTTAGGGATAGCTGAGCTTTATGAAAATGTTATTGAAAAGGTTGACGCTAATTTTGCCTTACCCTGGATAGTTACTGAATGGTTTGGAGCTTTGAATTATAACAAGAAGACTATGGATGATGTGGAGGTTAATAGTGACCATTTTGTTGAACTTCTTGGTTATTTGAAGGATGGCAAGATTACTCAGTTGAAAGCCAAGGATATAATGAGGAAGTTTATCCCTAAGAGTTTTTCACCAAAGAAAGAAGCTGAAAGTGGTGGGAAGATTGGAGATGAGAGTGAGCTAGCAGGAATTATTGATGGAATTTTAGATAGGAATAAGAATGTTGTTGATGATTTTAAGTCTGGCAATCAAAATGCTTTGAATTTCTTAATCGGACAGGTGATGCAGGCTACTCAAAAGAGGGCAGATTATCAAGTTGTTAGAAAAATACTGACTGAGAAATTGAGTTAGGTTTAAAAATAGTTATTTTTTGTAATTTCATGGGAAACGTTGGAGTTTATGTAGTTCATTTAGCTGAGCCGGTTAGTGGTGGGAGGCTTACTTATAGACAGGGTTCTGTTGTAGATGGTTATGCCAATGTTAGGAAGTTAGTTGAATCTGCCTCCCGTAATGATATTCCTGTATTGTTTAGTGATATTGATGATGAGTTTGCAACAAGACTTACTGCAGAAAGACTTTATAAGGGTATTAAAGGGCTTGATTATAGGTTTCACACTCTTACTATGGATGATTTTATTGATGACCCTCTTGCCTCGGATTGGATTTCTGATAAAAGGATTGATAGATTAGTCTTAGCTGGATTTAATAGAGGTGCTTGTGTTAAGGCAGTTTTTGATAGAGCAATGGAGATTGGTGTGCAGGCTAAAACTACTGATGATTTGCTTTTTGGAAATTGTATGTCAGATTCTGAAGAGTTTATATTTCGGGCTCTTAGTCACTATCGGATTAATGATGGACTTTATGAAAATTTAGACGAGGTTTTATCTAGAGAGATTAATGGAATAGGTTGAAAGATTTATTAACCTTTGACTTTTTATCTATTTGAGGTGATTGAATGTTTTATATTCCATTATTAGGTGCGGCTTTGGATGCTGGAGGGACTGTTCTCTATAAATTTTTGGCTAATAGACAAAGGGTTACTTATAAGGATTTTATGGTCTATGGTTTTGGATCCATTGTTTTAGTTAGTTTGCCTTTGCTTTACTTTTTTTGGGATATTCATCCTTTGGCTGGAAGAAATATGAATATGGCCATATTGGCTATGGTTGTTGTTTTTTCAATTTTTGCTAACTATTTTACATTCTTTGCTTTTAAGAATAAGGACTTGTCCAAAATTCAGACTCTTAGATTGACTTTGCCTTTGTTTACAGTTCTAATAGCCTTCTTGCTTAGTTTTTTATTTGAAGTTTATACTGATGAAAGGAATTATTTTGTTTTACTTTTTGGTTTTATAGCAAGTGTAACGTTAGTAATTTCAAATATAAAGAAACATCATTTTAGGTTTGATAAATATTCTTGGTCAATGTTGATTGGAAGTTTCTTTTTTGCGCTTGAGTTGACTTTAACTAAACCTTTGGTTCCATTTTATCATCCAGTCACTCTTTATTTTATTAGAAGTTTTTTTATTTTTGTTGTGGCCTTTGCTTTATTTAGGGGTCAGTTGTCAAAAGTTAAACCTAGTGGGAAATGGTTGTTTTTAGCTGCTGCTTTGTTTTGGGTAGGTTATAGGGCTTTGTTGTATTACGCATATGGAATATTTGGAGTTGTTTTTACTACAACCGTTTTCATACTGAGCCCTGTTTTCATTTATCTTTCTAGCTGGGCTTTTTTGAAAGAAAAGATTACTATTAGGCAGGTTGTTAGTTCTATGATAATTGTTGCTTGCGTTATCGGGGCTATTTGGGTTGGGAACTAAATGTTTATAAGATTCTTTTCATAGTTTTTAATATGAAAAAGATGGATAAAAAGAGTCATAAGAAAAGGATTAAGAAATTAAGGCCTTCTAGGAAATTGTATTTTCCATATTACTCTATGATAGTTGCTTTGTTGATTCTTATGGGGTATGCACTTTATACTGGCAGGGCTATTAATGATGCTGCTTTGAAGGTAGTTATGTTTTTTGCATTAATTATTATTATTGTTACAGAAATTCATAGATTTGGCGAGTCTTACCATCTAACTAGCAGTTCCATTATTCTAAATACTGGTTATTTTGGAATATTATCTAAGAGAATGGAATTTGAGGCAATAAGCGATATCCAAATTTTGCAAGGTCCTTGGCAGAGGGCCTTGAACTTTGGAGATGTACAACTATTTAAGTTCGGTCCAGGGCCTGTAATGAAAAATATAAATAGGCCAAATGCTTTTGTTAATGAGTTAGAGGATATAATTACCAAAGCAAAAGCTGGAGACCATGATGAGGATTTAGGGTAATGGATGACAAAGAAATTAAAAATTTCTAGTCATTCTATTTCAGTTTAAGAAAAAATGGAAGATGAAAAAGAAGTAGAAGCTGTTTTGACTAAGCCAAAAAGAAAGGGGCGTTGGATGATGATGTTAATTGGGATTTTTCTTTTCATCTTTTTGTTTGTTTTTTATACAAGTTTTATTAATCCTAGTTTTGGGAAGGTTACTGGTAATGTTATTAGTGAGCCAGGAGTTGTTAACGGTATTTCAGTTTTAGTTAATCTTAATGTGCCTGAGAATTTTAAAGTTAATACAAGGATGGATAAGATCGATATGAAGGTTAAGGGAGGGTTTGTTGTTGATGGGAAGGATTATGATTTGGAGAGTGCTAGTGTTGTTATAGATAATTTTGATGGAGAGGTTAGTTTTACAGATGATATTGTAGTAGTTGATGGGAAGGCAACTAAGATTTTTATTGAGGGCATTCCAATTAGTGGAAAGATAAAAGTTAGTTTTGATAATGAGTATAGTTATTTGAAGTTAGGTAATTTTTACACGCCTAGTTTTGGATATGATGCTTCTGGAATTGTTAGATTGGATGATGAGAAGGTTGCTGTTAATTTGGATGATGAGTTGTTTAAGGTTAAGAAGTTTACTGGAGATTTGGAGAAGAGGGGCAAGAGTTTTAGATTGACTGGAATTGCTCAAGAGGCTCAAGCAGGCTCTATAAAGATTAGTGCAGATAGTGAGTAGATTTATTAATTTGTTTAATTTTTTTAAGGGTTATGTATGAGTATAGTTTTCCTGAAGGGATTATGTGGCGGTCAAATGATTTTGTAGATCTTGCTAGCGCCTCAGAGGTTGCTAGGTTTCAATTTGGAGAAATTGTTGATACGTTTGTTGATGATCATGATGCTGCAGATCTTATAGGTGTTCATGGATATCTTAATCGTCTCGAGGGCAATTTTTTATTGCACGCCCATGGCGCGGATAATTTGGCACCTTGGTCATATGTGGATAGAGATGAGCCTTACAATTTGCAAAGGTTGGTGGATCAGTTGGATGGCCAATTTAACTCAATCTTTCTTTTCACTTGTAATACTCTTGGCCAGGAACTTTATACTACTAGTTCATTGTTATTCCACCTTTCTGATATTGTTAATCTGGAGGAATTGCAGGAAGGAGGCCATTCTAGATTGTACCTTCCTAATATCGGATATTCAGATGAGTCTGTGGAATCTAGACAGCAGGTTTATGCGGCATAAATAAAGATTTAAATACCGTTTTCTTTGTGTTTTTGTATATGGGCCCGTAGTTTAATGGATAGAATATCCGGTTTCGGCCCGGCTGATCGAGGTTCAATTCCTCGCGGGCTCATATAATCTTATAAATGATAGTTATTGGTAATTAGGATGAGTTTTGAGGAAGATATTAGTACAATTGAGAAATTTCAGAAAGAGATTATTATGTTGAGTAGGATTTCTGCTTTGATGCAATGGGATAATCAGACCTATATGCCAAAAGATGCTAATGAGGAACGGGCTGATCAGATGAGTTATTTGTCTGAGAAGATTCATGAGAAGATGGTTGATGATAGTTTTTGGGAGGCTGTTCAGAGACTTAAGGGTGGTGAAAGCCTGGATGAAAGACAGAGGAGGATGGTTGAAATTTTGTATAAGGATATTAGTAAGTCTAAGAGGCTGCCCAAAGAATTTGTAGCCGAGATGGCTAAAGAAAGGAGTTTGAGTTTTAATGCTTGGCAGAAGGCTAGAGAGGAAATGGATGCTGATGTTTTTCTTCCACATCTTTCTAAGATCGTTGAGTTGAAGAGAAAAGAAGTGGGGTATAGGGGATTTGAAGGACATCCTTATAATACCTTGTTAGATGATTATGAGGAGGGAATGACTGTTGAAAAGTTAGACCCTGTTTTTGATAAGTTAAAGAAAGGTTTGATTGAATTGTTAGATAAGATTAAGAGTTCAGATAATTATAGTGATCAGAAAAAGGTCTTGATTTCGGGGGAGTTTGATAAGGATAATCAGATAAAATTTACTAATGAAATTTCTCAGAAGCTTGGTTTGAAGGATAGTACTTCTAGATTGGATTTGAGTGAACATCCTTTTACAACAACTCTTGGGCTGAGAGATGTTAGAATTACAACGAATGTTAGGGATGATCCTTTGTTTTCAATAGGTAGCACTATTCATGAGGCTGGACATGCTTTGTATGAATTGGGAATGCCCGATGATGAGCAGTATACAGTTTTAGGTGATGCACCAAGTTTGGGCTTACATGAATCTCAATCAAGGTTTTGGGAGAATATGGTTGGTCTAGGAAAAAGTTTTTGGAAACATTTTTTTCCAAGGGTTAGAGAATTGTTTGATTTAGATGATCAGATAGATTTATGGCATCGGGAAATTAACCAGGTTTTTCCACATTATATTAGAATAGAAAGTGATGAAGTTCATTATTGTTTGCATGTTATATTGCGTTATGAGTTAGAGAAAGGATTGATTGATGGCTCGATTAGTGTTGATAATGTTGCTGAGGAGTGGAATAAGAAGGTTAAGGAATATTTTGATTTAGATGTTAGGAATCCTAAAGAAGGTTTTATGCAGGATGTGCATTGGTCTGAGGGTTACTTTGGTTATTTTCCTACTTATGCTCTTGGGACAATTTATGCTGCACAGATTTATGCTAAGTTGGTTGATGAGATGGAAGATGCTGAGAATCATATTGCTGAAGGTAGTTTTGATAAGATTAAAGATTGGTTGAGAGATAGAATTCATAAATATGGTAGTATGGGGATGGCTGATGATATTATCACAGGGGTTTGTGGTAAGGGATTGGATGCAGATGATTTTTTAGAATATTTGAATAAGAAGTATGGTGAGTTGTATGGGTTTTAGGTTCAGTTGAAAGTCTCTTAGACTTTCAACATTAAGTTACTTGCAATCAT
>CAYFMD010000025.1:0-7912 GCA_964344105.1 Candidatus Woesearchaeota archaeon | reverse complement strand
TACAAGGTTTCCTGAGTAGATATATTTTACTCAGGAGACTCTTTCAACAATTCCGTTAAGTATTATTCATACATCGAAGCTCTTTGCCAAGTTCTTAACATTTGATTTTCTAGCTCTGCATCTAATATGAAATCTTTTCCGAATTCATCTGCAGCTAATGCCTCCCAAGGCATTCTGCAAGCTCTAAAGAATCTGTTTCCCATATTATAGTAAGCGTTGTCTAATACGTGATATGCACTTGGTTCGAAAGTACCCCTTATTCTTTCTTGAAATCCCCTTACTGGTTCAAATGCAGGTTCATTTGGTAAGAAGGCGTCTCTTTGAGAGCCCATCCTATTAAGAATGAATTGCATTGAGTATTCATCTAGTGCCAAACCTAATGCTTCTTGATATCCTCTTACAAGATCTCTTGATTTATGTTCTTGCATCCATCTTGTTTGAAATGTTTCTAGTGCTAGAGGGTCCATTCCTGAAGGTGTTTCTATTGTTAATTCATCAGTTTGTCCTGGTAAAATTAATGGCGAGTAAGATACTAGTATTAGGGGTTCTGGTTTTGTTGCTAGATTGATAAGATAGTCCAAAAACATAAGATGTCCTCCAACTTTCATTCCATTAACTCCTGACTGATAACTTTTGAAAGATTTGGGCCTTGAATCTTCTGGGACTTCATAGCCTCCATTTAATAAAAGATCTTGCAGATCATGATTTCCTAGGAAGTTGTCTTTAAACTCTCCAGTCAAATCATGGAGATCTCTTACCTTATCTATGCTTGCACCTTGCAACATTATAGGATATTCTGTTAATGGTCTTACCATAATAGTTCGGTTTAGGATTATTATATAAATATTTAGGTTCCCGTCGAGAACTCGTTTTTTAGGCATAGAAACATTTATATACCTCTATTTTTATGGATCATCATAAAATGTTAATGATATTAACTGGGATGATTACCTTAACAGAGTTTTGGTAGGATGTAGTAGTCAACCATGTTTGTAACCGTCATAACATTTGATTATTCTTATGTTATATTTTAAGTTTTGAGTTGTTATTTATTTAATGACTAAAGCAAGTTGGAGAGACTTCGTTGAATATTATGCGTTTAATTTATTTTTGATTTAATCATCCTAAAATATCATAAAACCATCATAATCATTTGACACACAAATCCAGTTTATCCTGCTGGCGGATACGGCTATCTGGTTTATAATTAGGCATGCAAGTTTAATAGCAATATTGGCGAACTGCTTAGTAACACGTAGCTAACCTACCCTAAAGTCATGGATAACCTCGGGAAACTGAGGGTAAACCATGATAGGAAACAATTTCTGCAATGATGTGTTTCTGAAACTCGAGCTTTAGGATGGGGCTGCGGCTGATTAGCTTGTTGTTGGTGTAATGGACTAACAAGGCGATGATCAGTAAGGGCTCTTAGCGGAGAGGCCCTAAGAAGGAATCTTAGACACTATTCCTAGTCCTACGGGGTGCAGCAGCTGAGGAAATTTTACAATGCACGAAAGTGTGATAGAATAAACCAGAGTGATCATCTATGATGATCTTTTGTCTACTGTAAAAAGGTAGACGAATAAGGACTGGGCAAGACCGGTGCCAGCCGCCGCGGTAATACCGGCGGTCCAAGTCGTATCCACATTTATTGGGTCTAAAACATTCGTAGCTTGTTCTATAAGTTTCTTGTGAAATCTGATGTCTCAAGCATCAGGCGTGCAAGAAATACTGTAGTACTAGAGACCGGAAGACGTACTGAGTACGATTGAGGTAGCGGTAAAATGCGTTAATCTTGATCGGACTAACAATGGCGAAGGCACAGTACGAGTACGGATCTGACAGTGAGGGATGAAGGCCAGGGTCGCGAAAGGGATTAGATACCCCTGTAGTCCTGGCAGTAAACGCTGTTCACTAAACATTGGCGCCTCCTCGAGAGGCGTCAGTGCTGTAGGGAAGCCGAAGAGTGAACTACCTGGGAAGTATAGTCGCAAGGCCGAAACTTAAAGGAATTGGCGGGGAGGCACTACAACGGGTGACGCGTGCGGTTTAATCAGATTATACACCGTGAATCTCACCAGGAGCGACAGCAGAATGAAGGTCAGTCTGAAGGGCTTACCTGACGCGCTGAGAGGAGTTGCATGGCCGACATAAGCCTGTGCCGTGAGGTGACTTGTTAAATCAAGTAACAGGCGAGACCCCTGTGTCTAATTTCTACGCAAGAGCACATTAGACAGACTGCCTTGGTAACAAGGAGGAAGGTGGGGGCAATGTTAGGTGAGTACAGCCCGAATCCCCTGGGCAACACGCGCGCGGCAATGTTACGTTCAATGAGATGCGACTCTGAGAAGAGAAGCCAATCTCCTAAAGCGTAGCTTAGTACAGATTGAGGTTTGTAACCCAACCTCATGACGATGGAATCCGTAGTAATCGGGCGTTATCAACACCCGGTGAATATGTCACGGCCTCTTGCACACACTGCCCGTCAAACCAACCGAGTTGTGCTTTGGTGAAGTCCTTCGGGAATGAATCTCGGTACGACAAGGTAGGTTAAGTCGTCACAAGGTATCTGTAGGGGAACCTGCAGAGGGATCACCTCCTATTTTAATAAAAACTTAAGTGGTTAGAAATTTGTTTGACTACTCCAGTTAATATCTTTATTAACATTTCAAACGGATCCAAGTGGATCTACAAAGGGCCCGTAGTCCAATGGTAGAACACCTCGTTTGCAACGAGGAAACCCGAGTTCGATTCTCGGCGGGTCCATTCACAAATCATATTCACAAAATCACGTGAAAGATACGATGAACTAACCGAACATTTCGGTTGGGGAGTAGAGAACAATACCCTTCGGGGATGATGTTCAAGGTAACTGTTAAATTGCCTTGGACGCGAAATCATGTTCAATGACACAGACAAAGAACAATCTTAGCTAGAGCAATTAACTTTTCTCAGGTCTTAGACTGAGAGAAAAAGAAATTGTATCTAATTAAAATTAAACGACATATTAGGAATATTTTTAAAATATTCAACAGAATTTTTATGCGATTCTCTTCGAGAATTGTAACATAAAAAATTCTGTACTCCTGTCAAGATAGTGATAATTTATTATTGCTTATCTTGGCCGAATTATTATTACTGTTAGACGGATAGCTTGGTTTACAATGTGATGAAGGACGTGGCAAGCTGCGATAAGTTCTGGGGAAGTGCATGCAACTTTTGATCCAGAAATTTCCGAATGTGAAAACATGTATAGTCCGAGAGGATGACAGACGCTGGGAATTGAAACATCTTAGTACCAGCAGGAAGAGAAAATAAATAATGATGTCCTTAGTAGCAGCGAGCGAAAAGGATAGAGGGCAAGCTGAATCTTTCTTAGAAATGAGAATAGAGATGTGGTTGAGTAGTTCTAAGTTAACAGGTTAAAGTTATCTGGAAAGATATACCTTAGAGGGTGATAGTCCCGTAGACTTTGTTGATATGAATGATCCTAAAAGAGTAGCATATCCTGGATTGGATGTGTGAATACGGCGGAATTAACCGCTAACCCTAAATATTATTGTAAGTCCGATAGTGCACTAGTACCGCGAGGGAAAGCTGAAAAGTACTCATAACAGAGAGTTAAAAGACTTGAAATCTAACAGTTACAGTTGGTTACTGCTCTTCGGAGTTGTAACGTACGTCTTGAAAAACGGGCCAGGGAGTTTATCTAAGTGGCGAGGTTAACATTAGGGAGCCATAGCGAAAGCAAGTATGAAAATGCATTAGTCACTTGGATAAGATCTGAAGCCAGATGATCTATTCATGAGCACGGTGAAGTTTCTCGAAAGGGAAATGGAGGCCGGAACTGTTGTTGTGTGCATGCACTCAGATGACTTGTGATTAGGGGTGAAAAGCCAATCTAATCTGGCAATGGCTGATTCCCGTTGAAATATGCCTACGTATAGTCTCGTTATAATTTTCTTACGGCGTAAAGGACGGATTGGGCGTGCAGAGCGCTTTTGCTACGGCGAACATTCCAACTCAGAAATTGTAAGATGTATATAACGGGAAACAGTGGGGGCGCGTAAGGTGCTTCTACGAGACCCGAACAAGGGAGACTAGCGTTAAGGTCCCAAAATGTATGTTAAGTGTATCAAAAGGAGTCTTAAACCTGAGACACTGGGGAGGTAGACATAGAAGCCGTCATCCTTTAAAGAAAGCGTAACAGCTCACCTATTGAGGTTTGAGGCCCTGAAAATGGACGGGGCTAAAACATACTACCGATACGTTAGAGGCACTTCTTTAGAAGTGTTCTGGTAAACGGGCGTCTTTTCGGTGCAGAAGTTTTTCCGAGAGGAAAGGTGGAACCGGAAGGAATGAGAATCCTGGCAGGAGTAAGAACTAATCACACTGAGAACTGTGTGAGGTCGTAAGAGCAAGGTTTCCTTGGCAATATCAATTAACCAAGGGTTAGTCAGCACCTAAGTTGTACCTTAACCGGCTACAACGATGGACAACAGGTTAATATTCCTGTACTATTGAAGTTTTACGTAATGGTTTGCTTCCGGATAGGCTTGCATTCGAGAGAATGTCTTTGCAAAGAAGTTTGGGGAGGGTAATCCTTAGATCCAAGATAATTTGTACGGTGAAAATAGCCGATTCCAGGAGACAGTGAAAAGACTGATATTTTATTCGCTTCAATAGCTGTACCCAGAATCGACACTGATGCTCTAGCTGAGAAGGCTAAGACCTGAAAGTTTAATCTTGTTAAGGGAATTCGGCAACATTAGCTCTTTAGCTTCGGTATAAGGAGTGTCTATATTTGTCTCGTTAGAAATGGTGAGGCATTCGTAGATCTCAGTAACAAAGATGGTTCGACTGTTTATCAAAAACATATCCGATTGCTAATCCGAAAGGACTTGTATAATCGGTGAGACCTGCCCAGTGGTGGTGTCTAAAACCGTGTTCCAACGCGGCTAAGGTCCATCAAACGGCGGGCCTAATTCCTGAGGCTCTTAAGGTAGCGTAATACCTTGTCGTCTGAATGGCGACTTGCATGAATGGTTTAACGAAATTGTCACTGTCCCTAACAAGAAACTTCTGAAAATACTTCCCGGTGAACAGGCCGGGGATACCTAATGGGAAGCGAAGACCTTGTGGAACTTTACTACAACTTGTTGTTGTGAATTTACTTTGAATGCCCAGAATAAGTAGGAGCGTCGATGTCTAGTTTCGGCGAAGACGGAGCAAAATATGTAATACTACTCATTTTTGGTAGGTTCACTTAATCTTATTGATGACAGCAGCAGGCGGGTAGTTTGGCTGGGGCGGCACCCCTCTGAAAAGATATCGGAGGGACCTAAAGACAAGCTCATCCAGGGCGGAAATCTGGAGTAGAGTGTAAGAGTAAAAGCTTGTCTAACTGTTTTCCAAACAGTACGGAAAGCAGAATTGAAAGATGGGTCTAGCGAACCATAGTGGTCTTTTAATGGGACCCTATTGTGATAGAAAAGTTACCCCAAGGATAATTGGGTTGTCTCGCCTGATAGTTCAAATTGACGGCGAGGCTTGCTACACCGCTGTCGGCTCTTCCTATCCTGGTCGTGCACAAGCGGCCAAGGGTGCTGGAGTTCACATATTAAAAGGAATCGTTAGCTGGGTTAAGATCGTCGTGAGACAGATTGTATGATATCTATTAGGTATGTTGTTGTTTGAGTGGAAGGATCCCGTAGTACGAGAGGAACCGGGGTTCGTAGCCTCTGGTGTAACAATTGTTACGAGCAGGTTGTGCAGCTACGCTATATATGAATAAGTGCTGAAAGCATCTAAGCACGAAGTCATCCGCAAAACGAAACAACTAAGGCCGCGATAGAAGATCGCGTTGATAGAGTTGGAATGTAAGATTCAAGATTCGTCGAGAATTTCAGTTCGCAACTACTAAAAGCCTCATTTTAAATTTTTGGATTAATTCGTTAGAATTAAGACAAAGATGTTTATATGAAGTTTATTTTTTGGTTAGATTATGCTAAGATTGTTCTTTGTCTGTGTTTACTTGATTTTTTTGGAGTGTGATAAATTCGAGATTGATAATATTTTTTTGAAGCTTAGTAATAGTAGGTTTAGAAGTAAATTCTATTTGAGAAGTAGGGAGAGGAGGATTATTTTTGATAAAGGTCTTGATGGTATTGAGAAAGATACTTATCAGATTTTAGATAAGAGGATTCGTAAGTTGGCAAGTAATGATGGGAGGCAGACTCCTTGGAATGGTCATCCTGTTTTTGTTGCGCAGCATGGTACTGCGATTTGTTGTAGAGGATGTATGGAAAAATGGTATGGAGTTGGCAGAGATATTGTTTTGAGTGAGAGGGAGTTGTGGTTTTTTGTTGATTTGATTATGGAATGGATCGTTAGGAAATTGTGAAAATCTTGGGAAAGATTTAAAAGGGATAGTTTTACTTGGGTTTATATGAAAATTTACGGAAAAATTGTATGGAGAGAGTTAAGATAATTGGAGAAGGTAAACCCGTTGTTGGAGTAGTTGGGCTTGTGCACGGAAATGAGCCATGTGGAGGATATGCCGTTGATAAATTGATGGATATTAAGCCTAAGAAAGGCACTTTAGTTTTGATCAAAGCAAATTTGGAAGCTGCTAAATTGAATCAGAGATCTGTAGAGGCTAATTTGAATAGATCTTTTCCAGGTAAAGAGGATGGAGAGTTAGAGGAACGAATTGCTTATGAGTTGTTTCCGTTTGTTAAGATGTGTGATTATCTATTGGATTTGCATTCAACTAGTCAGGAATCTGAACCATTCATTATAGTTACGGAAGATAGTGATAAGAAAAGTGATATAGCATCTAAGCTAGGGGTTAAGAATTTTATAGAGCTTGGTGGATTGATTCAAGGTACTTTAATGGATAATGAAGGAATTAAGCTTACTGTGGAATGTGGGCAGCATGATTCAGCTAGTGCTAAGAAAGTTGCATATAAAGTTGCTCAGAATTTCTTAAAGGCTATTGGAATAATTGATGGAACTCCTAAGAAAGGGAAGTTGGATAAGTATGTAGTTATTAAACAAATGACTATTGATAATCCAGATAGTTTTACTTTTAGTGATGAGATTCAACCATTTAAGTTGGTTAAGGAAGGAGATGTTATTGGGAGTTATCCCGATAAGAAGATCCAGGCTACTATTGATTTCTATCCAGTTCTTGTTACAAAGAAGAAAGGTAATCAGTATTTGTTTATGATGATTGCGAAGGAATAGTTTTTATATTTCATTTGATTGATCTTGGTATGGTTCCAAAAATAACTTTTAGGTACTCGTCAGTTTATGATAGAAGATATAGGGAATCTAAAGGCCTTCGAGAGAAAATGAAAAAGAAGGGAGTTGCATATCCCTCGGATAAAAAAATTAGAGATTATATTAAGAAGATTGAGCCTAAATGGAGAAAAATTGAGAAAAGTGTTTTTAGTGAGATTTCTAAGATAACAGGATTGAAATGGAATCAGAAAGAGGTTATTTGCTATGTGATTGGATTCGGCAGACCTTTTTCAGACCCTTTGACTATGAAATTATTTGATAATAAAGATGATTTTATTGATACTTTAGTTCATGAATGTATCCATCAGATTCAAGTGCAGAATAAAGACGTAAATAAGAGATGGGTTAAGTACATTGCTAAGAAATTTCCTAAAGAGAGTAGAGTTACTAGGAACCATATTTTTATTCATGCGATTCATGAAAGGATTTATTTGAAGTTATTTAGTGAGAAAAGATTGCAGCATGAAAAGGATATTAGGACAAAAGAAGACTATATTAGGGCCTGGGAGATTGTGGAGGAAGAAGGAGCTGATAATTTGATTAAGACACTTCGGAACGTGTCTAAAAATAAAATTAAATAGCTAGCACACCTTCTAATTTTAGCATA
>CAYFMD010000024.1:0-8286 GCA_964344105.1 Candidatus Woesearchaeota archaeon | reverse complement strand
ACAAGGTTTCCTGAGTAGATATATTTTACTCAGGAGACTCTTTCAACAATTCCTACTATTTAGCAAATTCTTGAGCTAATATTACCAACTATAGCAATATTTGAATAAGGTTTACCATCATATGGAGCACAAGGGCTTACCTCTATTCCTTCATCTAGACCCATTCCCTCAAGTAATGAATAAACTTCCTCTCCTTCTGCACAGATAAAATCTTCATCTTGGTTTCTATATCTCAAATCTAAAACTTGTTCACTATCTCTACTTATATCAGGAACAGCATCGTATAAGGAATTATCTAAAGTCATCTCCTTTCCATTTACAGACAAAATTTTGTCTTTTAATCTCACTTCTAATTGTATATCCTTCATATCTTACATAGTCAAAACTAGTATTTAAACCTTCCTATTTGTTACTACTGGATAGTTTATATATATACAAAGGTTTATAAAGGGAAAAATCTTTGTAAAAATAAAAAATGACAGATTACAATGAAATAATGGAAAGCATTGAAGATGACCTGTTAGGAAAAAATATAACAGTTAGATTTAGTGGTAATGGCAGGGAAGAATTTATTTCTAAAGCTGGAAAACTTGAAGATGCATTTTATGAGGTTCGAGAAATAAAAAGAGCAAAATATTCTGTAGAAGATATTCAGGCTGGAAAAAATTTACCTGAAGATGAAGTAAAATATTTAGACAAAGAAAAAAGAGTTCCTGAAGATTCTAATGGACTTGAATATGAGGTTGATGTTCTTCATTTAGAATTTGAACATGCTAAAACGACAATAGATGGTAGTGGTCTTGGGATTGTAAAAGACCCTGTAAAACCAAACCAATACTTTTTGTCTAGCGGATTTAATCCTCCTTTATTGTTAAATTTAAGAATAGAAGATATTGAATAACAAATAGTTATCTTTTTAGCTTCTTGATCTTTCTCTCAATTTCATCAAATTTCTTTTTATTATTAAAATCAAAAATCCATTCAAGAAAAAGGATTGCAGGAAAAACAACCAATAAAGTTAATAATAATCCTTCAATTGTTAATCTTTTTATTTGTGTGAAATCCAAATCTAAAAATAATCCATGTATTATTGCCCCAATAGAAACTAAAACTGAAAATACAAATAAGATTAAAATCTGCTTTTTTATCAAAGGTAAACTTTCCATAGTGATATTAAAATAATTATATTAATAAATCTTTTCAGAATTTTTGTTTGTGTATGATATTTAGTCTCAGCGGCTCGCTCCGCTCGCCGCCAATTAGATACCTCTGCTCATAACCTACTTTGTACGGTTATTCACAGTATTTGATAAGCTACCTAATCAATACTTAATTATTCCTAACTTAACTCCTAAACTAACCAACAAAACCTTAAGACCATGATTATACTTAGCTATAAATTCATGTTTCCCAGCATTAACTTTAATCTTTTTCCTTAATGCTTTTCTAAAACTCTTCTTGAACATAGTAATATTTCTTAGGTCCAGATTTTCTAACTCAAAATAAGAATCAAAAAATTCTTCTATACTATGGGCGTCTGAATCCGCAATTATTGGTATTTTATTTTTCTTGGCAAACTTCTTAATCTTTTTCCTGTCTTCAGGTAAATAAGAATTTAATTCAAGTGAATCAATACTCTCTTTATTCTTCAAAATTGTTTCTTTTTGCAAACTAACTAGGAGTTCTGGTTCTATCAATTTTGCTATAAGAAAATAAGGTAAAGATAATTCATGTAAGGGATGGTCTACTATTACAATCCATTCATTCTTCTTAGCTTTCTTTAAAACATTTTTTAATTTCCTAGAGTTTATCTTTTGATTATTGCCAATAATTAGTATATGCCCTTTTTCTGTCGCAATCTCATCTGCTCTGATAAAATAAATTGTCTTATTTTTCTTTTCAATTGATACAATCGGAAGATTTTTATTGATTTTATATTCCTCAGGCAATAACTTTATGGCTTCTATAAATCTAGAGAACCTTCCATCATCATTAAACTCTGCAACACCAATTACAATATTATCTCCATGTCTATATAATTTGTTTAGTAGTTTTATTAGATAAGATTTCTTGTCTTTCTCAGACAATATGAAATGTCTAAAATCAGATGTATGCGTATGCAAATCAAGTTTAAACTTTACCATATATACAATAAAAGATTATAGTTTAAAGGTTTAACTAACCTGAATCAATTTTTTGAAGTAATCAAGAGCTTCAATTCTCTGTTTCTTTTCCATAGAATCAGGAAATCCCTCCCAAGTGTCTAGCTCTATACTAAAATATTTTTTATAATCCACATCTTTTAATACCTCAATAAACCTTTCAAAATCAATATTTCCTTTTCCAATCTTGATATGCGTATCTCCATCACCCTTATTATCGTGAATGTGCATATCAAATACTTTATCCTTAATTATATCAAAGAACTCCATTGGATCTCCAACAGTATTTGCATGACCTATATCAAAACAAATTCTAATATTCTCTAATCCTATAACTAAGTCTAATAAATCATTAGCATTTTGAGCAATTGAATATAATGGTTTCAAAGTGTGAGTATTAGTCGGGAGATTCTCAACACATAGTTTAATACCTTTAAACAAATTATCAATTTCTTCTAGAGTTTTTCTTGCTGTTTTCAACCTTTCTTTCAAATCTTTTTTATCCATATCATATTTGCCCCCATGAATAACAATGTATTCCATGTCTAACTTTTTGGCAATCTTTATTGTCCTTTTTAGCTCTTCAATACTAAACTTTCTAATATCTTCATCTTCAGAAGCAATATCAAATCTTTTATCTTCATGTCCTTTTAACAAACTGTAGTCAGGAAGTAGATGGGTATTTAATTTTATTTTATATTTTTTTGACAATTCTTTCAACAACTTTATTTTATCATCTGTACAGGTTAGAGGTCCGAAATGAGGATAATTCATTATTAACTCTAAATGATTAATTTTCTGTTCATTTGCAACTTTAAATTCTCCTTCCCATTCACTTTCAGGAAATTCCCCTATTCTTGAAACAAAACCTATTTTCATACAATAGATAACTAATTATCATTTAAAGAGATTTCTATTAACTACCAAAAATCCCCAACTTTCTCACCCAACACTTCCTTCATCTCTCTATAATAACTCTCAAATGGAAGAGGATATCTTCCATGTTTTGGTCTATATTTTTCTCTAAATTCATCAGATAATTCTGGGATAAGTTCCAGTTGCTCACTACTAAAAATCCAAAATCCTCTCTTTTTAATTCTAGCAAACTTCAATAAAGGGTTCTCTGGATCTTTTTCTTGCAGTTCCTTGTATGTTTGACGAGCCATATAATCTACAAAATCTCTATCAAATGCACCTTCATCAAACATTTTTTATTTACTCCTTTTCCTAAATTTATCTCCAATCATCATAGATGGAATATGTTTTAAAACCATCTCTGCTACAATAGGTTTCATATGCATATCTTCTAGCCGAGAATTATGTAAATGTCTTCTTAAATCATCCATAAAATTATCTGTTGAAAGATAAGGAATTTCTGTATAACTACTACCTATAGTTTGTTTGAATCCACTTCTCAAATATTCATGCCATTTTTTTGGAGTTCTATGACCACCACTAACAGCAGTTACACCAATTTTATGAATATCTTTGTCATCATAAGGATTTTCAAATAACTCATTATTAATTAATCTACCATAAAAATCTATTGATCTTCCGTTACTTCCTCTTTTAATTGTAGCACTTCCACTATATCCAACAAAAAAATCAAGATTGCCTAACAAGTCAGGATTTTTTCTTAAAGCTTCTTCAAGACTACCAATACAAGAAGGACCATTTATTCCAACAATACATCCTAGATCATGGGCATCATCGAAAACTTGCCTAGCTGAACTATCATCCAAATTTCTATCAAACGGGAGATTATAAACTAGAATTGTTAAAGGCAATCCATCTAACTGAGTATTTACCTCTTGAGCTTTAGTAAAGTAAACTTGTCTTGATACATCATAAAAGGTTCTTCCATCTTCTATTGGTTCTATAACTGCCCCTGATTCAGCCATTCTAAAAACTTCTTCATATCTTCTATCATCAGGTCTTGCATTGGGAATAGCTACAACACCATCTTTTCCTAATGCGTCACTAGTCCTATTTGCAACATGCTTGTAGCTATGAACTTCAATAGGTTCGTTATAGAACTTCTTTCCAATCCAATGCTTTCCATCAAATTTTACCATCTTAAAATATCAGAACTCTTCCTCCCCACAGGATAAAAATATCAAGAATTAGCTGTTTTTAAGTCTTTCTGAGATGTGATTATTTGTTAATTCTCTCTAGAACTCTATAATCGCTACCCAATAACATCATTAAAGATCCACTCATTGTTTCACCTTCAACAGGAGAGATTACTGATCCTGAATGTTGATGAATAACTCCATGAGAATTATCTATTCTATACTCCTTAGCAATAAAACCATTAGCTCCAGAAGTAAGTGTTTGTATTCCAATTTTTAGATCCTCAACAGGAGTACCTAATGTAATTGGTTCATCCTTGATATTTGTCATTCTAACCTCTGCCCAATCAGTTCCAGAAATTTCACCTCTTACTTTTATTTGAGATTCCTTTCTTTTCAACATCTCTTTTAGCTTATTCATTAATTTCATGAAAATATCTAACATTCATCTGTTAAAAATATTTGTGTGATTAATATGTATTAACTAATGAACATGTCCCTAAGATTTTTTATTGAAGCTATAGTAGAAAATATCAATATAGATATGGTTGTTAAGAAAATTAGCAATGATCTTTCTCTTTTTTCATAATATTCGTCCTCAGTTAAGATTCTTGTTGGTGTTATCCATAGATTGTTTGTTCTTATCAAACTGCCTGATTCATTTTTAAAGTATAATTCAATAAGTACATGGTCAAAATCATCGGTAATTGGTACAGCAATATTCCAATATTGCGTGTTATTTTTGTTAATTTGATCTCTATCCATTGTAGAAGCTTCATTCATATGAGATTTATTTTTTAAGAAGAATGTTCTTTCAATTTTGTATATGTGAGAAGAATAATCTTCGACATAATCTATAGTGAAACGACAATATATTGTCTTTCCAATTATAAAATCTCTTTCACTTTTTGAATTATCACAAACAACATACGGAAGACTATTCGCAAGATTTTTTGATAAGATATTATCTACTTCCTTACCTTCAAGTGGATTAATGAAACCTTCAATTGGAAGTGGATAAGGAACATAATTGTTATACAGATAAAAACTTAACAATAAAAGAGTTGCAACCAAAGAAAAAGTGAATATTAACCAGTAATCCAACTTTCTAAAAAATTTACTTATTGGGTTTGTTTTATTTTCTGATATTAAATGAGAGAAAATTTTAGCAGATCCCAATATAATAAAAACTAAAACAAATATACGAATAAACCAGTTTAGATTAATATTGAAATCATATATAAATTTCTTAGCTGAAACGTTTAACAAGAATAATACAAATGAAATACATAAGACTAATAAAAGAAATATAACGACATGATATATAGTTTCTTTTTTTAAGGTTGTCTTATTATTTCCCAAATTCTCAACTTCTTTTTTATCAGCCATTAAATCAAGAAAATAACCAATATTTTATACCTTTCTATCTCTTTTTCAATCCCCTCATAACCAACCAAACCAAAAATCCTATTCCATAAGCAATCAATAAAGGGGGGAATATTATTGCAGACAATCCAGCCAAAATAAGAAGCACCAATGTATTTGAATTATTTTTAACCTTTTTACCAGAAACATCTAACCCAATTCTCTTCAATAATTCAGTAAAAGCATCTTTCTTTTTTTCTACGACTAAATTATCAATTTTATCTATATCCGTTTCATCCCACAAAGCTATGTCTAATTCCTTAGCTAATTTTTTATCAGAAATTGAAATCTCTTGTCCAAACACAACTAATAAAATCTTATCAGCATTCAACTTGTTTCTTTTCGATTGCCACTGATGTAAAATATCCTTAACATTTAGATAAGATCGCTCGTATTGTTTGCACTGTATTGGAATCTTGATATTACCAATTTTAGCAAGAACATCTACTTCATAACCATTTACAATTGCATTTCGCTTTGTCTGAAAACCTGCAAGTCTAAACATTCTATCAACATTCTTCTCCAATAAAGTTCCTTGTCTATTACCCATTTTATCATCTACCACTATATAGTGGAATACTTACTTTATATAGATTTCCCCAATATAGTGGATGAAAAAGGAGAGAAGAATAAAGAGGAGACACAAGGATGTAAGAAGAAAAATACTTAGAGTTTTAAGTGATAAGGAATGGCATTCATTTGGAAATTTGGAGAGGAAAGTAAACACAAATTGGCTCACTATCAGAATACATTGCAAAGATTTAGAACTTTTTGAGGTTGTAGAAATATCAATAGATAATAAAGTAAAAATTACAGAACATGGATTGAAGATTTTTAATAAAATTCAGAATACTAATGATTAATTCGGTAACCCCATTTTGCTCCAAGAATCTGGGATGAGGTGAAGGCAATATCCTATGAAAAAGAAAACTATTGCCCAATATTTACTATTAATAAAATAAGCTGAAAATGAAAACATAGGAATTACATAAAGAAGTAAAATCTTCAGCATTCGCTTACTATGGAAGAACATTCGATGATGTGGGTTACTAGCCGATTCTAAAATATCTGGCATAAGTGTGCCAATCAAGATTAAAGGCAAATAAGCTAAAAACCATGCAAAATGCAACTCAAAATAATCTTCTAAAATAAAATAGATGATTACTGAAGCTGTTAAGCTGAAGACTACGTGTCCTTGTCTATTCATTTTATTTGTCGCCCAAAAACCATTCTTAAATGCCAAAAGACTTTTTGGTTTTTGGGCTTTGAAGAGCAAAATTGCTTCATGGTTTGGAGGTAAGGGATTAAGGGAGAAGCAATTTTGCGACTATTTATTTTTTATTCCTCTTGTCCCCCTTTTCTAATAATTTTTGCATAAGCTTATTATTGTCAATAAGATACCTAGAGATTATCCTAAACTCCTTTTCCATTTTTTCTATTTTGATTTGATAGTCCAGAGAACTACTATTTTTCTCCAAAATATCAAAAATCATTTCAGCATTCATGGGCAATGTTACCTTATGCTCAAACCTAACACAATTCTTTTTTTGATAAAGTTTAAATTGAGATACGAGAGATTTTAAGGTTATACATTTTGTTCCGTCTAATCTAAGATTTTTGTAATCTTTATTTAGCTCAATTGAGCTAATCCAAACATCTTTTTCATCAGGAGAAACTCCTGTGTATCTATTAATAATCTCTTTAAAGAATACAAAAGCAGTAGATACTGCACTAATATTTATAGGATGGTCTGTTTTTATTCTCAAAGTAGCTTTCTTACTTTTGGCTCCTATTTGAAATCTATATGATATTGTTCCTACTTTTAAACTCTCATATACTCTTTCTCCAGAATAATCCTGAATGATATAAGTTAAAACACAATTGTGGAAATTCCAATCAAAAATGCTACCGTCCCTAGTTTCATCAACTACATACAAATCACCAATATCACTTTTTATAATGTCTGGAGTTCCTTTAAGATATGTTTTTACAGTATTTACATTTATTTTAGTAAGACCTGCTATCTCTTTTGGAGGTAATCCGTGAGGATGTTTCTTCAAACAATTAATAATCTTTCTAATCTTTAGGTTTTTACCACGTATCCTAGTTGAAACTTTGCGTTGTTTTTTAGGCATTTGAAAACACCTCTTTTCCAACTATTTTCTTTTCAGAAAGAAGAATACGACACACCTGCGAGAGAGGGAGATCTGACATAATAGACATCTCGAGTAATTTGTCATACAGATCCTGAGAAACTCTGAATTGGAGACGGTAGGTCTTCAAACTCATTTTCTAGACCTCCGTTTATTAGACTTAGAATTAGCTTTAGATTTATCAATATCTCTAAAGATATCAGTCAGAAATTCTCTAAACTCGTCAATTACATTTATTGAGTCATCAAGACTCGCTTGTTTGTCAGTCATGCCCTCCTTTCAGTTGATCTTATCCAACATCAAGAAATGTTGGCAGACCTTTTGGGCATATATAATATACTCATAAAATCTTTATAAACTTTTAGTTGATGAAATGCAAATAACGGTACTCACCCTTTTTCACCTATACTCTCTCCAAGTATGCTTACACTTAGTGCACCTAAAAAATCTTGTTTCAGCCTCATCTCCAGCCCT
>CAYFMD010000023.1:0-9379 GCA_964344105.1 Candidatus Woesearchaeota archaeon | reverse complement strand
GAATGATTGCAAGTAACTTAATGTTGAAAGTCTAAGAGACTTTCAACTGAACCTTAGTTGTTAAAACTATGAGTGAGAGGATTGTTGTGGACAGGGCAGTTCATTATAGGGTCTTGGAAGATGCTTTGATAGGTGCTGCGGCTGATGAAGGGTTAACTGTCGGGATCAGAGATGATTTTGAGCCTGGTGATGATAGGAATGATACTGGTTATGTTAGGACTATTTTTTCTTTTAGCAGGTTGGGAGTTCCTGCATTTAGGATCCATGTTTATGGGAAGTATGATTCTCCTCCTGTTTTTGTGAGGCCTCAATTAGCCTCTAGTGATAGAGTTAGTAGTTACCTTAGGAGTTTTCAAGATAGTTTAGCTAATTAAGAACTTTTATTTCAATTCTCCATCGAAATTTGAATGGAGCGATGTCGCCTGCCTTAGCAGTCTTTGTGATTTTGATTTTTCTTTTTAGTGTTTTTGCTTCAGTTAGTAGGTTTTCTTTTAGATCTTTTAGATCATCTATATGGCAGAAGCCATGATAGAAAATTCTTGTTCCTTTTTTTGAAACTTTTAGTGCTTGTTCTAAGAAGGTAGTTTTTAGATTAGGCCTTGTCATTAAGATAGTATCAAACTTCTTTTTTATTTTTGGAATTTGTTTTTTTACGTCTCCTTGAATTATGGTTAGTTGGTCATCTGGGATTTTGTTTAATTGCTTGTTTAGCTTTGCATATTTATTGCATTCTCTTGAGATTTCTATTGCAGTGATGTTTTTTGGTTTTTTGGTTTTCCATATTACTATTGGATATGCTGAAATTCCGGAGAACATAACAAGAACATCGTCTTTCTTTTTTATCTTGCTGGCTATTAGTTTTCTATCACTTGATTGTCTTGGTGAGAAATAACAGGTTTCTACATTTAATTTGAAGTTACAATTATTTTCTCGATGGATTGTTTCTTTTGTTTTTTCTCCTGCAACGTATTTTGTTTTGAAGGTCCTTAATCTTCCTTTAATTTCTGTAGATTTTTCTAGGACAGTAAGTATCGAAGGCTTTTTTAGAAGTTCTTTAGCTTGTTTTAGCTTTTGAGTTTTTGTTTTACCTTCTGATTTGATTATTGCTATGTTGCCAATAATGTCATAATCTGCCATTTTATTAATAGTCGAGAAAGATATTTAAATGTATATTATATACTATACATATGAAAGCGGTGATTGGATATTTGTTTGCAGGTTTGGGTATAGTTGGTTTGGCGGTTAATTCTACATTAGGTAGAGAGATGGTTGGATTTTTAGATGGAGTTTCTAATATTAGTGTTCTTTTGGTTTCTGTTGTTTTGTTAGTTTTAGGATTAATTGTTATGGTTAAGTTTGGTGGCAGGGGTGGGGCAAGAATTAGACAGGTTGGAGAAGAAGTTCCTATTTATGAGGGTACTGGTAAGAAGAGAAGGATTGTGGGGTATCGGGTGGATTAAATTTATTTTAAGTATTTGTTGATGAAACTAGTTTATCCTTAATTCTTAGAAGTCTAGATAATTTATTCTAAGATAGGAATGGTGTATGCTTTGTTTTTTTTTGCATATCTCTTATTTATTGATTGCGAGCGTGTGTAGAAAAAATTTTGAGAATGGAATAAATTAATTAGTAATTGAATCATGAAAATTTTTAAATTTATTTGATGCATAACTTTAAATAATATTGATATATTATTATATCATATGATATGAATAGATTACAAATGTTACAAAATAATAACAAATATAGGATACTGAAGATATTTATTTTTAATCCTACTACTAAGTTTGGACTTAGAGAGATTTCAAGATTGGTTAATTTAGGTTTACCTTCAGTAAGAAGATATATATTAGACTTGGTTTCTGAAGGATTGATTAGAAAAGAAGATTTTAAGGGGAATCCATTTTATATTGCTGAAATAGATTCTGAAAAATTTAGGAATTATTCCATAATCTCATTTCAATATGAATTATTTGAGTCAGGAGTTATTGAATATATTTGGAATAGAGTGAGTCCAAAATCTATAATTTTTTATGGAAGTGCTAGAAAAGGAGAGTCTATAGAGGATTCGGATATTGACTTATTTGTAATAGGAAGAAAAATAGATTTGGATTTGAAAAAATATGAAGATATTATTGGAAAAAAAATACATTTAATAATCCAGGAATCTAAGGATATTAAAGAGGAATTAAAAAATAATCTTGCAAATGGAATAGTATTGAAAGGTTATTTAAAATTTTAGTATGAGGTTATTAATTCAACCAGATATTGAGAAGGCAACTTCTATCATGAAGTCCGTTAATGAAAGAATAGAATTTGTTGAAAGGTTTAATGAGATAGATTTTACATCAGTAATTTGTGAGAATTATTATGAGATAATAAAAGAGATTTCTAGTGCAATATTTTTAATTAAAGGTATTAAATTTGTTGGAGAATTTGCTCATAAGGAATTGCTGGATGAAATTTGTAAGTTACTAGGTTTAGATGATGAAAAATTTGCCTTTCTTGATGATCTGCGAAAAAGAAGAAATGGAAGTCTTTATTATGGTGAGAAGTTTGATAATAGTTATTTGAAGATGAATAAAAAAAAATTAGATGATTTGGTTAATAAATTAAAGAGGTATTTTGAGGGAGCTATGGATAATGAAAAATAAAATATTTGTATTATTTTTAGTATTATTTATTAATTTTAGTTTTGTTTTTGCTCAGACTGGAGATTTAGATGCAGTCCCTGGAGGAGATTTAATTCAGAAGGTTGCTGGTGAGGATGGGGAGCCGAAGGGAATTCAGGATGTTAAAGATAAGATAGATGATCTTCAGAAAGGAAATCAAAATTATTTATTTAAGGAATGGACAGAGTTGTCATTTATAGGATCTATTTTTCAATTTACTGAGGGATTCTTTTCTTTTTTTAATCCATTATGGAGATATACTTTTGGGATTGAGTTTTCGTGGACAGGAATATTTTTTCTTCATGTTTTTCTTTGGGTAGTTATAATTATAGCATTATTCTTTCCAGCTAGGGAATTTTTTCAGAATAGTTTATTTGCGATTATAACTGGTGTGATTTTTGCATCAATTACTGGAAGATTTAGAATAATAAGTAGATTTGTAGTTTTTTTGAATACTGCTATTGGGGATCGTTGGTATATTACTGCAATATTTGTTTTTATTGTTGGTTTGTTATTAATTTTAGAAAGATCTGGTGTTAGTTGGCTTAAGGATAAAGATACGAAAGAAAAGTTGGAAAGGGCTGATGAAAGTAGGGAGGCTGCTGGAGAAGTTTCTAGGAGAATGATTGAGGGAATGAGTGAATCTGGCAGGAAAGCTAAAACAAAGTAGTCTGTTGTCTTTGTTTTTTTAGATCTTCTAGTTTTTCTAATTGACTATTTATTCTGTTTTCTGAGAATTCATATTTTATTAGGATTTCTTTGATTTTCTCTTCATCTATTTTTGGAAAAACTATCTTTGTGTCTTTAGTTGTATTTGGAGATTCTATTTCATTATAGATTTCCTGCCAGTCAAAATCTATTTCATATTTTTCGGATTTCTCATCTTCTTTCAATGCTTTGAAAATAGCTTCTTTGGTTTCATATTCTTTCACTATTTTTAGAGATTTTTTTGGACCTAATCCTTTAATTCCGCCAGGATTGTAGTCTGTTCCACAGATTATCCCTATGCAGATTAGTTGTTCCTGATTTATTTCTAATTCATTTAGTACTTCTTTTAATTCTATTAATTGTGGTTGGACATCTACGTAGCCCGTAGCTGTTTTTCTTTTTCTTGATAGACTTAGATTTTGTATTAATCTTGGTGCCTTGAACATTAAACAATCATAATCTTGAGATGCTACTGCATAGATATCTGGATTTTGAGATATGATTGATGCCTGAGCTTCACCTTCTCCTGGAGCCTGGACAACTGCTATGCCCATTGCTTCTAATAATTTTTTAGATTCTTCTATTTTCTTTTCATCTAAATAAACTTCAGATCTAGAATATTTTCCCATATCTTCAATATTCTCATCTGCTTTTGCTTGTTCGTACTTTTCTTTAGCAGCTTCTTTTGCTTCTCTTCTTTTTTCATGGGTCTTTCCCTTTAGTTTTGGAGGCTCTCCATCAAATACATAGATTAATTTTATTCCTTGTAGAATTAGATTCATGTTTCTGTAGAATAATCCTGATAAATGAGAGGTTACATTATCTTTTGAATCTTTTAGGGGAGTTCCATCTGGTTGTCTTATTGTAGTTAGAAATTGATAGATTGCGTTGAATGCGTCTACTGCTAATGTTTTCCCTTTAAGGTCTTTGAAATCTAGTTCTTTCTTAGTTATAATTTCTGAAATTTGAAGTCCCATGTTTGATAGAAAGAAATGTGGTTAATAAAGATTTATTTTGATGCTGGCTTTGCACCTCTCCAGTATAATTCTTTATATGCTCTTCCTATTGTTGCGGCAGCAGTCCCCGAATCATATTCTATTCCACATACATCAAATAGTCTTGCTTGCTTGTATTCAGTATGGTGTGAAAGGACATTTGGATGCACTCCCCATCTGAATCCTCTTCTTCTGAGAGTGTCACATTGCTCCTGAGAAACTGATTTAACTAAATCTTTCGCAGTCATAACTATACTAGGAAAATTTCTCTTATAAATATTCTGATATTGTGATTGTTAGCTAGGTTTATATAGAATCTTTTTCTGTTTTCTCTATGGAATCTACTGTAAAATTTATGCCTATTGATTATGATTATTTTGACTTTGAGGGTCGGAATTATGCGAAGATAGTTGGGCGGTCGGATGATGGGAAGAGGGTTTGTTTGGTTGATACCTGTGATGTTTACTTTTGGGCTATTGTGAATGAAGGTGTTAGTGAGAAGAAAATAGATCAAATTAGGGGGAAGATTGAAGGGATTGTTGTGAGTAATAAGACTCGGCAAAGTAGAGTGTTAAAGACTGAGGTTCATGATAAGAATTTTTTGGGTAAAAAATATAGGGCTATTAAGGTTTTTGTGACAAATGCTAAAGATGCTCATGACATTGCGGATGAAATTGGATTTAAGGAGATTTTTAAGAGGCGAGAGTATGATCTTGGATTTATTACTAAATATATTATTGAGAGAAAGCTGAAGCCTTTGAATTGGTATTCTGTTAGTGGCGAGGTTCTTAATAATTCTATGGAATATGGGGGAATTGATCAAAGTATTGATGCGGATTTGGTATTGGATGTTAGTTCTATTAAAGAGATTGAGGTTAAGAAAGAGTTTAAGCCACGTGTTCTAGCATTTGACATTGAGACTGATGAGTTTGAGATAGGTGAGGGAGAGATATTAATGGTTAGCCTTGTTGGAGAGAATTTTAAGAAAGTTATTACTTGGAAGAATGATAGTAAATTGAAGTATGTTGAGAAAGTTGAAGATGAGGAGGAATTGATTGAGAAGTTTGTTGAGTATGTTAAGGAATATGATCCTGATATTTTAACAGGATATTTTTCAGATGGATTTGATCTCCCTTATTTACGTGCTAGGGCTGATAAGCTTAGGGTTAAGTTAGATTTAGGTTTAGATGGGAGTAATCCTAAATTTAGAAGAGGGGCTGTTATGACTGGAAAGATTAATGGTTTAGTTCATGTTGATATCCTTAGATTTATTAGAGTTGTTTATTCCCAATATATGCAGTCTGAGACTTTGGGATTGAATGATGTTGCTTATGAATTATTGGGTGAGGAGAAAGATAGCTGGGAATTTATTCCTACAGATAAAATTAAAGGTAAGCAGTGGGATGAGTTTTTTAATTATAATTTGAAGGATAGCGATTTGACTTATAGGTTGTTTGAAAAGATTTGGCCAGATATGCAGGAATTTACTAGAGTTGTTGAAGAACCATTGTTTGATGTAACTAGATATAGCATGTCTACTTTAGTTGAAAACTATATTATGCATAATCTTGAAGAGTATAATGAAATTATTGAGAAGAAGCCGGTTAATGATATGATCGGTGCTAGAAGGGCGGAAGATAGATATGAAGGGGCTTTTGTTTTTCAACCGATTCCGGGATTGTATGAAAATGTTGTGTTTTTTGATTTTACTAGTATGTATGGCTCAGTTATTGTTAGTTTTAACTTATCTAGGGAAAGTTACTTGAATAAAAAAGAAAAAGGTTCTAAAGAGGTTGATATTGGGGAGAGCAAGGTTTATTTTGATAGGGATAAGGGATTTTTTTCTAAGATGTTGGCTAATATTATTGAGACTAGGAAGAAATACAAGAAAGAGTATAATAAAAATCCGAGTAATTTGTTGAAGGCAAGGAGTAATGCTTTCAAGTTGTTGGCTAATGCGGCTTATGGTTATCTTGGATTTTTTGGTGCCAGATATTATTGTAGAGAGGCAGCTGCTAGTACTGCTGCACTTGCTCGTGAGCAAATCAAGAAAGCTATTGCTGGAATTGAGAAGAGGGGGTATAAGATTGTTTATTCAGATACTGATAGTATTGCATTTTTACAAGGAAAGCATTCTAAGAAAGAAGTTAATGATATGTTATCTGAGATTAATGATAAACTGCCTGGTATTATGGAGTTAGATCTGGAAGGTTTTTTCAAAAGAGGAATTTGGGTTACAAAGAGAAGTGGGGATTTTGGAGCGAAGAAGAAATATGCTTTGTTGAGGGAAGATGAAAAGTTAATTATTAAAGGATTTGAGACTGTTAGAAGAGATTGGTGTGGATTGGCTAGAGAGACTCAAAGTAGGGTGTTAGAATTATTGTTAGAGGATGGAAATGAGAAAAGAGCATTAGATTATTTGAAGAAGATTATTAAGAAATTGAAAAATCGTGAGATTGATTTAGATAGTTTGATGATAAGGACTCAGTTGAAGAGAAATGTTGAGGACTATAAAGCGAGCGGACCTCATGTTGTTGTTGCTAAAAAGATGAAAGAGCTGGGGATGAGGGTTGGAATTGGGACTTTGGTTGAGTATTATATTGCAGAGAGTAGTGAGAAAAGAGCCTTAGTTAGGGATCGTGCCAAACTACCTACAGAAAAGGGTCAGTACGATATAGAATATTATTTGAAGAATCAGATATTGCCTGCTGTTGAGAATATTTTAGAAGTTTTTAAGGTGGATGTTAACGAGCTTTTTGATGGAAAGAAGCAAATGAGTTTGGGTGATTTTTAATCTTTCTTTAGATATTCTTTCATGCTGAAAGTTGAGATGAATAAATATCCTAGTGAAACCATGACTAGGTGTCTTGCTCTTAGTAATAATGCTAAGGCGAATCCTATGTTGCTGTCACCTTTCATTGCTTGGAATAATCCTGTTTGACCTGCTTCTAGGAATCCTAGTTGCCCTGGGACTGGTATGAAATTTACTAATCCTATCACTGTTGATACTAAGATGATTTCAGTTAGGGTAGATTCTATTCCAAAGCTTAATAGTAAGTATTTGAATTCTATTAGCCATAGTGTTCCTGACATTGCGTAGAATAGTAGGCTCAGATAGAATTCTTTCTTATGATTTGCAAAGAAGTTGCTCATTAGCTCATCTACATTCTTCAGGTTTTCTCTGAAGCCACTCCATCTTTTTATTTTGTATAATCTTAGGAAGTCATATGCCGTGACAAAGACTCCTCTGTTGTTAACTAGCCTGTATAATAGGAATAGAATTATTGGTGTTGATATCAACATTACCAGTCCAAAGCCTATTTTGAATAATGCTGGCATGTTTGGAGATAATAAAAGTACAATTAGCGCAACTGCTCCAAAGCCTGCAGTTCCTAAAAGCTCCATGTATCTGTCAATTAGGACTGTTGCGCTTCCTGTTTTGTAATCTACATCTAATTCTTTTTTCAACATGTAGATTCTGACCGGCTCTCCACCCATTCTTGATGCGGGTGTTGTATAGCTAACTGCTGCACCTGCTACTGTATTTCTAAAGAGATTCCAAAATCCTGCTTTGATGTTGTAAGTTTTTAGAATAACTTGCCATCTCCAAACTAGTGGAGCGAATCCTAATAATGTTAGGCCTATGAATATGGCCATATATTTCATGTTGAAATTTTCTTGGATTAGGAAAACTGAGTCTGCTCCAAAATTGTAAATGAAATATCCAAATAGGAAAATTCCAATTGTAAAGAAAACTAACAAATGCACCTTCTTTCTCATTTTAGTAATAAGGAAATTAGGTTTAAAAGTTTATTTAGTGCATAAATTTAAAAAGTTTATTTATTCCTTTAATTCATGGTTGAAGTTTTTAGTTGGTTGTTTTATCCTATTATAATATTGATTCTAAGTGGGCTTAAGATTGTTAAGGAATATGAGCGAGGAGTCAAGTTTACTCTTGGAAAATATTCTGGTATTATGAAGCCAGGACTTAGGATTGTTATTCCTGTAATTCAGTCTTAGAATCGTGTTGATATTAGAGTTAAGGCTATAGATGTTCCGGATCAGGATGCTATAACTAGAGATAATGTTAGTTTGAAGGTAAATGCGGTTCTTTATTACAAGGTTTTAGATTCAGCTAAGGCTATTTTGGAAGTTGAGGAGTTCAATTATGCAGTTTCACAGCTAGCTCAGACTACCATGAGGGATGTTGTAGGAGAAGTTACCTTAGATGAATTATTGAGTAAAAGAGATGCTATTTCAAAGAGAATTAGAGAGATTGTGGATAAGGCTACGGATCCTTGGGGGATTAAGGTAGATTCAGTTGAGTTGAAGCATGTTGAATTGCCAGAACAATTGAAGAGAACTATTGGTAAGGAAGCAGAAGCAGAAAGAGAGAAGAGGGCTGTTATAATAAAGGCTCAAGGAGAGGTTACTGCTGCTTCGGATATGTCTAAGGCGGCTAAGATGTTGGGTGCTTCACCTGGTGCTTTGCACTTGAGAACATTGCAGACCTTGAATGATTTGAGTTCTGATAAGAGTAATACTGTAGTTTTGGGAGTTCCCTTGGAAATTTTAAGAGGTTATGAGAAGGCTAGTAAGAAGTAGTCTTACTTTTTGATATGGATAAAAGAGGTTATTCGAGATTTAAGTTGTATAAGAGTATTAATATCCTAATAGCTGTTGCAGTTATTCTTGTCTTAGGTTATTCTTTTCTGAATTATAATAGTATAGAGACTGGTTTGAATGAGGAGTTGGGAGAAAATATAGAGAAATATGGGTATTTGGCGGTTTTTATTCTTACTTTCTTAATAGAAATCTCGCCTCAGCCTTTTGTTAGCTCTGTTTTCCCTTTGTTGACAGGATTTTTGTTAGGATTGAATCCGTATTATCTTTTTTTGATAGTTATTCTTTCTGTTTTGACATCTAGCATATTTGCTTATTATTTGGGTATTAAATGTTAGCCAGAAATCCGTCTGCTTTAGCTGACGGATGAATGGCGTCACA
>CAYFMD010000022.1:0-10598 GCA_964344105.1 Candidatus Woesearchaeota archaeon | reverse complement strand
ACAAGGTTTCCTGAGTAGATATATTTTACTCAGGAGACTCTTTCAACAATTCCAAAGATTTCGAAAGATTTAAAAACCGATTATATTAGACTAATATTGTATTTATGATTAATAAAATGCCTGAAGAAAATAAAAAAAATACAGGTGTTGCGGAGGAAGCTGCTGCAACTCATAAAGAGCCTAAGAAAGAGCTTGCGTCAATAGTGAGAATTGTGCAGACAGACATTCCAGGGCATAAGAACGTTCTAACAGGTTTAACTTATATCAAGGGAGTTTCTTGGACAATTAGTAATGCTATTTGTAAGATATTGAATATTGATGCTCAGTCAAAGATTTCTGATTTGAATGAAGATCAAATCAACAAGATTACTGAGTTTTTGAAGAATCCAGAGGTTCCAGAATTTTTGATGAATAGAAGGAATGATTTTGAGACTGGGGAAAGTGCTCATTTAATTTCAACTGATCTGGATATGAAGAAGGAGTTTGATATTAGAAGATTGAAGAAGATAAGGTCTTATAGAGGATTGAGACACGCTTTCAAGCATCCAACTAGAGGACAGAGAACTAGGTCTAACTTTAGAAGTAAAGGTAAACAGAAGGCAGTGGGAGTTAAGAGTAAGAAATGATAAGACAAAAGAAGAAATATAGTAGGCCGCAGAGACCTTTTGACAAGGCAAGAATTGATGAAGAGAACATACTTAGAGAAAGATACGGTTTGAAGAATAAAAAGGAAATTTGGAAGGCTGATGCTGCTATTGGTAGAGTAAGAAATCTAGCTAAGACTTTGATTACAGCAAGTGATGAGGATAAAAATGCTTTTATCGAAAGATTGCAAGCTAGAGGATTTAAGGTTGAGAATATTGCTGATGCTTTGGCTCTTGATAAGGAAGATTGGTTGAAGAGAAGATTGCAGACAGTTTTGTTGAGTAAAGGTTTGACTACAACTGCTAAGCAAGCTAGACAGCTAATCGCTCACAAGCATGTTTCGGTTGGAGATCAGATTGTTAATGTTCCTTCATATATGGTTACATTGGAAGAGGAGCCAATGGTTAAGTTGAATATAACTTTAAAGGTTGCTAAGCCTAAATCTAAGGAAGAAGAAATTAAGGAAGATATTGCAAATGAGAGCGAGGAAAAATCTGATGAAGAGATAATGGAAAGTGAAGAAGGTGTTGATGTTCCTGTTGAAGAGGAAGCAAATGAGGAAGCTCCTGCAGAAGAGGAGAAGAGTGAAGAAGTTGAAGAGAATGCTGAAGATAAATCTGAGGAGAAAGCTGAATAATGGCAGAAGAAGAAAAGACGCAGATTGAAGAGATAGAAGAAGCTCAAGAAGATAAGAAAGAAGAAAATGTTGAAGTTAAGGAAGAGATAGCTGAGAAGAGTGAAGATAGTGAAGCTTCTGAGGAAAAGACTGAAAAGAAAGATAAAAAGGAAAAGCAAGAGAGAATTGGAGTTTTGAATATTTACACAACTTTTAATAATACTATTATGAACCTAACTGATTTATCTGGTAAGAGTTTGGCTAAGTTTACTGGTGGGCAGAGTACAAAACAGGATAGATTAAAGGCTAACCCTACAATTGCTATGTTTATCGCTCAGAGAGTTGCTGAGGAGGCTAAGGATAATGGAATTACAGGATTTTATGTTAAGGTTAGAGCTAAGACAGGTCAGAACAATCCCGGACCAGGAACTCATGCAGCCATTAAGTCTTTGACAAGAGCTGGATTTAAGATCTTGAGTATAATGGATACTACAAAAGTACCTAGAGGCGGGCCTAAGAAGAAGGGCGGTAGAAGAGGTAGAAGAGTTTAAAAAGCTACAAAAATCAATAATACCATGATAAGTATAGATAATTACGATAAAGATAAGCAAAAGATCAAGTTTACTTCTGATATGAAGTCTGATTTGGCTAATGCTATTAGAAGAAGTGTTCTTGAGATACCAATAATGGCTATCGATGAAGTTGAAATAACTAAGAATGATAGTGCTTTGTATGATGAGATTTTAGCCCATAGAATTGGTTTGATTCCAATCAAGACTGGTGCTAATAAAGAAATGAAGCTGAAGCTACAAGTTAAAGGACCTAAGATGGTTGTTTCAGGAGATTTTAGCCCGAGTACTGGTGCTGAGGATAAGTTGCCAATTGTACTTTTGGATAAGGATCAGGAAGTAGAAGTTGTTGGAGAGGCTAGATTAGGAAAGGGTGTTGAGCATATTAAGCACTCACCTGGTTTGATGTATTATAAACATAAATTAGATTCTGACTTGCTAGATTATGTTCATATTGATGATGAAGGTAAGGCTAGTTTCGATGAGGAAGAGATGAAGAACAAAGGACTATCTGAAGATCAAATTAAGAAGATAAAGGCTGTTAAGGATACTGTTGAATTGGAATTGGGAATAGAAAGCTGGGGACAGATAGAAGTTAAGGATATTTTTACTAAGGCTGTTGATGCATTGAGTGATAACTTGAAAGCTCTTGATAAGGCTGTTAAGTAATTCTAGATAATTTTTTATATTGATTGGTAGTTGGTTAGCTATGCTTTTGTGCGGGGATGCCGGAGCGGTCAAACGGGCACGGATGAGGTCCGTGTAGCTTAGTGCTTTCGAGGGTTCGAATCCTTCTCCCCGCATTATAGAAAATTATTTTAAAAGATTCTAAAGGTTTATATCTAATATAATGTTTTGTATGGAATGGAGATCAAATTAATTATAGCAGTAATAGCAGTGGCAATTGGTATCTTTAGCTATTTTCCCTATTTATTTGATGTTTACAAAGGCAAGACTCGCCCCCATACATTTTCTTGGTTAATTTGGACTGTTTTAACTTTTATAGCCTACTTTGCGCAAATCTCTGATGGAGGAGGAATTGGTGCATGGGCTACGGGAGTTTCAGGTATCATGATGTTTTCTATATTTGTTTCTTCAATCTTCAAAGGAGAAAAAGAGATAACTATTTCCGATAAGTTTAGTTTGGGAGCTGCATTAGTTGCAATCCTTATTTGGTATTTAACAAGTACTCCTCTATTTTCACTGATCCTTGTAGTTGGGATAGATTTACTCGGATTTTATCCCACGTTTCGAAAATCTTTTGCTAAACCTCATCAAGAAACTATTACTACCTACCTTCTAACATCAGTTAAATATGTTTTGGGAATTATTGCCTTAGAAAATTATACCCTTGTGACAGTATTATTCCCTCTTTATGATGCGATTGTAAATATATCTCTTGTGATACTTTTATTATTTTTTAGAAGAAAATTTAGAAATAAATTGGATATTAACACAATCCCTTAACTTTTCTCTAAAGTAAGGTGTCAGATACCTTTAAATACCCTTAATAACACCTATTTTCACCTGCGAGTTAACGCGCTGAGCAGAAGTTAATTACTTCTGCAAATACAATAATATGATAAGTAAAACACAAATTACTAAGAGAACGGACAAGAAAAGGAATCCGGAAATAATGGAGACTATCAATCTTGCTAAGAAGAATGGTCTTTTGGATTTAGCTAAGAAGCTTTCTGCTCCTAGAAGCCAATATAAGAATGTTAATCTAGACGATTTGGAGAAGGCTGAAGGAGATAAGATTTTGGTTGTTGGAAAGGTTTTAGGAAGTGGATCAATTAGTAAAAAGATTGGAGTTGCGGCTCTTGCTTTCTCTGAGAGTGCTAAGGAAGGCTTAAATAAGGCCGGTTGTGATGTTAAAACAATTAAAATGGCTATTGAGAAAAATCCTAAAATGGAAGGAGTTACAATACTATGACTAAGATAATTATTGATGGTAGTGGAGCAGTTTTTGGAAGAGTTTGTAGTTTTGCTGCTAAGAGGGCTCTAGAAGGTAATGAAGTAGTTATTGTTAATTCTGAGAAGACCATTTTAACTGGTAATAAGAAGGATACTATTGCTAAATTTGAAGCTGTTAAGAAGAAAGGTGGACACTCACAGAAAGGACCTAAGTTGTCTAGTGTTCCTTACATGATCCTAAAGAGAGCTATTAGAGGGATGTTGCCAGATCATAGAAAGGGTCAAGGTAAGCAAGCTTTGAGTAGAATAAAGTGCTATGACGGAATTCCGGAAGAATTGAAGGAAGAGAAGATGATGAAAATTAACGCTCCAAAGAAATTGAAGTTTATGGAATTAAAGGAGTTGGCTAGTAAAATATGAAAGACGCAAATAAGTTAACAATAAGTGGAAAGAGAAAGACTGCAATAGCTAAGGCTACAATTGAGAGTGGTAATGGAGTGGTTTTGGTTAATAAGATCCCTATCGATAATCTAGACTTTTTTAGAAAGCTTACAATAAATGAGCCTATCGAGATTGCTAAGAAGGTTCTTGGAGATTTCAAGTTTGATATTAGTGTTAATGTTAAAGGCGGGGGATCTGAGAGCCAGATTGAAGCTAGTAGATTGGCTATTGCTAGAGCATTAGTGGAAAAGACAAAGGATGATAAGTTGAAGAAAGCTTTTACGGATTATGATAAGAATTTGCTAGTTGCAGATACTAGAAGAAAGGAACCTAACAAGCCTGGAGATTCTAAGGCTAGAAGTAAGAGGCAGAAGTCTTTCCGTTAGGTTTATTAATATTATCATTTTTCTATCTAAAAGAGTGTGAAAATGGTTGACATTGTAAATCAAAGATTTCCAAGCAAACCATTTTTAATAAATAAAAATGGTTGAAGAACAGATTGTTGGTGCGTTGGAAGGTACGTTGAACGTATTTCCTGAAGATCAAAAGGTTTTGTTTAGTCTGATTGTTTATACAATATTGATTTTAATGTATAGTATCTTTATTTGGAAATTCTATAGGTTTTTGGCTAGCAGAGATATTATTCAATTGAATTTAAGCCAATATAATTATTCTAGTCATCCAGTTCTGGAGAAAGTTGCTGCTGTTGGACTTTATGCTCTTGAGTATTTGATTATACTTCCATTCCTAGTATTCTTCTGGTTTGCAATATTGTCAATATTCCTTTTAGTATTGTCAGAAAGTCAGAATACATTGCAGATATTATTAATCTCAGCTGCGATAATAGCTTCGACTAGAGTTACAAGTTATATTAGTGAGGATTTATCTAAGGATCTAGCTAAGATATTGCCATTTACAATATTGGCTGCATTTATCTTAGGAACTAGTTTCTTTAATTCAGATTTGGTACTTACAAAAATATCCCAGATACCAAGTTTGTTTGATAATATAATTACATTTGTAGTTTTCATATTTGTGATAGAGTTTGTGTTTAGAATATTGTATTCTATCTATCAGCTGGTTACCTCTAAGAATTCTGATTTGGATAGCTCATAGTTCAAATCCTAGAACCCGGATATCTGGAGAAAGTAAATAGACTTTATCGTTTTTTGATCTTAATCCCCTATAGATTTTTTGAGTTAATTCCCTATTTGCCTTATCCATGTAGAAAGACATGAAATGTTCTGGATTTGTTCTTTTGAGAATCTTCCAGAATAAAGAAGATATGTTAGGGTAGGGAAATCTTGAAATTATTATTGAGTTGCAAGTATCTCCTGGGAAGTCAATTCCACGATTGCATCTTGTAGTATAAAGAACTGGAAACTTCTTATCTTTAAAATCTTGAATTCTAGATCCAGTTGGATCTCGGTTTTGCTCACTCATTACATCTTGTTGGGTTGGTAAGACTAAATTGAATGTATGTTTTTCATATTCTGTTGGCAAGTCTTGGAAACTAGTTAGATGAACTAAAGTAGGAGGTTTTGCTGATTCTACTGTTTTAGAAAATGTTCTTAGAAAGTCTTCTCTTGAAATTTTTCCTGATTGGAAGTTAGAGTACTTGCAATCAAGTTCATAGCCATTCTTTAGTTTATTAAGTTCCCCTTGAGTATTGATTTCTGCATCTATTACCTTAAAGTTTTCTAGACCATAGATATTCTTTAGAACTGAATCAGAATGTATTGTCCCAGACATCATGACAATGAATTTATTCTTATCAACAAGTTCCTTGAATCTTTTTTCTAGATTGGTGGTTATTAGGCTGATTGATAGATCATTTTCCATTTTTTCTATTGAAAAATATGTTTCATTCAAAAAATCTTGGAACATTATCGCAACTTCGTTGACGTGATAAAGATAATTAGATTCATCAGTTTCTGTATCTTCTAGGAAGTCTGTATTTGCTATCAGAGTCCTTAGTAGATCTTCAACTAATGTATTTTTTATATCTAAAATCTCATTTGATTCCTGATATTTCCTTCTTAATGCATTTGTTATATCAGTTAGCTCGTTTAGAATTTTTTTTGTTTCTTCTGAATTTGGAAAAATTGTATTTAGTGCAAATGCTAATCTGTTAAGATTGATACGTTCTTGATTAGCAAAACTATCTAGAAATTCATCGCACTCATCTATAATTTCTAGTTCAGTTTGAGGCTTTCTATTCATTAATGTTTCTAGTTTGTATTTTAGACTATTGAAGATTATTACATCTGCCTCAGAGTATGCATGATATTGTTCGTAGTATTTACAGCCAGGTTTTCTTTGGAATATTGTGAATCCTATGTTGTTTAGCCCCGTATAATTTAGTTTCTTGGCGTCCCTAAATTTCTTTATATCATATTCTTGGGGCAAGATAGGAGACCAATAAGGACATACTGGTGCGATAGACATCCTCTTTACCTCATGGATTGAAGAAAAGTTAGAATTTTTGATATCAGGATTTTGTTTTATATAATCTCTTATTACTGTAGAATTTTTATCTTTGATTTCTATTTTACAGGGTAGAAATTTGTTGTCTGCAGATTCATCTGATTCATGGGTTGGTTTAACGCCTGCAAAGATGTCAGAGAGTTTAGAGTTTTTTTCTCGGATAACTCTTTGGGAAGGTTTTTCATTTAGGAATTTGCATTCAAAATTCTTTCTTCCCAAAATTGAGGATATCTTTAACTTCCGATCATCTTTCAGAACGTATTTTTTGTCCGTGTAATCTTTTATGTATTGTTCTTGTAGGGATTTTATTGGAACAACTATTGATGTTTTACCAAAGTGTTTTGCTAAGTTTAGGGCTATTGCAGATTTTCCAGTTCCACAAACTCCTTTTATGAAAATTATCTTGTATCCTTCCTCTGTTGCCTTTATTACATCATTAACAACATCTGCTTGAGATTTTCCATTTGTAAAAGTTAATGGTTCTAGTAATTGGTTATCTTGATATAAAGACCACATCACATGAACCCCTGCAGAGATTCCTTTGTGAATTCTGGGCATTTACTTCTATATTCACACCAATTACAGAGAACTGATTTTTGTGTTGGAAATTCCTTTGTTGATTCAATTTTTTTAATTAGTTCTAGGCTTTCTCTTTTTAGCTCTTGTAATTGTTCCATTGTCCTTACTGAAGACATTTCTCTATCAGCATCTAAGAAGTGCCAGATTAGTTTTACATCTTTTACATCATTGAATGTTTCTCTAATCCCTAGTGAGTAGAGAGCTAGCTGCCTATCATTATCTAAGTCTTGTTGTGATTTCACAGCACCTGTTTTATAGTCATGGATTTCAAAAGTATTTGTTTCTGGATGATGAACTAGTCTATCAATATAACCCATCATTTGATATTCCTTATTCCCATCAAGGGTTATGAATATCTTTTTTTCTGTTTCTATCGTATTATCCTTAAAAGGAGAATGCTTCATAAAATAATTTATTAAGAATTTTATTCCCTTGTTAAAATAAGTTTCAGCAGTTACATCTTCCTTAACAATTTTCATGTCTGCCCTAAAATCTTTGTTCCAATATTCAACGAAATATTTTATCACGTCATCTAAGCTAAGATTTTCATGAGGGTATTTATAGATCCATTCTAAGGTATCGTGTACCGCGCTACCTAAGAAAGCCTCTATTGATTGGTCAAAATCAGGAGGAATTCTCTTTATGTATCTAAACTCATATTTTTGAGGGCATTGTTCAAAACTAGATAGCCTAGAATGGGAGTAAATTGTCATTTTCGTCACCTTTTTGTAAGATGTGATAATTAGTTTGTAATAAAAAGATTTCTATGATGCCCTTCTATAATTTTTGGCAGGGTCTGCAGTAGGCATTCTTTTTGAATGTTTCGATGCTAGATACTTACCATGTCTATAGGCCCTTCCCTCCTGAGCACCTGGAGAATAAATTAATAAATTGCTAGGAAGAGCTAAGAATTCTAATCTTCTTTCTAGCACCACTCTCCTCACCATACACCAAATAAGTCAACTTTCTTTAAAAATATTTTGATATTATAAGTTATCTAATGGGCTATCTATCTTCTTTAGCTCTGCTGAAGATACATGGGCGTAGATTTGGGTGGTTGTTAGGGAAGAATGGCCTAGTAGTACCTGAATTTTTCTGATATCTACACCGTTTTCTAATAAATGAGTTGCGAAGGAATGTCTTAGAGTATGGGGATGAACTGGCTTGTCTATATTAGCTCTTTTTGTGGTTGCTTGGACTATTTTTTGTATATTTCTAGTAGTAAGAGGATTTGCTTTTGAGAATAGATAGTTCCAATCTTCGTGTTTCTTAGTAAATTTCTCAAGCTTATTAGAGAGTTTTTTTGAAATGATGAACATTCTATCTTTCTTTCCCTTTCCTTCTCTCACCCATCCAATATTTTCATTGAAATCTAAGTCTGTTGGTTTTAGATTGACTATTTCTGATACACGGAGCCCTGAGGAGTAGAGTAGTTGTAAAATTAAGTTTGACTTTGTTGTTTCAGTTGCTTTGAATAATTGTTGGATTTCATCTTTTGTTAAAACAATTGGAATTTTCTTTTCATTTTTTGGTCTTTTGATTCCTGCTGTTGGATCTTTTTCTAGGAGAGAGGTGTAAGCAAATTTAATTGCGGCTAGAAAAAGTATTGTTGAGCTTGAGGATTGGTTGTCTAGTTCTGTTGCCAAATAACTTTTTACATCTCTTTGTTCAATTTTATCCGGTTGTTTGTTTGTAAATTCTAATAGTTTTTTATTTGAATCCAAGTAGTTTCTTAAAGTGTATGGAGATAGCTTTGCTATCTTTATCTCTGTTTCTAGATCTTTAAGGAAATCCTCTTTATTCATTTATTTTCTTCCCTCCATCTTACGGTTAACCAGAAAATTAGAATTAATAGCATAATAGGAACTCTTTCTAGCCTATATCCAATTAGAGAAGAAGTTAGATAGAATATTAGAGTGTAGAAGAAACCCACCCCTGTTGCAATTATTGGTACATACCATAATTCCTTAAGGGATTTTTTGCCCATTCCTTCATTAAAGAAATAGAATGCCAAAATGTTTGGATGTAGGCATGACCAGAATAGGCCTTTGTCAGATAACTTTTTATCAAAAAATGGTTGTTGGATGATTGTTCTTTTTGAACCTACTAATCTTCCAAGTCCATAGTTTATTAGAGAAGTAAGTGTCAGAGCTAGTGCTGCCGTTAGGCTAATTAGAAAGAAAGGAATCGGGAGAGTTTTGGAATATAAAACTGAGTATACTAATAAAGAAGATCCTGGAGAGTAAAGTCCAAGATAAACTAGCCCCTCTAAGGCAACTAGAACAAAAAGTCCGAGATATCCTTTTGCTATAAAAAATTGCTCATAAGACATTAATAGTTCTGAGGGAGACGGAATTATATTTAGGAAAGATAATAAGTACATAAATAGAAAGAAGATCAATGCTGTTATTGGAAACCAAGGATGTTTTCTCTTTTTCATATATCTAATTGTGCGAACTTCTTTATAAAAGTTAAGAATGCCACTAGCCAGAGTAAACAAAAGGTTAAAAAGAAAGATGGCCTGTTATTATCATTCTAGTGAGGTGATGTGATGAATGCAGAGGATTATTTGAAAGAGCAGATTAAGAAGAATCCTCGAGATCCGATGAGTTACTATTATTTGGGAAAGGAGTTGATGAGTAAGCCTTTGAAAAATATTGAAAGTTTGACCTTTATTGAAAAATTATTTCAGCAGTCTATTAAGTTAGGACCTCATTTATGGGCACCTAAAATTATGTTAGGAGAGTTATTGTATAAGATGGGAAGGTTCAAGGAAGCGGAGCCTTATTTTAAAGAAACATTGAATGCAGGATTGCCAGATAGCTCTTCTGTGAGAGAATATTTGACAAAGTGTTTAAGCCAAGGTTCACAGCCTGGAGGAAATCATCAAGTTTCTAAGAGAGATAGTTTGTATTTGTTTGAGAATAATGTTAGAGAGTTTATTAGAAATTTGTTGGAAGTTAATTATGGAATGGAGTGGTGGAGAAAAGGAGTTCCACAAAAAGTTAGGGCAAAGTGTGCATCTAGAAGAGAAGAGGGATTGGAAGAAGAGAAAGAAGCAGACTTATTGCTTTTTGGAGATTTTTATGATTATAAGACGATTATAGAAAGTAACAAACCAATCTTTTCAGATTTTATTGATACAAAAGATTGGTGTAAGAAACTTCAGGAGATGGAGCCTATAAGGAATGCTATTGCACATAATCGTCCCCTTACTAATGCACCTGTTCGTGTTCGTGATTATCATTTTAGTTTTCAGAAGGTGATTGATAAGGTTAAGGGGAAGGCTAGGATACACTAAACTAATCGTCAGATAAGTTTATTGCCACATACTTAATCAGGTT
>CAYFMD010000021.1:0-17553 GCA_964344105.1 Candidatus Woesearchaeota archaeon | reverse complement strand
ACAAGGTTTCCTGAGTAGATATATTTTACTCAGGAGACTCTTTCAACAATTCCAACAACTAACAAAACTTTATAAACACACTCATTTTCACAGAATCATGGAAGAAACATGCCCTTGCGCACCAATAGACATAAGTGAGGATAGAGAAATCGTAGATGTAACTGACAAGAGATTTGAATGGACTCAAGATCCTAATGGATATTTCTTAGTAAAAATAGAAGACGATGAGATCCATTGTGGATTTTGCACTAACGATCACAAGATGATCTTAGAACTAAGATCAACAGATCCAGATAAGATAATCAAAGAAATCGTAGAAAGAGATCTATGTAACAAAGATAATCTAGCCTACATCTCTTCAGAACTAATGATTGCATTCAACTGCATAGAAAATAATCTACCATATACTCAAAGATAAATATATAAATCAAAAAATCTAAATTATAAAAATGGGTGATAAAAATTCTCGTACAGATCCAAAAGCTTTAGCAACCTATCTTGGATCAAACTATTCACAAATGCAAGCCATGATAAGGCAAGCAGACACAAAAGCCAACATCCTTATAGCATTAATAGGAGCCTTAACTTCTATGTTCTTCAATTTACTATCTTCAGACTCATACACATTACCAATCTGGCAAACAATAACAATACTATCACTAATGTTGCTATCAGGTGCATACGCAGTTTCAGTATTATATCCAAGAACAGCAAAGGCCTCTGGAAAATTCTCAATGACCTATTTTAAGGATGCCCAAAATGTTGATGTTGCCAAGTGGTCTAAGAGATTTTTCGAAGAAGACCAAGAGGTTACAATTACAAGAGATGTCATGACCAACATAAAAGTTCTTTCAATGATTCTAGATAGAAAATTCACTAAACTAAGAACAGCATACATGTTATTCGGAATATCTATCCTTCTTAAAACAATATTTGATGGATTAGCATGGCTAGGTTAACTTTCAACGAACGCTGCTATAAACTTCTAAGAAAAGTTCCAAAAGGAAAAGTCACAACCTACAAAGCCATAGCAAAAAAACTTAACACCAAAGCCTACCGAGCAGTAGGCAATGCCATGAACAAGAATCCAAATGCCTTTCCACTCACAACCTCTAAAGGGAGGGTGGGAGGGTTTGGATCTGTGAGTGGAAAAACTCCCTGCCATCGAGTTATCAACAGCAACGGAGAGCTAGGAGGATTTGCATTTGGAATAAAAAATAAAATCAAACTCCTAAGGCAAGAAGGAATTGAAATTAAAAACAATAAGATTGATTTGAAAAAATATGAGTATAAGTTTTAATTTTTATCCTTAACCTTCTCACTCACCATCAACCCATCACTTTCGCTAAGTGCATTAGGTGCTGAACCACCATGCCAAGTAAACCTTGGCCTTATTCTAACTGGATATAACCTTTCAGAATTATCATCCAAGATGATAGCTGATCCTTTCAAATCAGGTAATTCACGCATCTCTTTCTGAATAGCTGAAAGAACATATGTCTGCATAATCTCATTCAAGGCCTCAACATCATTACTATTTGTCAATCTATGACTCATAACAATATCTGATTGGGTCATAACATCTCTATGAATAACTCCTGGCTGCTGAGTAGCAAGAACCATTGAAATTCCTGGCTGCCTTCCTTCTCTCAACAACTGAATCAAAGCATTACTAGCAGGGGTCTTCTCATGCATCGGCAAGAACTCATGAGCCTCATCCAAAAACATCCAAACAATTGGCATCTCCTTCTTCCCAGAACTCTTATCAAACTTTCTATGAATACTCTCAATCTCCTCTTTCTTTCTAGCCAAAATTCTCTGATTAAATAACTTCTTACTAACCAATCCTATTATCAAAGCTCTAACATTAAACCCTGCAGTCGAACTATAAACCGAAAGATCAAGAACGCTAGTAGTCCCGGCAGTAATCAATTCATCAATACTAGTGGGCTCATCCATCTTAGTAGCAAAAACCTTCCAACTCTTAGCAGCCTCAAACAAAGCAATACCAGACTTCTTCACTTCCTCCAATGTATCCGCATCATTTCTAATCTTGTCTATAATATCATCAAGATCATAATCCCCAGACAAACCATTGATAACTTTCTGAATCAAAACACTAGCAGGATCTATCATCTTCAATTCAAAAATACTCAGCCAATCTTCAATATCAAGCTCATTAGCCGCCAAAGCAAACTTCCTATCAACTGGAATCTTTCTCTTAGCATACTCATCAAAATGTCCTGCAGGAACCCAAATATTTGCAGGCAATTCTTCACCCTTCAAATCCCATTGTTCTAACAACTCAGTATCCTGATCATTCCGATACTTCATAGTCCAGAAAATCCCCATAGTATCAAAAATTAAAGGAGCTATATTCTCTCTAACTTCTGGAGGCAACTTACTAAGTTCCTCAGCCAAAACACCAATAGAATAAGATTTACCCGAACCCCTCTTACCTGCAATCAAAATAACATGACTCTTAATCACATCTAACCACAATAAATTAGAAAGAGAAGTATAATTACCCATCTTAACATAACCCTTCCCCAAATAGATTCTACCCTTATCCCCATACCTCTCTCTATCCTCTTTATTCCTTCCTATAATTATATCGTATGGCATACAAATGTTACCTCAAATAAATCAATGAACAATTGAATATAAACCTTTATATATTCAAATAACAACCTCATGTTAATTAAATATTTGAGAAACACAATGAAAATTTCAGAACTTAATATAGGTCAAGGAAATGTTGAAGTTGAAGGAACTATCAAGGAAATTGGTGAGACTAAGACTTTCAATAAATTCGGTAAAGACCTATCAGTGGCTAACGCTATGCTAGAAGATGAATCAGGTTCAGTAAAGTTAACTTTATGGAACGATGATGTTAACAGATTCAAAGATGGCGACAAGCTGAAAGTTGTTAATGGATATGTTAATGAATTCCAAGGTGAGAAGCAATTAACATCTGGAAAGTTCGGAAGCCTAGAAAAGGTAGATGGTGAATCTGCTCCAGCAGCAGAAGAAGCACCTACTGAAGCTCCTGCAGAGGAAGCTCCAGCTGAAGAGCCAGAAGCAACTGACGAACCAGAAGAAGCGGTGCTCTAATTTTTTTAAATTATTTTTAATCTAATTGAAAAATTACTGATTAAATTTATTCAACCCACTAGAGATAACTAGATCAACTTTCTTTTCTTTCAAATATTCAATCTCTTTGTCTTCCAGATCCATTCTTTCTTTAGTCTTATCATCCATCCCTTCCAAAATGAATGGAATAAGATGCTTATCTTTCATGGCCTTTTTCTTAGACATGTGACATAAGCTAGCATATTTCTCAACAATAGCCTTCATCTTAGCATTCTTCATATTAGCCATCCAAATCTTAAGAATCCTGCTAGGCTTCTTATAACTAACAAATCTATTACTCTTCAATCTAGTTGCCGAACCAACACCACCACTCATGAAAAAATTCTGATAAACCAAAAATCTCCAATACTGCTTCCTATAAATTCTTCCCTTGAAAATATCTGCCCTACTCAAACTATCATAAGCTCTAGTCAAAGCCTTACCCTGATACTCAAGAGGAATGTTCTCTTCTATCCACAACAAAATCTCATCCATACTTAAATCACTATTATCAAAAATCCGAAGAGTATTCTCATCAACCTGACTTTGAAATAATATTTTTAGATCATTAAAAATATCCTGAGCCTTTTCCCTTAAAGAAATATCATCAATACTTTCCTCACCTAAAAGAATAACACTTTCCAAATCATTCAACGCAGCACGAACATCTCCCCTAGCCCCTTTAACAATCATATCCACAGTTTCCTGTTTAATCTTCTTTCCTTCTTTAGCAAGAACCTCATTAATAATAATCCTAACATCATCATCTTTCAATTCCTTAAGACTAACAATCTTACAACTCTTTCTCAACAAACTAAATTTCTTCTGCCAAATATCATTGGCAGTAATAATAATCGGAACCTTAGTCTTACTTATCAAAGCAATCAACTCCGGAAGACCACCACGATCACTCCCAGTAATTCCATCAGCCTCATCCATCAAAACCAACTTACCCTTTCCAAATAAGGATTGCTGTTCCAAACTTGGCCTCAAAACCTCATCCAAACTCTTCTTATTACGCAAATCACTAGCATTTAACTCAAATAACTCCCTATCCGCTTCCTTAGCAAGAGCCATAACAATACTAGTCTTTCCAACTCCAACAGGTCCAGTTAATATCAGAGCCTTTTTAGCTGGAAACATCCTTATAAATTCCCTAACTTCACTAACAGCAATCTCCTGCCCTCTAAGATCATCTAACTTATCAACTCTATACTTCTCAATTAAAGGTTCCAACTTACACCCCCTTACCAGCCAAAACAAAACTAGCCAACAATGCTTCTAGTTGTATAAATTCATCACTCCCTTCCGTCAACCTAAACTCAACCTCTCCAGTTTTCTCCGTCAATCTAACTTTTATCTCCGGATCAACAGCCAATCCCCATATCTCTTTCTGAATACTCTTAATTATATCAGAGCCAGAAACAGAATCTCTCAACATAACATCCAACAGCTTCTCCTTAGCCTTAAGGAAATCTCCACTCAAAGCATATTCTAAAACAACCTTGACATCACTTGGCTTTGCTGTAGAAGATAAGGTGTCTACAAGATCTGCAGTGATATTATTTGCAACAGCCGCGCTAGCTTGCAATAAATTAATTATCCTTCTACAATCTCCTTCACTATCCTCATACAAAGCTTCAACTGCAGCATCATCCAAAGTCAAACTCTCTTTCTCAGCAATTACTCTAACTCTCTTCTCAACATCCTTTCTTTCCAATAACTTAAATCGAAGAATTACACATCTAGATTGAATAGGATCAATAATCTTACTACTATAATTACAACTCATAACAAATCTACAATTACTAGAATAATTCTCCATAGTTCTTCTCAAAGCCTGCTGCGCCTCCTTAGTCAAAGCATCAGCCTCATCCAAAAAAATAACCTTAAAATTAACATCTCCAATAGGCTTAGTCCTAGCGAAATCCTTAACCTTCTGCCTAACAACATCAATACCCCTTTCATCACTAGCATTTAACTCCAAGTAATTCTCTCTCCAATTATCCCCATAAAGTTCCTTAACAATAATCAAAGCCAACGTACTCTTACCAGTACCTGCAGGTCCAGCAAAAAGCAAGTGAGGAATATTCATACTATTAGTCAAATTCTTCACTCTTTTCACAATTTCATCCTGACCAACAACATCTTCAAAAACCTTCGGACGATATTTTTCAGTCCAAATACTCGTATCAGCTTCCATTCCCAGAAATCGTGAATTCTTTTTATAAAGATATTTGTGGTGAAAAAAGATCATTCCCTAAGAGATTGAATTACAAATGTTCCATCTCCATCATAAATAGCCTGTAAACTTTCTTGCCATTCCCAAGGAAGCTCCCTCAATCTCTCCTGATATCCCTTAATATTATGATAGGATTTATTTGGACTAAGACTTTCCATTTGACATCTCTCTAAATAGGAGAAAATATCACTTGCCAAAATATCAATATCCAAATTGGCGCCTAACGAAAACTCAACTAATCTGGGCTGGTTAAAAACCATTGTTATCTCACTATCAAAAATAGTGACTATTTCTCTAACAGATCTACCATGATAAGAAACCCTATAAGAGTCACCAGAATTAATTGAGAAACATTTTTCAGCTTTTAAAACTTCTTCATCTAATTCAAGTTTATACCCATCAATAACCTGAAAAATTGGTGGCTCTCCTCTAAACCTTTCAGGCAAAATCATAGGAATCCTATCCCATTCCCCATAGCTCATACTAAAACAAGAATATAACTCTATAAATAATTATAGCAAAAACAAAAAATAAATTCAGCCCTTACAAAAGAGGTGTTAAAGCAAGGGCTGAATATTAATTAAAATTATCTACCAAAGAAACCCTTAACCCTCTTAAAAAACCCTCTTCTGTGGCCTTTGCCATTAGAGCCATCTCTATCAGGCCTTAGATCTTGCAACTCCTCTCTCAACTCTTCAACTCTATCTTCATCACCAGCCTCACGAGCTTCCTTAAGTCCATCCATCAAATCCCTAACTTCAGATCTTTTCTCATGTCTCTCAACTAGCTTATCAAAGTTCTCTTGAGTCAATTGAGATTCCATTAAACTCTTCCATGTAGAATAATCATTATTCTCTATAGAAGTCTTAACTTCCTCCATAAATGCCTTCCTTTCTTCCTTGTCTTCATCACCCAAACCAAAATCCTGAGCAAAAACAAAGCTAGTCATCAGCATAACACTAAAAAGAGCTATTGCAAACATTCCTATATTCTTCTTCATCTTATTTTTACCCCCTTTCAATATTGTCCTTTCCATAAATCAAATCAGAAAAATTCTTTTTTAAACAAGGTGGACTAAAAGTCCACTCGCTTTAAGAAACTTTAAAAACACTTTCAATTAGAAAATATTATAGAAAATGCCGCCACAATTTGTTAGAACAACAGGAAGAGTCATAGCAAATCAATCACCAAAAGATTTACTCTCTCTAGGATTCGGAACAGAACTAATCTACGCTTTCATAATAATAGCAATCAGCCTCATAATCTACTTCTCAACAAAAGAACTTTACGAACTATCTAAACACAAAGGAATCAAATACTTTAGATTAGCATTCCTTTATTTTGCAATTGCATATTTTTTCAGAACATTTATCCTATTCATTATAAGATATTTCAATATCGGGAGAATTTTAGATTTCAGCCCAAGACTATTTGGGCCGTTGACAATGTTCATTTTCATGTATGCCAGTACAATGGCTATTCTCTATCTACTTTACAGTCTAATCTGGAAAAAGTTAGGAGAAAATAAGCTAAAGCTATTCCACATAATTGCCATAGCAATATCTGCAGTCTCAATCTTCACAAGAAGCATTGGAATATTACTATGGATCCAAATTCTATTAATGATCTTTGTAATAACTACTGGATATCAATCATACAAGAAGCAAGACAAAAAGAAATCGCTATACATAATATACGTATTGCTTTTCATTTTCTGGATTTTAAATATTCTAGATATCATAATCCCTGACTTTTTCAGACTAATTAAATTATTCATCTATCTAGTTTCAATCTTGCTGTTCCTAATAATACAGCATAAAGTTTCTAGAAAAATCTCATAATGAAAAAAAGAGAAAGACTAGAAGTAATCCATGATATCTTATTAATAATTAAAGATAACATAAGACCAATTAAGAAAACACCATTACTTAGAAAATCTAACCTCTCATCATCACGATTCTCAGAATATTTTGAACAACTAATGAAAGATAATTTTATTGAAACAACTGAAATAAAAAAAGAGTCTTTTATCCAACTAACAGAAAAGGGAAACAATTATTTAGAAAAATACAGAGGAATCTTGAATTTTATTGAAGAGTTTGGACTCTAATAAGATTTATATATAAGATAAAATAAAAAAATACATGAAAGTCGCAAACAACAAAGATTATTTCTGGTCTATATTGAGAATTATCTTAGGATTAATTTTCTTGTGGGCATTCTTTGATAAACTTATTGGACTTGGATTCACAACATGCCTAATCACTGAAACAAACAGCATTGATTATCTTTGTGACTCTTCTTGGATCAAAGGAGGATCTCCAACAACAGGATTCCTTAAATTTGCAACAAAAGGCCCATTCACATACATCTTTCATTCATTAGCTGGATCAGTAATAGTTGACTGGATATTCATGATCGGCCTTCTTGGAATTGGATTGGCATTAACATTGGGATTCCTCATTAAATTCGCCAGCATATCTGGAGCTCTAATGATGTTCTTAATGTGGCTAGCAGTATTGCCTCCTGAACACCACCCTTTCCTAGATGACCACATAGTCTATATGATTATATTATTAGGTCTAGCTTACGTTAACGAAGGAAAGCTATTCAAAATTTCTAACTTACAGAAAAAGTAACCAACTACTTTTCAATACACTCCTTGTAACGAAAACAATCAACAACATGATCATTAACCAATCCAGCCGCCTGCATAAATGCATACATAATAGTTGATCCAACAAACTTAAATCCCCTAGCCTTAAGATCAGCACTCATCTTATCAGAAATCTCAGTATTAGCAGGCATCTCACTTAAACCATTATACTTATTCACAATCTGCTTCCCTCCAACAAAACTCCAAATATATTTATCAAAACTCCCAAACTCCTCAATTATCTTAATAAAATTCTGAGCATTAGTAATTGTAGATTTAATCTTCAATCTATTTCTAATAATCCCCGTATCTTGCATCAATCTCTCAACATCTTTATCATTCATCTTAGCAACCTTATGAAAATCAAAACCCAAAAAAGCCTCCCGATAACCCTCCCTCCTATTAAGTATAGTCTGCCAAGTCAATCCCGCTTGCGCACTTTCCAAAACCAAAAACTCAAACAACTCTTTATCATCATGAACAGGCATTCCCCATTCTTCATCATGATACTTAAGCATAAGTTCATTTCCAGTCGGCCATTCACATCTACTTACCATCTTTCTTTTTCTCCTTAGAAAACCATTTTTTAGCACTTGGTCTATGATGCGGACAACCAGGCCAACAACATGGCCTACGATGGCCATCAAGAAGATCTTCACTTAATCTTTTCAGATGTTCCTTTCTTGTGTCTGCTTTTTTAACTATTGTAACCCAACATATCCACTCATTACGCGCCAGAGGAGTAAGGCTATTCCACCTTGAAAGCACATCAGGATTAGAATTAAGAACTTTTTTCATGTCTGCTGGCAATTCATGCAAGGTTCCTTCAGCTATTTTTTTATCTACCATTTCACCTATTAAGAATTTTATCCATCTCCTTTCCTTTAGCTAATTCATCAATCAATTTGTCTAAATAACGAATTTCTCTCATTGTCTTTTCTTTTATCTCCTCGATTCTAACACCACAAACAACTCCCTTAATCAATTTACGTTTAGGATTGGGCTTAGGAGCTTTTTTAAAAAAAGTTTCAAAATCAGTTTCCCTATCCAAATGCGAAGCCAATTGTTTCTTAGTATAACCAGTCAACCAACAAATAATTTTATCAACATCCTCCTTACTACGACCCTTTTTCTCAGCCTTTGTAATATAATGAGGATAAACACTTGCAAAACTCATTGTATAAATTCTATGCTTCACCATATCAATAACAAAATAAATCAGTTTATAATCATTCCTTTTTTCTATAAAAAAATGGCCAAGGTCCATTAATATCACAATAATAAGTTGGTAAAATCTCTCTTAATGGATGTTCAATAACAGGAGAGCCATATCTTGTTTTATCATCAATTCCCCATCTCCCTCTAACCATACCATCCCCTTGATAGACACCAGAATGTAAAAATCCAGACATATCTGGATCAAGCCCGCAATAAGCAACAACATCTCCCCTCCGAATAGTTTCTTCATCCCTTATTCTATCATAACCAATATCTAAAATCTTTCTGAACCCCCATCGATTAAAATAACTATCATTTAGAGAAAATCCAAAACAATTCTGCCCTTTTTTAGGAGGCCCAACAATAGAGACCCCCTCGGGAAGGAAAGGTTCAAATTTCATGTAATCTTTTGGTGTCCAAAATCTTGCATCATCAAAAACTGCATATTTGATTTCATCGGGAGATTCTAATGAAGGACTTTCAGTCAAAATAAATCCGGAATTAGTCTTCATCCCGCTAACAATTTTTGGTTGGCCAACAACACCTCGCCAACAAGCTCTAAGTAACTTTCTCATAATAAAAATGCCCCTGCCGAGGTCAGACCATTCTAGTACATTTATTTGGGGAGAGAATTAGATATTGAAAAGAGTTTATTTCTTTTCATGCTAACTACAAGATTAACTTGTATTTATAATTTTCCTATATTTTGGGGTGCCCACAATCCTATCATTTCTTCTTTTTTGTAGTCACCTCTTTTAGAGTCTTCTTATATTGCTTAATCAAGAATTTTAATGTGGATTTAATATCATCTTCTTTTGAGTATTTTTGTAGTGTTTGATAATATTCTGCTCTATCTTCAAGCAGGATATTTATCGGAGGATAATTATTTTTTAAAAGAATGAAGTTTAAGAGCAATCTTCCAACTCTTCCATTTCCATCTTGAAAAGGATGGATATGCTCAAACTGATTATGCATAATTGCCGCTAAAGTTAATGGTTTAAACTTATTTTTATTCTCTTTATACCATTCAACAAAATCTTCTAAATAATCGTTTAATTCTTCCTTTGGAACTCCTGCATGAATGACTTGTCCGAGAGAATTTCTTATCACAACATTCACGTTTCTGAATTTCCCAGCGAAATGTTTTGATCCTTTAAAACATAAGTCATGCAGTTTCAACAATAGACTCAAAGAAACATCATCTTTTGTTTTCCTAATATATTCAACTGCATTCGCAACACCTTTTGTTTCAATTTCTTCTTCATTTTCTGCTTTCTCTTTATGTAGAATTTTTGGAACTTCTTCTTCTGTTACGGTAGAGCCTTCTATGGCATTTGTGTTGTAGACAAAATCTTCGGTAAATAATTCCCATTGATCTTTACTTAAATGAATAACATCAATTTTCTCGCTAAATTTGTTTAAAGATTCAATTTGTTTTTTAGTTAATGTAAACAAGAATACTTTTGTGTTGATTTCTTCAAGCAATTCTCTTATTTTTTCTTCAGCTCTTTTCTTAGCTTTTTCTAACTCATCTTTTGAGAGATTGCTTCCTAGATACTTTCTTATCTTTTCTACTCCATCTTTTTCACGATAAGAATGGATTAAGTAATATTTAATGTTCTTTCCTGACTTTCTTTTTTCAACATACATACTATACTTAAGGTGCCCACATTTATAAATATTTGTGTATTTGTGGTCACCTTTTATTTATAGGTTATAGAAAGCATAAGGTAACTCATACACTACTATTTATTGTGAATCATTGTTACTACTGATAAGTAATATAATATAGAAAGGTTTATATATTGTAATTTAATAAAATCAATATGGATAAAAAGAAATTTTATATTGGAAGACATGGAAAAAAGGCCGAAGATGGAAAATCCTTAGCATTAGATTCAGTGCCAACTTTATATCAATTAGGAAGCGATAATTTAGGAGACTTTGCTTCTGAATTAAGTTAAAACCCTGAAAGAACCTTTTTGAAACATAGTGACCAAAAAAGAACTCTACACACAGCGAGAGTTGTTTTGGCTGGAGCATACAATATTCCTATTCCAACAACAAAAGGAGAATTACAATCACTTGAATTTCAAAATTTTTTAAGTAAAGAGGAGCCTGGATTAAGTTATACATCCTTAGATATTAATTTTGATGCTATAAAAAGTATGGGCGAAGAAGCATACTTAGAATGGTTAGTCAAGAATCCAAACTCAGAAGAATTAGATGGAAAAAGAGTTACTCCTTGGAATCAAATGTTAAGATCTGGAAGAAACTCGCTAAAAGATGCAATTACTTATGCAAACATGAGAACTACTCCACTTGGAATTATTGTTTCACATTCAGGTCTAACAGAACCTTTAGTTTTAGCAGCTGTTAACACTGGAAGACAGATTCCTTTAACAGATCCTAGAGAAATTGGTGGTTGGATTCCTATGGAAGGATATGCAATATTATCTTTAGAAGGAAATAGTGGTGAAGTTCAAAGAAATGGGGAGAAATACAGAGTAGATTTATCTAACCTTTAATTTTCTTTAATACTCTAACTGAACCATTTTCTGAACCTAACTCGACCTCATCACCATCGTTTAACATTTTTGTGGCTACCTTTGTACCAATTATGCAAGGTATTCTTAACTCTCTTGATATGATGGCGGCATGACTTGTAATTCCCCCCTCATCAGTAATTATTGCTTTAGCTTTCTTCATTAAGGGAACAAACTCCGGTCTAGTCATAGACGTAACTAAAATATCTCCTTTGTTGAATTTGCTAAATTCAGACGGTCTTAATACTACTTTCACTATTCCTCTGATATCTCCCTTATAAGCCACCTGTCCCTCTATTGTTTCTCCTTCTTTTTTCTGGGATTTAATATATGTTTCTTCCATTTTTTTCTTAATTTCTTCGAAATTTCCATACTGAAATTCTGTAGAACCATTATAATTATGTAAAAACAAAACTCCTTTTTCCCTACTAAGAATTTCTGCTTTTTTAATGTCAAAATAATTCTTCCCATTCAAGAATTCTTCATAAGCACAATAATAAATTAGCTCTTTATCTAACCCGACTTCTTCAAAAAATCTTTCTCCAACCCTAAAATTAATTACGATTCCTTTTCCCATTACATCTTTTCTTTTATCTCTTAAAACTAAAATTGCTTGTATATAATCTACCAATCCTTTTTCTTCTTTAGATAACGAACTTCTCCATTTGTTAAATGACTTTTTAGTCTTTTTATATTCTAATGCATCTCTCTCAAGTTCTTTCGATGCCTCATCGTTATCTTTTATATATTTTTGATATTCTTTCTTAATATCTTTCTCTACGTCTTTAACAGACTTTATTTCTGTATAGCCAGAATATGAGTATTGCATTTCTTTAGCAATATCTTCTACGCCACTCGACTCTGAGATTAATTTTAAGATTTTCTTATGCCTTCTTTTATCAAAAGAATCTTCTGTTGGAATAATCGCTTTATCCCATATCTTTTCAACAGTTTCAAGTTTTAGTTTTAAATTATGCTTTTTAATAAAACCAGAAACTAGTTCTTTATCAAATTGTGTTGAGAACCAAGCAGTACAATTATATTCTCTAACAAGATTTATTATTCTTTCCAGTTTTTTGATAATATCTTTTTCGTATCTATTTTTTACTTCTTCATAAGATAAATCAGCATATATTTCGTTTATCTCTTTTTCTAAACCATATAGATAAGACAATGTTTTAGGCAATATTTCATTATTCTTAATATATTTAACAAAGAAATTCTCTGAAATAATGTTGTATCTTGTTTCGGACATTAGAACGAAAGCTTTTCCTTCTTTCATTGCTATAAGAAATTTTATATTTAGATCTTTAACTTTACCTCCAAAATTAGGTGTAAATCCTCCTGCTCCTGCTGCTAAAATTGAAACTGGTACTAACGGGTAGAAAACATCTCTTTCAAATCCTTTCATAAATTTGTCTAAAATGTTAGATTTAGTTGTCTCTCCGTTCAATACTCTTACTATCCCATTGTCTGCATCGACTTCGATTTCATCTCCGTCTCTAATAATCTCTGTAGCGTTTTTTGTTCCAATAATACAAGGTTTGTTAAGTTCTCTGCTTACTATGGCTGCATGGCACGCAATTCCTCCCTCATTGGTTACTATTGCTGATGCTTTTTTCATAATTGGCACAAATTCTGGCCTAGTCATACTGGTTACCAAAATATCTCCTTCAGTAAAAGAATGAAATTTCTTTGGATCATAAATTATCCTAGCTAATCCTTTTACATTTCCTTTATTTGCAATCTGTCCTTTTATTTCTTCTACATCGCCTTTAGGTTTTTCTAAGGTCTCTGAGTCTTTAAGTTCATCTTCAAGATTTTCATATTTTTCAGAATACTCATTATTTCCATAATACAAGTTTACGAAGTCTCCTTCCCTCTTTTCAACATTCTCAATATTATCTAAACAGAACTTCTTGCCCCTTAATACTTCAAAGGCATATGATACAAAAGATAGCTCTTTTTTCATTCCCCATTTTTCATAAAGTGCTCTAACTGATTCATTCATAATAACATCCAACTTATTCATAAGCGGTTTTCTATCATCTCTTAATTCGATCACCCAACTCAAAAAATCAGCTACAAATTTTTCATCCGAGTTCAAATCACTGATGAGCTTTTTCTTTTCTTCTGCTTTCTTCTTAATCTCTTTTTCTGAAAGCTCTATGTCTTTCTTTATTCCTTCAATATCCAGTTTTGATATTTTTTCTTTAACTTCTTCTTTGGTAGGTGCTGCCGAATAACCTGTATAAACATGTTTCAAGTATTCAACATTGTCTTTAGCTTCTTTAACAATTTCAATATTGTTCTTTAAATCGAAAGATGGGAAATCATATATTTCCGATACTTTGAATATTTTCTTGAAGTCTAGTTTTATTCCTTTATCTGTATATGTTTTTTTGACTATATTCTCATCTAAAAAGTCAATAAATAATGTTATAGCTACTAATTCATGCAGATATTCCTCAGATTTTCTTAAAGTCTCTAAAAAGTCTTTTTCAGTTGTTGTTTTGCTTTCAAAATAATTTCTATAAAAGGAATTTATTTTGTCTTTTATTTTGTTATATCTATCATTAATTTTTTCCTTATATTTTAGATCATTGATGTATCTCTCTATAGCTTTTTGTGAGATCCCTAGATATTTATCTAAACTTATATAGTGGGTGAATATATCGTTCTTTTTTATACTTAAAACAGGATAGATTCCTTCTTTGTCTTTAAATTTTTCATCATAAAATTTTAGCCAATCTGTTAATAGAAATAATGGGATGAATTTTCCTCTAACAACTAATAATTCATCATTTCCAATTTCTCTTTTAAATTGTTTGACTAGTGTTTCTTCTTGAGTTCCCTTTTCTGTTAGTGTAGTAATAGGTCTGCTTTGTGTTATGTAGAATTTTCCTTTTTCCTTAGCCCATTCGATATCGCATGGGAAACTATAATGTTTTTCTATTTTAACAATTAGTTTTGATAGCTCAAGAATCTCTTTTTCATTTAGAACTTGCTCTTTTCCTTTGTCTGCTAATTCTTCCCATTCATTGCCTCCACCCTCTTTTCTGAACAATCCTTTAACTTGTTCGTTTATATTAATATCAATAATGTGCCAATCTTGTTTGTCTACTACATAACTATCAGGGGTTATTTGTCCTGAGACTATTGCTTCACCTAATCCAAATCCAGCTTCTATAATTAACTGATTGTAATCTTGTGTTACAGGATGAACAGAGAAAGCTATACCTGATTCTTCACTATTAATCATTTTTTGGACTACAACAGCCACAGAAATGTCTGTTCTGTGTAAGTTTTTTTCAAATCTATAGAATATAGCTCTTGGTGTAAATAATGATGCCCAGCATCTTCTTACATTTTCTAGTAATGTGTTTTTAGTTGTATTTAGAAATGTGTCTAATTGTCCAGCCCAGGCAGCTGCCGCACTATCTTCAGAAGTGGCAGAGCTTCTTACTGCAACATATTCAGCTCCTAGTTTATCAAATGATTTAGTTATTGTTTGAGAGATATCTTCAGGGATTTCTTTATTGAGTATTAAAGCTTGTATTTTTTCTGAGGCTTCTTCTACTGTATGAACTTCATCAGTGTTTACGCTATCAAGGATAGCATCAATTTCTACATTAAGATCAGTTTCTTTTATGAATGACTCAAAGGCCTCTGATAAGACTACAAATCCTTCAGGAATTGGTATTCCTGCTTGAGTCATCTCTCCTAGCGATGCACCCTTTCCTCCAGCAATGGCTACATTTTCTTTTCCTAAATTACTAAATTCTCTTGCAATTTCCATACAGAAATTAAGCGAAAGAGGGTTAAATAAGTTTATTGTTTTGGTTTACATTAGAAGCATATGTCATTATTCCCAGACCACTAACTTTAATCCTTAAAGTTAATTCCTAAAATTCCTTTGTGGAATTTAAAGAATCCCTCCATTCAAAAGATATTTCAAAAACTCTCTTATTTCGCTTCTTCCACTCTGCTACAGAAAGCTCAAACATTCATTTTATCATATCATTTGTTTTTATTGCATCATAAGAATGTATAATTAGATTCCATTCTCACTCATTTAAGACTTATTTTTCAATGATTCTATCATTTCAATAAAATCTGCTATTGTAACCCTACTACACTCTTCACTACAAGACCAGATTCCCGGAAGTTCTATATCCTTATTATCTTCCCCCATAACTCCAGCTAAAGTATATTTGCACTTAGGATCTTTAATCTTGAATTTCTTTCCACAAGCTAAACATTCTTGAATTGGTCCAAATTCTTCAATCATATTTTTATCACCTCCACAACTGGTTTTTCATTATCAAATTGTTTATAATAATCTGGAGGAGGTTTACTTTGCTCATAGAATATACGAGATACCTCTTCAAGATCATATCTAAATTCTATCTCTTGATTACAAGCCTTACAAATTATCTTATTCTTTAATTGATATTTTGATAAATCAATTTTATACCACCCTCCAAAGGCGGTAATTAACCTCTTACCCTTAATTGTTTTGATATAAAGTGCCTCAAAATATACACTTAGAAAATCTTCTTTTTGAGTTGAAATATATTTTAACATATAGTTCAATTTTGATTTTATAGAACCAATCTTTTTAACATGGAAATGACATTCTTCATTAAACAGTTCCCTCCATGTTGATTTTAATTTAGAGTCTTTGTTTACCCTCACATTATTAGAATTACAATTTTGGTTAGCACAATAGAAACCTCTTTGTTTATCAAACTTCATTAGGTTTTGTTTACAATCTAGACAATTTCCTCTTATCTGATTGTCTAAATGCCTACTATAAGCAATCATATGGGAATGAATATTCCATGATCCATCCTCTTTTTGTTTAGATTCAATAACGTAAAGCCCCGCCTTTATTCTATCTTTAATATATTCGTGCCTTCTCCATTTTGTTATCTTTCCTCTAATGTCAATAAGTCCAAACTCTAAATCTTGATAGTTAGGAGGCGCAATGGTGATAAATAGATTATTATGAATTCCATCAGGTCGATGGTATTGTAAAAGACCAATATATTTATTTCTAAACTTTGCCTTTCTCCTTGGATTACAATTTTTACATGTTCTAGAATCACAATGGTTGGTTATTGGGACAACGCTTTTTCCACATCCACAATTTTTAGTTAGATAATCTTTGGTAACTCCACAATTAAGTATAGAATTAATACTTTTAAGGGGGAAATCTATCTTGAAGAGTTCTCTTATTAAGGGATTTGAATTGAATATTTCTTCATTCTCCAATATTTCAGTTATACTTGTTCCCTTAGTTACAAGTAAAGAGCGCCTTTCGGCGCTCTGTGAAGTATTAGTCATTTGAAACCTCCCAATTTCCCCCATTTCATTGAGGGTGAAATTGGTCGGGGGTTGAGAGGGAGGTTTTTGAAGTCATTATCTCCTCCTTCTTGAATTGTTGAATTTGTTAGAGCTATATTGTTTGGATTTTCTGGATTATTCTTGTTTGAACTACCTATTTGGCAGGATTCAGCTAAATCAGAGAATTTCGTTTCATTTTTACTCTGTAGCTCTTGAATAGAGCTAGTTCCAGAAATAATTGTATTTCTGATATTTTTACACCAAGCTACAAATTCATTAACCTCAATTTCAAGATCCCTTAATTCTGCTTCATGGTCTAATTCCATGAATTTCCTAAAGAAAAGTTTTAAATAGGTGTGACATCCTCCGTCCCCTAAAGGTGCTCCCTTGAAGCCCTCTCCACCACCGCT
>CAYFMD010000020.1:0-17929 GCA_964344105.1 Candidatus Woesearchaeota archaeon | reverse complement strand
ACAAGGTTTCCTGAGTAGATATATTTTACTCAGGAGACTCTTTCAACAATTCCTGGGTTTTAGGAAGCTTTAAAATATAACATTTCTTACGTTGGATATGGCTAAAGACAATAAGGGGATTACTGCAGAGAAAGATGAGTTTAGTGAATGGTTTACTCAGATAATGGTTAAAGCGGAGCTTGCTGATTATAGTAAGGTTAGTGGATGTATGGTATTGCGGCCGGCTAGTTATGTTTTATGGGAGAAGTTAGTTAAGGTTGTTGATACAGAGTTTAAGAAAGCAGGGATTAAGAATGCTTATTTCCCATTGTTCATTCCTGAAAGTTTGTTGACTAAGGAAGAAGATCATGTTGAAGGATTTACTCCAGAGGTAGCTTGGGTTACACATGCAGGAGAGAGGGAGTTAGATGAGAAGTTAGCAGTTAGGCCTACTAGTGAGGCTATTATTTATGATTCATATTCTAAATGGATTAGAAGTCATAAGGACTTGCCTTTGAGGATCAATATTTGGAATAATGTTGTTAGATGGGAGTTTAAACATCCAGTTCCATTTTTGAGAACTAGGGAATTTTTATGGCAGGAAGGACATAATGTTTATGCTAATCATAATGATCTTTTGAAGGATAGGGATGTTATTTTGAAAATTTATGATAATTTTTGTAGGGACTATATGGCATTGCCAAGTTTGATTGGAAGGAAGAGTGATAAAGAGAAATTTGCTGGAGCTGTTAATACGTATTCATTAGAATTTTATATGCCAAATGGGAAAGCAATTCAGGGACCTGATTATCATGATGATGGGCAGAATTTTGCTAAGGCTTATGATATAGAATTTTTGGATGATAAGGGAAAGAAGCAGTTTGCTTATCAATCTACTTATGCGATAACAACTAGAATGTTGGGAGTTATGTTTGCAATGCATTCTGATGAGAAGGGTTTAGTTATCCCTCCTAAGATGGCTAGCGAGAAAATAGTTATTGTTCCTATTTATGACAATAAAACCAAGAAAGAAGTTTTGGAAGAGGCTAAGGAAATAGCTGATGATCTAGAGGATTTTGGGGTTATTTTAGATGATAGGGATGATTATCGGCCTGGATTTAAGTTTAATGAGTATGAAATGAAAGGGATTCCCTTGAGAATTGAGTTAGGTAAGAGAGATCTTGAAAGCAATAGTGTTATGGTTGCAAGGAGAGATGATGGAAAGAAGGAAAGTGTTAAGATTAGTGGTTTGAGGAAGCATGTTGCTGAGACCTTAGATGATATTCAGAAAAATTTATTGAAGAAAGCTGAGAGGCTGTTGAAAGAGTCTGTTGTTTCTGTTTCTAGTTTTAAGGAATTGGAAGATGCAATTAAGGATAAGAAGATAGCTTTGACTCCTTTATGTTCTAGTAGAGATTGTGAAGAGAATGTTAAGCATAAGACTGGTGGTGCTAAGGTTTTGAATATTGATGAAAAGAAGAAGGTTAGTGGGAAGTGTGTTGAATGTGGGAAGGATGCAGAATATATTGCTAGGGTTGGTAAGAGTTATTGATCTTCAATAGCTTTTTCTATATTTCCCTTGAAATTGTGTAATTCATCTTCGGGGATTCTTGCCCCTGTTGCATGTTGATGTCCACCGCCTATTGCATTTTCAATGTTTTCTAAAGCCTTAAGAGTTACGTCTCTGATATTATTTCCTCTTAATGAGAAGTTGTAGAATCCTTCTTCTGAGTTTTTGAATCCTATTACCACATATTTTTCTGGGAATTCATATTTTATTCTGTTGGCTAAGTTTGCACTCATACTGGTGTCTCCACTATATGTGAAGAAAATTAGTTTTTCATGATTTTGGGCTCTAGCTCCTTCTAATAGGTGTTCATATTTATCTTTTAGCTCGTAATATTTTCCTAGGATTTTTTTTGTTTTGTCATTTTCCTCTAAAACTTCATGAGGCGATTTAGCATCAACCATGAACTTTAGCATTTGTACCACATTTGTGATAGAATCTTTTAAAGAGAAGTCTAGGATTCTAGCTATCCTTCCAATTTCAGAATTAAATAGGACATCGAAGGCTCCTCTTGGATTTCTTTCTGGGTTTTTCTTTGCTAGTTCAGGATATTTTTCTGTAAATTCATCATAGAAATCTGGAACTAGCGCATCTGATACACAGCCAATAGTTGCAATCCATATATCTTCATTTTTGTTTGTTATTTTGTAGCAAATATATGATACTGGTTCATTTGTCTTATCATTATGGAAGGGATTATAGTAGTTAACCCAATCTTGTTTTGGTGGTTTGACATCATGATGATCTATCCAAACTAAAGGTAAGTTATCTTCGTAAACTTGATTTAGGAAATCTTCTGAAACAGTTGGTTTGTCTAGGATAAATACATAATCTGAATTAAGTTCTTTGACTCTTCGGAAGTAATCTCCGTTTAGATCTGGATGTGATCTAATTGGAATTCCCTTTCCACGACCAATGAATCTTCTTAGTTGTAGATAGCTGGTAAGACCATCATTATCATTATCAAAAAAGAAAATGGGGTTTTGAGCCTTTTCTAGATGTTCTCTAATCTCAGATATTTGTTTTTCAGTAAGCATTGTAAGAGTGTGTGAAGGAAGTTTGTTATATAAATGTGTTTATTTTTGTTCTTGATATTTTATTAGTGCTTGTTCTAAGTTTCTTTGTGGAAAATTCTGGTAATCTATTCTTCCATTTTCACTAAGATCTGCTTCCAATTCTAGTACGCTAATTCCTGAATTTATTGATAAGTCAGTAATATCATTATAGCTGTACCCTGGTTGGCCATCTTGTCCTTGGACTAGTTCATCTAGTTCAGTTGGGTTAAATGGCTTGTTCATACACATTAATACTGCATAACCTAGTGCAAGCCCTCCAAAAACGATTGGTGCTATTGGAATTTTAGGAAGATTCATAATTTTTTAGAGATTGTTTGTTTATAAAAATTCCTACACTCTCTTACCAACTAGTATTTTTTCTCTTAATGCTGAAAGTTCTTCGTGGAATCTGTTGACGTTTGTTCCAAGAGTTCTGATTAGTATTTGGGGATCTGCGTTGATTATTTGATCTAGATTTTGGAATTCTTTTATTAATGATGTTATTGTTTCTTCGTGAAGTGTTGTCTTACTAAGTATTCTAAATCCTAATGGATTTATTGTTTGATCTTGCGGTTGTCTAAATAAGTTTTGGGCTATTCTTTCTATATCTAAGATTTCTTCAAAGTTTAATGAGGCTAAGAATCTGACTGTGTTTTCATAATTGTTTATGTAATCTTGGACTATTAGTTTATTTTCCTGATCGATTCCTTTGATTACTTCTCTCATCCTCATTTTTAATATTATTCCGTCTTCACCTAGTTCTATTATTTGTTCGTTAACCAGATTTGTCATTTTATTTATCATTTCTATTCTTTGTAATATTTTACAAACATCTGCTATGGAGACTAGGTTGGTTAGCTCTAGGATGTTTAGATTGACTAATAGTTCGTTGAAAATATCTCTTTGTTTTTCTAATAATTGAAGGTTTTCTGTAGCCCTTCTTAATAGGTCTTCGCTTGGCTGCAATAAATATCTGTAGTTATTGTTGAAGATTGTTGTTTCCCCTCTTCTTTGAGATACTACAATAACTAATGTGTTTGTTTCTTTTGCAGTTCTTTCTCCCGCCTGGTGTCTTATTCCTGTTTCTGAACTTGGGAGATTTGTGTTTGGGGTTAATAATGTGTTTGCATATAGAATTCTTTTGAAGTCTGGTGATAGGATGATTGCTCCATCCATTTTGGCTAGCTCTACTAAACGTCTTTGTGTGAATTCACAATCTACTTTGAATCCTCCTTGAAAGCAATCATAGACTTTTGGATTTGATATTACTATAATTGCCCCGAGCCCTCCATGGACTATGTCATTTATTGCATCTCTGAGTTCTGTTCCAGCAGAGATCTTTTTTAGAATATCTATTTTTGATAGTGGAATGTCTACGTTTATCTCCTCTTTTGTGTAATCCATTTTTCACCCATATATTTTAACCCTCCCACCCTCCCTTAAAGGTATGGGTGAAAGTCCATTATTGATTGTATGTTGAAAATTATTTAAGCTTAATTGTGGTTAGAAGAATAAATACGATAACCCTCATATATCTTTATAAATGAATTTGGGATATAAGTGGTATGAATAAATGGGTAGAAATCTTGTTTGGACTTATCCTAATTTTGGCAGCAGTGCTTGTTTGGGGTTACTCATATACTTGGGGAGCTTGGAACTTTGGAACTGCAGCTTGGGAGTTTCTAAAGGGTGGAGTGATCTGGCTAGTAATCATGGTTGGTCTTCTGTTCTTAATGTTAGGAATAAGTGACTTGAGAGAATAATTTTATTTTTTCTTGTAGTATTATTTTATTTTATTTTATATAAATGGTTTTATAGTTGAGGTGTTTTGTTTTGAGGGGTGGTAAAAATGGGGCATAGTGTTAATTATGGTACAGCAGGTACAGCATCTAGAGATGCTGCAGGTCACTTGAACAAGAAGTTGTTTAATAGTAAGCCTAAGTTTCGTAGTAGGAAAAAGGAGATTGTCTATCAAACTAATTTTCAAGTTAAGAAACATTTTTCTGGGGCAAGTCCTCCTGAAATTTTTGTTGGTAGGTATAATTATCCTAATGTTAATGCAGGGATTTTGAGTCCTGATTTTCATGATAGTACTGAAGATCTTTCTATGCCTGAAGTTTGGCATGAGAAGGAATTTGGTATTGGGGATATATTAACAAGGAGGAGTAAGTTGATTTATGGTAGATTTAAGACAGGCATTAAAAAAAGTGTTATTAAAAATAGGTTTAAGGAGTTGATGCAAGAAATTGCTATGGCCTACAAGCCAGTTAGTACTGAGGTTTTCTTGAAGAAGAATCCTAGCAGGCATTTGGAAGTCAATAAATATAGTCCTGTTATTACAAATCTTGCACCCTTAGAGAATGCTAGATTGCAGGAGAATACAAAGGTTAAACAGAAAGTAGATTATTTGGTTGGAGATACTCATGTGAAGTCTGCTACTGCAATGAATGAATTACATGCAAGCGGGATTCCTACAAGTAATATTCAAAAAATATTGAGTGCTGGACTTTTAGGATTGAAGACAAATAGAAGATTGGTTCCTACGAGATGGTCTATAACTGCTGTTGATGATACATTGGGTAAGCATTTGTTGAAGCGAATAAGATATTATAAAGAAGTTGATGAGGTGATGTTGTTTAATGCAACTTATTGCGGGAATCATTATGAGATTTTAATTCTTCCAGGGAGTTTTAGTTTTGAGATTATAGAGGCAGATGTTAAATTTAATCGGGTTAATTTTTGGCAGGATTATGAGCGATTTCATGGGAGGAAGAATTATGCTGAAGAGGTTACTGGGGGGTATTATGTTGCTCGTCTTGCTGTTTGCGAATTCTTAGAGGGTATTAAGAGGCAAGGAAGTGTTTTTGTTTTTAGAGAATCTGGAAGTGATTATTATGCTCATCTAGGGGTTGGAATTTTGAGGGAATGTTGCAGAGATGCTTTAAGACAGAAAGGTGAAAAGTTTGCTAGTAAGGAAGAGGCTTTTGCTGGAATGCAATCTAGATTGCAGTTGAATGTTGATGTGTTTAAGGATAAGAGTGTTTTGTTGAAAGAGTATGGTAAGCAGAAAAAATTGTGGGATTTTTAATTTTCATTCATAATCTTCTAACCCTCCCACCCTCCTTAGAAGATCGATGAAAATTAGTTGCTATATCTTTAAATAGTAATTAGCGGGCAGGGTATGTTATGAAAAGATACATTACTGTGGCTACAACTTTGTTGTTGGGTGCAGCTTTGGGAGTTGGTTTGAGTGGGTGTGCTAGTAATGGATATGCTCAGAAAGATGAGAAATGGAGAGTTAGTGATAAGGTTGCGGGGTATGGAACTTTTGCGGAGCATGAAATGGAGGGAGATAGCAGGTTTGATGAGGCAACGGGTAAGATAAACGGTGATAGGGTTCCAGATTATTTTTATGCGACTGGTTTTGGAAGTAAAGAGGGCGCTAAATTAGAGGTTTCTTTGTGTACTCCTAGTAAGCTTGGTAATAGGGATCCTGTAGGAGAAGTTCCTTTGTCAAGGGGAGGGCCTGTAGCAGTTTCTCTGGCAGATATGGACTGCGATGGTTGTTTGGATTATATTGTTGCGACACAAACTCCTGGTAAGCATGAGGCTGGTATTTATTGGGGGCAGGGAGATGGCAATGGAGGATTTAGGAATCCAAAGTATATTGATAGTGTTCCTTCTAGGGGTAATGATTTATCCCTTAGGACTGGTGATGCAGATTTTGATGGCAGGCCAGATGTTCAAGTTAGTTCGGCAGGGTTTCCAGATAATAAATGGAAGTCTTATAATTTCAAGAATGCTAGAACGGGTACGGCTGATGATGGTAGCTCTAGATTAGTTTTTAGAAAGCCTCACTAACCGATAAAAGCGATAAATAATCCTTCTATTATTCCTGCTATTACAAGTAATGGAACTACAATTAGTAAGAATATTCTGATAGCTGATTTGAAATTGGGTTTTATGTTTCTTAGATTGATTCCAAGTTTGATTCCTAGGGCTGTACTTATTAATATGGCAGGTATTTCAAAAATTCCATGAGGCAATAATCTCCATAAAATTAGTATTCCATATTCTGCTATTGATCGGTTTGCTACAAACCCTAAGACATATCCATTTACAATTAGTGCTAGTGTGGGGACTATTCCAAAGATCACTCCCAGGATTACTCCGAAGAATGCTACTTTAAGGTTATTAGCCATAATGAAAGATACTAATTCTAATGGTCTTAGATTTTGAGTTTGTAAAATTAATGATTTAATTAATTCTAAGATTTCCTCTTCAAAATAGTTTGGATAAACTAGCCCGATTATTGTGAATAGCGAGAATACAACTAGTGAGAAAATTATGTAGTTTCTTAATTCCTTTAATTCTTTGATTGCTAATCTAAAATTTTTGTAGATATAGTTTTCTCTTTTTTTCATTTTTAAATCTCATCCATAATCTTCTAACCCATCCACCCTCCCTTAGAGGATGGATGAGTTTATGAAAATCTCTTACTTATCATAGCAGATTTTCTTTTATATTTGTTTCTGATATATTTTCCATATATCAGCCCTGCTATTAATCCTCCCAGGTGGGCTGTGTTTCCTATTGGGAGTTCAACAAATAATCCAATTATTACTAATGGCACTATTGCTACTATTGGTAAGACCCAGAATGGCATTGCTACTGGGAATGATAGTTTTCTTGTTTGTGGATTGAATGAGAACATTGTGAATATTGCTACAAAGATGTAGATCATTACTGCTAGGTCTATTATTCCTAGAATCGGATTGTCAGGAGTTATTGCATGTAGTGCTGATTGTATTATTAATGCAACTATTGGTCCTGCTATAAGGTAGACTTTCATTTTGGGAGTTAGGATTGCTAGCAGGCCTGCTATTCCAAATATTGCACCCGAGGCCCCAACCGAATAGATATTTGGATTGATGAAGACTCTTGCACCTAGTTCTGAGTTTCCTAAATAGAAAGATAGGACTCCTGCGAAGATTCCTGCGAAAAGTCCTGATAGGAGATAGAACCAAAGGAATTTTTTCCTTCCTATTAATTTTTCTAAAAATGATCCTACGAAAAATAGTGAGATCATGTTGAAGAATAAATGGGGCAGCCAAATGTGTGTGAACATGCTTGTTAGTAATGTCCAGTAAGCTCCGTTGAATAGTGATGTTGCTTGGAGAGCAAATATATTGAATATTCTTTCTTCAGTCCACCCAGAGATTTTTAAGAATACAATTAGAATATAAATCAATACGTTAATTATTATCAGCCAGGTTGTTATTGAAAACTTTCTTGCTAGTTTGTTTAATGGCTTGTTTTCATTTAATCTTCTAGAAGTATATTTCCTTAGATTGTTTTTTTCAAATTTATCTTCAAACCACTTATCTGTCATAATATGAATTATAGAATGTTGTTTATAATTATTTGTAGATTACTTCTTCTTTTTAGCTGGCTTCTTTTTTGCTGCTGGCTTTTTAGCGGGTTTTTTCTTAGCCGCTGGTTTCTTTTTTGTAGCTTTCTTAGCAGCAGTTTTTTTAGCGGGTTTCTTTTTCTTTCCTAGCTTCTTTTCTTCTGCAAGCTTCTTAGCTTTTCTTTCTGCTGCGGCTGCCGCTCTCTTAGCCTTCTTTTCATCTTCTGCTTTTTTAATCTTTCTAGCTTTTTCTTTCCCAAGCTTTTCTTCTTCAGTATTCTTTTCTTGTAATACTAGTTCTAATTCTTTTTCCATTTTAGAGATTCTCTTTTCTAGCTCATCTTTTACTTCAGAATCATCTGAAAGTTCATAAACTTCCTCACATTCTGGGCAGACAAAATCATTTAGCAGTGCTTTTTCTTCAGAGACTTCTATGGAACAGGTTGTACAAATGTAGTGTCTCCCATTTGTTCTATTGTTTAGTTGTTCCTTTAGATTTTCAATTTTCTTTGTAAGGTTTTCATCAAGTAGGCTAAGTGCTTGGTGAGTGTTTAGTGTCCAGAAATAAATGTACCATCCTTTTCTTTTGTCCTTCTTCCTTATAAATGACACTAAGCCAAAGTCTGATAGCTTGTAGAGTATGTTCCTTGTTTGGTTTATTGTTAGTTTTAGGTTTTTAGCTATTGAGAATTCGTTTACATTTTTCTTTCCTGCAAGCAGGTCGATTATCTCTACAGATTGTTTATTAATAAGATCTTCAATAACTATTTTTAAAAGTTTGATCTGTCTTTTTTGACTTTCGTCTTTTAATTCTTTAGCAGATGGCTTTTTTTTCTCAGCTTTTTTTGTGGTAGTTTTCTTTGGCATGGTAATCAATAGCTGCAGGTTTATTATAAAATGAGGGTTTTAATATGTTTCTATGGAAGTATTTGTTTATAAAAGTATTTGTTGAAAAACAAACGTTTTTAAATTATGGACTTGTTGTAAGTATAGTATGGGATTATTTAGTAGGAAGAAAGAAGAAAAGAGTTTGTTGCCTGATTTGCCTGAGAGTAATGCTGAGTTGCCTAGGTTGCCAGAGTACGGTGCTGCTGCTAATTTGAATGCAGATGTTCCTGTGAGTGGTGGAATGATGGATAGTGGGCAGAGTGCAATAAAGAATGAGATTCATGGGAGTGCTGGAGATGGGATGCAGAAATCTCAATTTGAGCCATTGCCTCATTATGATGGTGTGGGAATGCCTGCTAAGATAGTTGCTGAGCCTGCTATAGTTGAGGAAAGTCAAGGTGTTGTGGAAGATGTCGCAGGGGCTGCTGTTCATGAACCTAGAACTTTTGAGATGCATGAAAATACTAAAGTGCCTTCTAGTACAAGATCTGCTAGACCTATATATATTAGATTAGACAAGTTTAAGGCAGGTTTGGAGAGTTTTGATGATATTAAGAATAAGTTAACTGAGATTGAGGATTTATTGGTTAAGATTAGAGAGATGAAGGATAAGGAAGAAAGGGAGTTGGAGGAATGGGAAAGGGAAATTCAGGTTGTTAAAGCCAGAATCGAGCAAATCGATAATGATGTTTTTAAGAATGTTGAGTAGTTAGTTTTAAATACCAATTGATTTATTGGGTTTCTTATGGATAGTGAGATGTTAGTTAAGAGATATCTAGATTTTGCTGGCTATTGCCCTCGTAATTTTGATGAAATTGGAGATTGGGTTTTGTTAGAAAGAGACCCTCTTACTAAAAGAGATTTAAGGGGACTTGGAGATCCTGTTCAGATTTTTATGGATGTTCCTTATTCAGATGTATTGTTAGAAGTTGTTAGAAGAAGAGATTATTCTGATAATGCTTTAGAGTATTCTTTAGAAAGGAACGTTTTGGTTGAAGATTTGGTTTGGGATAGGGATGCTGATGACGTTATGGATTTGGAAGAACAAGTTTTTTTAGATCCCTGGAATCCTGCTGGGTTTATGACTGAATTAGATAGTCCCTTGGTATATGGGACTGTTGTAAGATATAGAAATAGTTTTGCTGGATATTCTATTAATAGAATGTCTAAACCTAGACTTCAATTTAAGAATATTGCTGTTGCACCCGAGTTGCAAGGAGAGCGGGTTGGAATGAGATTAGTTGATGAAGCTTTTGATAGGGCAGGTAAAAATGGTGTAACGACACTTCTTGCAACTGTTTGTAGCGAGAGTCCTGATTCTGTTGGATTTTTTAAGGGACTTTGGTTTTATCATGCCAAGACTCAGAAGGATGAAAACTTTCCAGATAAATGGGTCTTTGAGTTTAAGCTTCCTGGTGCTTATGATTATTTAGCCTTGCCTCGATCTAGAGGAAATGTTCTTGAGGTTTGAGATAGGTTTAAATATTTTGGTTAGTTGATTTTTTTATGGGAACTGAGACAAGACATGTTAGATTAGATTATGCAGATGCGTTATCTGCTAAGAAGGATTTGTTGGGCGCTGAGATTAATTTATTGCAGATAGTTAGAAAGATGAAGGCTTATCGAATGGTAAGAAAGAAGGAGATGACTGCTAAGAACAAGCTTAGGATTGAGATTGGTAAGTTGAGGAAGAGCATGGATAATTTGGATAAACATTTGCCTTCAGATAATATTAAGGAAGATAAGAGAAAGAATAAGAGTAAGAAAGTTATTCAGGAAGGGAAGAACCTTGATAGTGAGTTGATGGATATTAAGAGGAAGTTGGCGAAGTTGAGTAAGTAGTTTTTTAAATGTTAAAATTTTAGTCGTTCTATGGACCGTAAAGAATTAATCAAGAAGTATATTAATTATTTTAAGAAGCAAGGCCATGCAGAGATAGCTAATAGTAGTCTGATTCCGGAGAATGATCCTACTACTTTGTTTAATTCTGCTGGAATGCAGCCATTAGTTCCTTATCTTTTGGGGAAGAAACATCCTTCTGGAAATCGGTTGGTTAATGTTCAGAGATGTATAAGGACTGGAGATATTGAAGAGGTTGGAGATGAGACTCATCATACTTTTTTTGAGATGTTAGGTAATTGGTCTTTGGGAGATTATTGGAAGTCAGAAGCCATAAGGTTTAGTTATGAATTTTTGACTAAGGAATTAGGAATTCCGCACGAGAAGTTGGCAGTTACTTGTTTCAAGGGAGAGTCAGCAGGTAAAGGATCTAAAGATCCTTCAGGTCACGTGCCTAAAGATACTGAAGCTGCGGATGTTTGGAAGGAGCTTGGGTTTAGCGAAGATCGGATTGCATTTTTGGGAAGGAAGGATAATTGGTGGGGTCCTGCTGGAAAGACTGGACCTTGTGGGCCTGATACTGAGATGTTTTACTATAAGGGTAAAAAGGTGCCAACTAAATTTGATCCAGAGGATGATGATTGGGTGGAAATAGGAAATGATGTTTTGATGCAGTATGTTAAGGATGCAGAAGGCAAGTATAATGAGGCTGAGCAGAAGAATATAGATTTTGGAGGAGGAGTTGAAAGGATGATTATGACATTGAATGGGGAGACTGATAGTTATAAGACTGGACATTTCTGGCCTCTGATAGAGAAGATTGAAAGTTTGAGTAAGAAAAAGTATAAGGGCAATGAAACTGCTATGAGAATAATTGCTGATCATATTAAGGCGGCTGTTTTTATTATTGCTGATGGGGGAGTTCCAGGAAATAGTGAGCAAGGCTATGTTCTTAGAAGATTAATTAGAAGGGCTGTTAGATATGGTAAGAAGTTGGGATTAGTTAATTTTGTTTTTGATGTTGCGGATATTGTTTTCCATATTTATGATGACTATAAGCATTTGAAATCCGATAGGAAGAGAATTTTAGAAGAGTTGAAGAAAGAAGAAGAAAAGTTTTTGGAAACTTTGGATAAGGGAATGAGAGAATTTAGTAAGTTGAGTATGGGGGGGATAAATGGGAAGGAAGCTTTCTTGTTGTATCAGAGTTATGGGTTTCCTATTGAGATGACTATTGAATTAGCTAAAGAAAATGGAATTAAAGTTGATGTTAGTGGGTTTGAGAAAGAGAATAAGAAACATCAGGAATTAAGTAGAACTGCAAGTGCTGGGAAGTTTGCTAGCGGGTTGGCAGATCATGGTGAATCAACAACTAAGTTGCATACTGCAACTCATTTATTGCATGCCGCTTTAAGAAAAGTTTTAGGAGATGGTGTTCAGCAGAAAGGAAGTAATATAACTCCTGATAGATTGAGATTTGATTTTTCTTTTGATAGGAAGATGACAGATGAAGAGAAGAAGGAAGTTCAAGATTTAGTTAATGAGGCCATCAGTAAGAAGTTAGATGTTACTAGTGAGGAAATGAGTCCTGATCAGGCTAAGGAAAAGGGAGCTTTAGGATTCTTTGGAGAAAAGTATGGGGATAAGGTTAGCGTTTATAGTGTTGGACAAGGGAAAGATCAGTATTCCAAGGAAATCTGTACTGGACCTCATGTTAAGAATACTCAGGAGTTGGGCAAGTTTAGAATTAAGAAAGAAGAAAGCAGTAGTGCTGGGGTGAGGAGGATAAAGGCAGTTTTGGAGTAAGGTTTATAACCTGTATTTCTATCTAAAAATATTAAATTATGGTAAATTAAATTGGAGGAGTAAAGATGGCGGAAGATAATTGTATGTTGCCTAGATGCCCAGAATGTGGTGAAGGACACTTGTTACCTTTCTCGTTTAAGGAAGATGTTTTCGAAAAGTGGAAATGTAGTAATCCTAAGTGCGAGTTTATGGTAAAAAAACGTGATGATAACTTTAGATAATTGTTAGATTAATTTTTTTTTATTTTTAATATTTTATTCAATATAAATTCCAGGCTTGCCTGGTTTAGCTTTCTTAGCTTTGTTTTCTGGATCGTGTTTGTCTTTGTCATTAACTGCAAAGACTTTTGTTGGTGTTCCAATTTTTTCTGAAAGACTTTTTTCGTTGAATATTGGTAGTTCATTTGGCATTACGTAAAGATAGATTGAAGAAGGCGAATTACCTTTTTCTTTCATGATTGATATAATGTTGTTTATATCTCCAAGAGTATTGCTTAAGGCTTGCTCTTGTTTTTCTAGATTTTCATCTATTAGTTTTTCTGAATAAATTGGCCAACTTTCTGTTGAGGCTATTGATTTGTTTCCTAAATTTTCCCAGAGCTCTTCTGCTAAATGTGGGCAGAATGGACTGATTAGTTTGATTATAATTTCAATATCTCCTTTACTTGTTTCTTTTTCTTCTGCAAAAACATCCACTATGTTTCTTAATTTGATTATTGCCAAATTGTATTTGAAATTGTTTATATCTTCAGAAATTTGTTTTATTGCTCTATGTAGTTTACTTTGAAGTCTCCTTGAGGATTTGCTGACTTTTGTTTCTTTAACTGTTTCAAATATTTTTGTAGTTAACTTATGCATGGCCTTCATACCTTTCTCGCTCCAATTAAAATCGCTATCAGGACTCGCAACTGAGACTAAGAAGATTCTTAATGAATCTGCAGAGTATTTCTTAGAAATTTCCATAGGGTCTATTACATTCCCTGCTGATTTTGACATTTTACTTCCATCTTCTGCATGTAGCATTCCTTGATTGAATAGTTTCGTGAATGGTTCATCAAAATTCAATAGCTTCATATCTCTTAGCGCTTTAGTGAAAAATCTTGCATAGATTAGGTGCATACATGCATGCTCTGCTCCACCTATGTATTGGTCTACTGGTAACCAGAAGCTTGCGTTTTTTTCATTAAATGGTTTTTTATCATTTGTTGGATCTGCATATCTTAGATAATACCAACTTGAATCAAAAAATGTATCCATTGTGTCTGTTTCTCTTCTTCCTTTCTTCTTACATTTAGGGCAATCTGCTTCTAGGAACTTTTTATTAGTCTCTAAAGGATTACCTTTTCCGAATTCTATTTTTTCTGGTAATTCTACTGGCAGCTGATTTTCAGGGACTGGAACTGCACCGCAATCTTCACAGTATATTATTGGTATTGGTGTTCCCCAATATCTTTGTCTACTTACTAGCCAATCTCTTAGCTTGTATTGTGTAACTTTCTTACCAACTTTTAATTTTGTTAAATGTTTTGTTATTTCTTCAATAGCTTCTCTGTTTTTCCATTTATCAAATTCTCCTGAATTGATTAAACGTCCGTCATTAGTGAATGCTCTAGACATTTTATCTGGATTTAGATCAAAATCCTCTGGATTGATAACTACTTTTATTTCTATGTTGTATTTTTTTGCAAATTCAAAATCTCTTTGATCATGAGCAGGAACTGCCATTACCATTCCTGATCCGTAATCTGCTACTACAAAATTTCCAGTGTAGACTGGAATCTTTTCATTTGTTATTGGATTTATTGCATAACTTCCTGTAAACGCACCTTCTTTTTCTAGATCTCCTGCGTCTTTTTCAGATACAGATTTTAATTTTTTTAGAAATTTATCTACTTCTGGTTTTTGTTCTTTAGTTACTAGTTCATCTAGTTTTGGATGTTGTGCAGATACAACCAGGAATGTAACTCCATAAATTGTGTCTGGTCTGGTTGTGAAAACATTCCATATTTCATCATTAATTTTAAAATTAATTTCAGTTCCATGGCTTTTTCCTATCCAATTCTTTTGCATGGATTTTATTCTTTGAGGCCAATATAATTTTTCTAATTCTAATAGCTCGTCTGCATATTCTGTTGTTTTGATGAACCATTGTTCTAATGGTTTAATTTTAACTTCAGTATCTGTATGGCGCCAGCACATTCCATTATGTACTTGTTCATTTGCTAGAACTGTATTACATTTAGTACACCAGTTTACAGAAGATTTTTTTCTGTATGCTAGACCTTTCTCTAAGAATTTTAGAAAGAAGTATTGGTTCCATTTGTAGTATTCTTTAGAGGATGTTGTTATTAACCTATTCCAATCATAACTTAGCCCTAATGATTTTTGCTGTTTTATGAAATTTTTTATTGCAGTTTCTGTATATTTTTTTGGATGGGTTTTTGCCTTTATTGCAGCGTTTTCAGCAGGTAGTCCAAATGAATCGTATCCCATTGGATACAATACAGAAAATCCTTGCATTCTTTTTATTCTTGCTTGAATATCTCCTATTGTGTAATTAAGAGCGTGACCCATATGTAAACCTGCTCCGCTAGGGTATGGAAACATTTCTAGATTGTAAAATTTTTTACCAGAATCTTTTGCCTTGAAAGATCCTTTTTCTTCCCAAACTTTTTGCCACTTCTGTTCAATTTTATTGAAGTTTATTGCCATGTTGATACCAAACTTAGATTGTATTTAAATTCTGTCATTTTAATTAAGAATAAAACGACTCTTTAGAGAGTCAGAGCTAACAGAAGTAATCCATTTAATGATCTGTTAGTTTGTTTCATAAAAGAATTATTGATTAGAGGTTAAAAAAGGTTGTGGTATTAGTATTCTTCTGGCTTTTCATCTGATGAAGAAAATCTTCCACCACCTTGAGCCTTTGTTTTGAAACTAAATGTTCTTTTTGCTGGAGCTTTTGCCGCAGGATTTGCTGGTTTTGTTATTACTGTTAGTCCAGGAGTTTCAGTTCCATCTGTTAGATATGCTTCCACATTTCTAAGATGAGTTTGATCTATAGATAATCTTTTGTTTGTTCTTTGAGCAACAACAGGAGTTGTTACAGCACTCCAATCTCCAACTACTTCTATATCTAGATCTGCTGGAGGGTTTTTGAATAATTCTAGACCTGCTCTTAATTGGTGTAGGTCGTATCCATTTTCACCAGTTCCTCTGCCCAATCTTTGTCTTTCTGCCTCTCTTCTTACTACTGAATCTGCGTAAGCGTTTACATTTGCGAAGTCATATCTCCAAATTAATGAGGTTTCTGGGATCTTTAACTGCCTCTTATCTAGTGGAATGTTTTCAAGTCCTACAAATCCTAAATCATCAAGCATTAATAGCATTTCAGGGTCTCCTTCCTCCTCTATACCATAAACTCTTAAGTCTCTATCTGCTATTCTTCCATGAGAGATTACTATGTTTCTTGGATCTATTCTTGAAAGTCTGCTCTTTAGATTAGAATCTCCATATTTAGAGCCCCTATGATATGCTATTGCAGCTTCTCTAGATAAGCTTCTTGGATCTATTAGCCCATAACTTCCAGTAACTACCCATCCTTCTCTTCTGTTGAATCCAGTTCTACTAAACTCGTCTCCAAGCCTAGATAGAGATTCAATTACAGGAAGGTAATCTAATGTTACCTGGGCTTCGCCTTCTCCAGCGCTTCTTTTCAATGTTGTTCTATATGTTAGTTTTGTCATATTATTATAACCTAATTTGTTATTATTTCGTTAGAATAAGGGTATTTAAACCTTTCTATATGTAGTTATGTAATAGTAGTGACATATAGTGCATTCTATTTGTGTAGTATTATCCATGAAAAATGATTTATAAATCTTTACCCTGTTAGAAACAGTTTGTTATGAAATTGCTTACACTATAGCTCGCTGCAGTTAGGGCTGTCGCGAGTCCAGATCCTGCTAGTGCTCCAATCAATCCTGATTCGTATGGATTGGAGTAAGCTGTGTGATTGTATACGTTTTGTTCTACTAATCCATTATCGTGCATTGCATTTCTGTACGCAATCATCCCCCATTTCATAGCAGAAAGACTTAGAGATAGTGTTAGAGAGGGACTGTCAACTTCACCATCAATTCCCATTGCGGCTCCAGATCCCATTGTGAATAATTCTGAAGATAATAATGATACTAGTGAGGCTTTCTCTGACATTATAATTTATTATTTGTTTGCTGTTATAAAGTTTTGTACAATAAATCTTATTAAGTTAGCAGGAGTTTTATCTAGATGAACCCAGAAGAGACTCATGAAAAAATTATTGGTGTTTTGAAAGAAAAGGGGCCTAGTTTGCCTGTTAATATAGCGAAGGCTTTAGAGATAAGTAGCTTGTTTATTTCCGCGTTTCTTTCTGAATTAACTAATCAAAAGAGAATTAAGGTTAGCAGTTTGAAGGTTGGAGGAAGTCCGTTATATTATTTGGATGGGCAACATGATAAGTTGGAAGATTATTATAAATATCTCCATCCAAGAGAGTCTGAAGCATTTTTGTTGTTGAGAGAGCATAAGGTTTTGAAAGATAGGGATCAGGATCCTGCTACTCGAGTGGCATTGCGTTCTATTAAAGATTTTTCAGTTGGATTTAAGATGGGTGATGAAATTTATTGGAGATTTGTTTCTGTGCCCCAATCTGAAGTTGATTTGATATTAAATGGAGTTAAGAAACCTGTTGAAGAAGTTGTTGAAGTTAAGAAAGTTGAGAATTCGAATCCAACTTCTGATACCCACCCCTCCCGCCCTCCCTTAGAGAAACAGAAGTTGGATCCAGAGAAACCAAAAGAAGTTGTTGTTAAGGAAGATGGTGATAATGGGTTTAGAAATCCGGTCGTTGTTAAGGAAGAGAAGAAAAAAGGCAAGGCTAAGTCTGAATTTGTTCAGGGCGTAATTGATTTTATTGATAGAAAGGGGTTAAATGTTGTTGAGGAGAAAGAGTATAGGGCCAAAGAATACAATTGTATTGTTACAATTAGATCTGAACTTGGAAATATTAATTTTTTAACTCAGGCTAAGGATAAGAAGACAATTACTGAAGGTGATTTTAAGAAGTTGCTTAGTAACGCTCAATCTATTCCACTTCCTGCCTTAATGCTTTATACTGGAGAAATTGGGAAAAAGGCTAAGGAATATTTGGAGAAATATGATAGTGTTTTGAAGGCTAAAAGAATCCCTTCAAGGATTCTTTGATTGGTATAAATCCTAGATTTATCCCACTAGCAGGATAGGTAAAACTACATCGCAATAATGTTTATAATACAGAAAATTCACTAAATGAGAACGTGTCTAACAATTAATATCTCAACACAAATTTTTCCACCCCTGCACCTTA
>CAYFMD010000019.1:0-17999 GCA_964344105.1 Candidatus Woesearchaeota archaeon | reverse complement strand
AACAGGGGTGGCGGTTATCGGATGCCCCAGTGGCTTGCCCTGGGGAGGGTTCACTGACTTTTTTTGGGAAAAGCATATGAATTGTTATTTGATTGTCTTTAAATTCTTAATTATGATCCAGTAGTTTTATAAAGAAAAGATAATTAGTAGTTGGATGAAAGCGTCAGGCCTTACTAAGATTAAATCTGCAATTCTTGCTTTGGTGATAGCTATTGTACTTGCTAGTTTAGTTGGTTATGCTGTCGAGGTTTTTGATCCTAGTCCTGAATGGGATGATTATTGTGGAGAGTTTAGAGCACCTAAGATTGTTGGAGAGGGCGGAGAATTTGTTCAGGAGACTCAGGAAAGCTGTGAAGCTAACGAAGGTGCTAAGTGGATGAATGGTTATTGTGATTATAATTATCAATGTCAAATGGATTATGATGATGCTAGGGAGAAGCATAGTCTTACTGTGTTTTTAGTGAGTGTTCCTATTGGTCTTGTAGCATTATTTTTTGGAGTTGCATTGGGATTGCCTAGTGTTTCTAGTGGATTGATGTTAGGGGGAGTGTTTTTGGTGTTTTATGGTACTGCAAGTTATTGGGAAAATTTTAGTGATGTAATCCGAGTTGTTATTTTGGCTATAGCCTTGGCAGTTTTGATTTGGATTGGATATAAAAAGTTAGAGCATTGATATGGCTAAGAAAAAAAAGAGTGTGAAGAAGAGTAATAGGAATTTGATTTTGGGGGTTGTAGTTGTAATTTTATTGTTGGTTGCTGGTTATTATTTGAGTGCTAATAAGAATCTTACTGGAAAGACTATCGGAGAGTGTAAGATTGCTTTCGAGTCCTGTACTCTTGATTCTCAATGTTGTTCTGGCAATTGTGTTGGCGAGGGTGGTTATGGGGGAGGAAGTTGTGCTGAACTCCCATTGGGCCATTGTATAGGGAATTCTGATTGTGGTGAACCTACTCCTATTTGTGATGTCGATAATAGTCAATGTGTAGAATGTCTTGATAATGATGATTGTGATGCGAGTCTTCCTGCGTGTAGTGAGGATAATGCCTGTGTAGAATGTGTAGATGATAGTGATTGTAATGATCCTGAGACTCCTTATTGTGATCAGATGGTGGGTTTTCCTGCTTGTGTAGAATGTTTAGATGACAATGATTGTAATGACCCTGATGAACCGGTTTGTGACACTCTTTTTGGAGCTTGTGCAGAATGCTTAGATGATAATGATTGTACAGACCCTGATTTTCCTAATTGTATTGTAAATATTTGTCTTGCTTAGTAAAAATGGTGAAAAAGAAAAAGAGTGTGGAAAAGAATAATTCAAGAAGAAATTTGGTAGTTGGAATTGTAGTGGTTGTTTTATTATTGGTTGCAGGGTATTATTGGGGAGGGTATGGTGTTACTGGGAATGTTGCTAAGGGCTGTGATAAGTTTACATGTGAACAAGATTGTTATAGGATAGCAGATGGTTCTGCTAGGGAAGATTGTTTGTCTGGGTGTGATGAATGTACGGGGGCAATAGTTTCTGGAGATTCTGCTTATGGTGAGCCAGAGCAAAATCCTATTATTTTTAATGACGCCTTTGAGGACTATGAAGAAGAAGGATTTTTTAGTGGCGTTTTAGATTCTGTTGAGGAAGTTATTGATGATTTGTTTGGTGCTTTGTTGGATGGTGTTGGTGGTGGAGACGACTGTGAAACTATGCTTTGTGGTTTTGGGTGTGAGGATGGAGAATGTTTGCCAGATCCTAGTTTGGAGGGTGGAGAAGAAGGAGATTGCCTGATTGCAGGGGAAACTTGTTCTGATGGATTTGAGTGTTGTTCTGGTCTCTGTTCTGAAGGTGTGTGTGATATAGATCTTGTTTTTGAGACTGATGACTGCTTAGTTGATGATGATTGTACCAGTCCTTTTTACCCTTATTGTGATACTCTCCCTATACTTTTGGGAGAATCTTCTGGTAAGTGTGCAATTTGCTTTGGAGATGGTGATTGTTTGGGAGACCTTAGGTGCAAGCATAATGATGGAGCAAGAGGGGATGACAATGAGTGTATTGATGGATGCTTATCTGATCCTCATTGTACAGATCCTGCTTTGCCCGCTTGTGATTATGAGAGTAATACTTGTATAGAATGTACTGAGAGCAGTCATTGTGATAGTAATTCTAATGGAGATAGATGTATGGAGGGCAATTATTGTGGGTGTAACAACAACTTTGAATGTGATTCTGGAGATTATTGTAGTGGGGGGCTTTGTAACCCTCCTGCTTGCAGGAATACTATGACTGGAAATGCTAGAGATGAGGGATGTGATACCATTACTCCGATTTGTGATACTGATATTGATCCAGCTAATAATGTCTGCGTGGAGTGTATTAATAATAGAGATTGCCCTTTAGATAATCCTACTTGTACCAGTAATTATTGCGGTTCTTGTTATTCTGATGATGATTGTAGTAGAATTGGGGAGCCTGTGAGGTTTTGTAATATTTTTGATGGAAATTGTTTTAGGGCAGAATGTGTATTTAGCTCAGAATGCACTAATCCTGCAGTTCCTTATTGTCAGAGAGATATAAATGAGGAGGATTATATGCATTGTGTTGCTTGCACTGATGATTCTCAATGTGGAGGAACCTTTTGCGATACTACAACGCATACTTGTTATACTGGATTTTGATGAATGGCTAAGAAGAAAAAGAGCGTGAAGAAAAGTAATTTTGAAAGAAATATTATTTTGTGGATCTTAGTTGTAGTTTTGTTATTTGCTTTTGCGTATTATGCTGGAGGGTATGAAAGAGTTGATGATACTGGTGGGTTGAATCAGGTTAGTGGGTTTGTTGAGTTTGCAGAATTTTTAGGTAGCGGTTTTGCTGGGTTTGTGGAGGATGTTGGAGGGGATCCTAATTGTAATAATAATCTGATTTGTGATCCTGGTGAGGATGCAGTTAGCTGTCCTGGAGATTGTGTTATAGTTGGGCCTTGTAATAATGATGGTACTTGTGATCCTGGAGAAGATGCGGCTACTTGTCCCGGGGATTGTATGGATGATGGAAATGATGGGTGCACTAATGAGGAATGTAGGAATGCAGATCCTAATCTACCTTATTGCGAAAATGATGTATGTGTTGCTTGTGTAGATGAAGCTAATAAGGATGGATGCAGTAGCCCTCCTTATACTGTATGTGATACTACCACTAATACCTGTGTTGAATGTAATGATGGAAATGATTGCGGAGGTCTTCTTTGCGATACCTCGCGTGTTGTTAATGCATGTGTTGAATGTATTACTGATGATGATTGTGATAGTAATAATTGTAGACAAGATAGTACTTGTGAACCCATTGGTAGTGGGGGTGCTTGTGATACATTTGGAGAGGACTGTCCTACTGAAGGAGAGGTTTGTGATGGCGAATTCTGTGTATTAGTCAACTGTGCAGATAATACTGGATTTTGTCAGTTTGATCAGGATTGTCAATGCAGGGATGGTGAAGAGAGCGCGACTTGTGTGGGCGGAGGCCGATTTACTTCAGGAACCTGTAGTTGGGCAGGAGCTTAATTTATATATATTATAGGTTTACTTTATTAGAAAAAGATGGTAAGGAAAAAAAGTGTGGAAAAGAATAATTCAAGAAGAAATTTGGTAGTTGGGATTGTGGTAGTGGTGTTGATTTTGGGATTTGTTTTTGGTAATAGTATTACTGGGAATTATATTTTTGAAGATATTTTTGAATCTTTTTCAGATGAAACATCTGATGTCTCTTGTGAACCTCTTACAGCTTCAGAAAGTAGTGGGATTACGAGATCTCCAATACCGGGGGAGATAGATGCTTATGAATGCTTTACAGATTCTTATTGCGGGAGTTTTATTGATGAGGGTTATTTAGGGTGTGATGATCATGGTTATTGCTGCCCTATAGGGGAGATGACTAAAGATAGTAATGGGGATATAGTTTGTTATTGTCAGGATGAAGGTATTGTGGAAAATGATCCGGAGATAGATCCTCCTACATGCACTGATCCTGATGATGTTACTATATTTGATGAATTTGCTGCTTTTGTTACTAATGATGAGATTGATGTTTGTGGGGAGGAGGAAGAGGAAGAAGAGACGTGTAAGGGCATTAGTGAATCATGTGATCCTTCTGAACCAAACGGGGGATGCTGTCCTACCGTAGATGATGATGATCCTACTGCAGGAGGGGCTCAGATGGGGTGTGAACCTAATTCTATGAGATGCACTCCTCTTTGTTATACTCATCCTGATGGAGGGAAGATTGCTTGTAGTCTGGAGGGTCCTCCTGCTGCTAATTGGTGTTGTCCTGGAAATAAGAAATGTAGTCCCACTACTCCTGGTGCATGTGATACGGGATGTTTTCCAGGGGAAGTGATTTGTGGAAGTACTTGTTGTAGAACTAGTGGAGGAAATGTGTGTAAGTATGATGATGGAACTGATTCAATGGTTTGTGTAAGGCCCTCTACTACAGATCCTGAATGTGAGACTTCTGGAGATTATTATTGTGGTGAGAAGATGATTGATGGTGAAGTTAAAAATAAATGTTGTTTTAGTTCTGATATTTGTATTCCGAGGCCAGTGTCTGAAGGTGGAGCAGTTTGTCAGGATTCAGGGGTAGAATACTGTTCTGAAGATAATTCTGTATGCTCTTCAGGGACTTATTGTTGTGGTGCAGATTGTTGTAACGATTTAGATATTTGTTCAAATGATCTCCCTTCTGGAAGTCCTGATGTTGGTGAGGATAGGTGTTTGAGTGCTGATGGATTTGATAATAGGGATAGGAAGGTATGTGCTGTAGAAGTGGTAGGCACTTCTATTAATATTATTCATTGTCCTGATAGTCAAAGTTGTATAGAGAGTGGTGGCAACTGGTATTGTGATGCCGTAACTCCTGCTGGAAGGGCTACTGAAACAACAGTTAGTTAGAATGGTGAAGATGAAAAAGAAGGTGGATAGAACTTATTTGGGTTCGATAGTTTTGGGATTGAATGATGCGTTAGTTGAGCTTACTGGAGTTCTTGCAGGACTTACTCTGGCGCTTGCTAATAGTCAGATAATATTGATTTCAGGATTTATTACCGGATTTGCGGCTTCACTTTCTATGGCCGGTTCTGAATATTTATCAACTAAAGCTGAATGTAGGCATGGTAAGAAAGATAAAAAGAGGGGTTTATGTAGGAGTCCTACAGTGGCTGCTACTTATACAGGTATAGCATATTTTCTTACTGTTCTTTTTTTGTTGTTTCCTTATTTGATTTTGAGTAATGTTATTCATGCTCTTGCATGGACTTTAGTTAATGCAGTTATTGTTATTGCTGGGTTTACCTATTATGCTAGTATTGAGGAGAATGAGAGCTATTTGCATAGGTTTTTAGAAATGATTGCTATTAGTTTAGGGGTGGCTGCTATTAGTTTTGGAGTTGGTTATTTGGTTAGGATCTTTTTTGGAGTTGAGATTTAGTCCAACTTTCCATCTAAAGAATTAGGATTTCTTCCGTATAGGATTCCAGTGGTTTGTTCATCTAAGGTTCCATCTCCGTCACTATCAAAGGTTACTTTGTAGACATTTCCATCTAGGTGCTCAATTCTTGCGGGGGGAACTAGTGGACTTGAGTTAGTCATTACATCTGAAGTATTCATTGCCATATCTGGCCCTTTTCTATCATATAACCAATCTTGAAATTGATCCCTATAGTTTAGAACAAAAGGTAATGTTGCTAATGCTAAAATGATGCTTCTGTAATCGCTGAGTTTATCTGGCATAAGGGTTTAACAGAATAAGATTCTTTATAAGAATATGTGTAAGATTATATCTTAATCCCATCATTTTCATTTCTTGGGATAACGTGGATATGGGTATGAAAGACTACTTGTCCTGCAGTAGGTTCGTTGTTTATTAGGACATTAACACCTGTTCCTTTCTTTTCTTCGATTAGTTTTAAAGAAACTTTCTTTACTGCTTCTAACATTTCATTTCCTAGTGTATTTGGCATGTCTAATAGGTTTCTGAAATGCTTCTTTGGTATAATTAGTGTGTGGCCTTCTGCCCATGGATTAACATCTAAGATTCCAATGAAGTTATCATCTTCATAAACTTCCTTAGATTCAACTTCTCCATTTACTATCTTACAAAATAAACAATCTTCTTGCGTCATAATTTTTAAAAATGTATTTGTTATATAAATCTTGTGTAATTTTTTCAACTAAATCCTTATAACCCTCCCGTCCCTCCCTTAGAAGGTAGTTGAAAAAATTAAATTGGGCCTGTCGTATAGTGGTTATTATTCTCGGCTGGCAGTCGAGAGATCTGAGTTCGACTCTCAGCAGGTCCATTAACTTTTCTTAGAAAGAAAACTTAACTAAAGAACTACCTTTTCACGAGAAAAGGTAAACCAAAATCAAACTAATTTACCTGCTTCTTCAAATTCGATCTCTTGATTGATAAGTTTTCTTAGAATATCCTTTAGGTCTTTTGTTTTGATTCTGATTTGTTTTGTTGAATCTCTGTCTCGAATGGTTACATCTTGGTTTTTTGGAGAGTCTTCGTCTATAGTTATACAATAAGGAGTTCCTATCTCATCATTTCTAGCATACCTTCTTCCTATAGACCCTGATTTATCATAGTTAACATTCCATTCAACTCTTAGGTCTTTTAGAATATCTTTTGCCATATTCTCGTATTCTGGTTTTTTGATTATTGGGAATACTGCAGCTTTTACTGGAGATAGTTTTGGATTTAACTTTAATTTTGTTATATTTTTTTCTTTATCTTCATGATATGCTTCTAGTAAGAATACTATTAATGCACGTCCAACACCTAAGCTAGGTTCACATACTACATGAGGTAGCACCTTCTTCCCTTCAGGAGTTGTTATTTCCATTGAGGTTTTAGAATGTTCTTGATGTTGTTTAAGATCAAAGTCTCCTCTATTTGCGAAACCTTGTAATTCTCTCCATCCCATTGGGAATTTGTATTCTAAGTCCCATGTATCAACAGCATAGTGTGATTTTTCGTCTGAAGTATGTTGTCTCGCTCTGAAATTATTTGGGTTTGCACCTAAGCTAGTGAACCATTCAAATTCTTTTGCTATCCAATAAGCATGCCAATCTGTTTTTATGATTCCTTTTTTATGAGCTTCGTAGAGATCCATTAGTTCTGGTTCTTGATTGTTTTTTTGCCTTTCTTCATCTAAAATTAAAATATGTGTATCTTTGATTTCATCAATGTATGGGCATGGTTGGTTTGGTTCTATGAAATATTCTATTTCCATCTGTTCGAATTCTCTTGATCTGAATAAGAATTCTCGAGGAGAAATTTCATTTCTGAAAGCCTTTCCAATTTGTGCTATTCCAAAAGGTAGTTGTAATCTCGCATTATCTTGAACTAGTCTGAAGTTTGCAAAAATCAGTTGTGCTGTTTCTGGTCTTAAGTAAGCTGTTGTAGAGTCATCTTTTATTGGACCAACTTGTGTTGTGAACATTGGGTTGAATTCTCCCTTGTTTTCATATTCAGAACCACATTTATCACATTTTGCAGTTTCTAATTCATGTTTGTCTACCTTCGATTTATGGTGGCACTTCTTACATTCTACTGCAATGTCTACAAAACTGCTTACGTGTCCAGATGCTTCCCAAACTTTTGGATTCGTGATTATTGATCCATCAATCGCTACTAGATCATCTCTTTGTTGGATATGATAATTGTGCCAGGCTTTTTTTAGATTGTTAACTAGTTCAGAACCAATATGTCCGTAGTCCCAGAATCCCCCTAATCCTCCGTAGATTTCTCCTGAAGGATAGATGAAGCCTTTACGTTTACAAAAATTAGCTAGCTCTTCAATTGTAATAGAAGTTGGTTCTTCATTTATTTCTTGCTTTGGTGATTCTTCTTTGTTTCCCATTTGTTTTATCTCTTCTGCTTTTCTTTCAGCTTCTTCTAGGTCTTTACCTAGATATGCAACTACTTTGCTCTTTACTTTATCACCTTCTCTTACGGATTTCTGCAGGTAATAGTATTCCTTACCCGAAATCTTTTTTTTGACTATGAACGCCATTCTTAATTTAAGCACTACATTTCCATTTAAAATATTATTGGTTTTGGTATCTGTTATATTTTTAAGGAGCTTGGTTCAGCATATCGCTACGAATGATTTTTATATTGGATTTTGTTTAGATGAATATGAAAAAGGGGCCTAAAAGAATTGCTAAAGGGCATGATAAGAAGAATCTGATTCCTGAAAGGAGTTGGAAAAGTTTTGTGAAGCTAACTTTCTTTTTGTATTTGTTTATTTTGGCTATTCAATTGCTTAAGAAAGCTAGTGGGATGATCGCTCCAGATGCGAAGCAATTTATCTTTGCTAATTTAAGTCCTATAAAGGCAATTGCTGCTGGATGGTTTAGTACAACTCTTGCTCAGTCTTCTGGAGCTGTAAGTAGTGTGGCCATTAGCTTTGCTGGGAATAATATTATCGATCTTCCTACTGCAGTTTATATTTTGGTTGGAGCTAGTATGGGTACTACAATAACTGCTTTGATAATTAGTTTGATAACGGTTACTAGTAAGAGGAAGGATTTTAGGCATGGATTTGAGATAGCCTTATGTTATTCTATATACAGTTTCTTTTTGGTATTCATAGTTTTCTTTTTAGAATATTTTTTTGCTTTATTTTCTAGAACTGCTTTGTATTTAGCTAAGTTATTTGAAGGAAATTTTTCTTATCTTAGGGTTCCTGATATTGTTGATTTGATAACCAGCCCTTTAGTTAGTCCTTTATCTGAAAATAATTTTCTGTTTGTATTTGTAATAGCTTTTTTGATTTTGATTTTTGCTTTGAAGTATATTGGTAGGGCCATAATAGAGGTTCTTGGTGGGGAAGTTAAGGCTAAGAATTTTGTGAATAGGCATTTTGATTCTCCAATTAAGGCTTATTTTCTAGGTGTTTTGTTGACTGCTATAGTTTTCTCATCTAGTATCACAATTAGTTTATTGGTTCCTTTGGCTGTTGCTGGTTTGATTGGTTTGAGGAGATCGATACCTTTTATTTTGGGAGCTGATTTAGGGACATTCACAGATACTTTTTTAGTTAGTCTGATTGTTGGAGAGACTAATGCTATTGCTGCGGCTTTTGCTTATGCTATGTTTGCTATAATTGGAGCAGTTGTTTTCTTGCCTAATACTAACTTTTTGTTTAGGATTACTAAGTTTACTTCTAAGAAGTTGATTAAGATAAGTAGGAAGAAGGCATTCTATGTTTTGCTGTTGTTTGTCCTTATTCCTCTTGGGATAATTGTGTTTTTTTAGTATGCAATAGTTTTAAATACGGAACTTTTTTCCTATAGGTATGCTCCCGTAGCTCAGCTGGATAGAGCACCTGCCTTCTAAGCAGGGGGTCGCAGGTTCGAATCCTGTCGGGGGCATTTTTACTTTTAAGAATTAATAGTTATTGAAAATTATAAGCAGGGACCGGGAATCGAACCCGGGAAAACGGGGTCTGCAACCCCGCGCAATACCACTATGCGATCCCTGCACTAGATGTACTGAGAATTAATTGTTTTTAAAGTTAGTTATTGAGAATTACTTAATCGGCTTAAGCTTTGGAGTTGTAGAAATGGGTTCGTTAGCTTCTCTTACAGATCTTCTATGTGCTCGGAAGATGAAGAATGTTCCGATGGCTATGAATAATAAGAATCCTGCGTATGGCAATCCTTTTCCATCTACTATTTCAAAAACAGCGTTTCCAGTTGTGCTTGATTTTCCTAAGATTACTGATTTCTTTAGATAGTTTTCCTCATCTGTTGGATGCGACATGAAAACAGAGTAAACTCCTTTTGGAGTTTCTTTCAAATCTATATTAATATCTCTAACAATTAGGTTATCATTGTTTATAGAAAATTGATCTTTTATTCTGTTTACTTCAAATCCATCTGGATTTTTTACCCAGATTTCTACATATGTAGCTTGTCCTATGAATCCTTTGTTATCAAATGTGTAAATTATATTTAGATTCTTTTTCTCTGAGCTCATTTCTCTTATCTTTATGGCCTCTACTCCTTTAGTTACTGAAATGCTTGATTGTATTGAGGCTGAAGATTGTTCGCAAGTTACTTGTAATGATAATGGATATTCTTTTGTTAGAGCATCTTCAGGTATGTTTAGTTGAAGATCAAAGTCCGTGTTTGATTCTGGCAAGATGTTTTTTGTTCCTTCGCTTGAAACCCAATCTTGCTTTTCAGAAGTTGGAAGTAGTGCACAGTTTGTTAGTTCATCAGTTCCAGTATTCTTGATATTTATTGCTACAGACTTTGAATCTCCTTTTGTTAGAATAATATCTTCTAGTTGTGAAAATTCTAAGTCATTGTTTCCTATATCTGATATTGAGAATCCTACTATGTTTGTTCCTAAAAGTAGGAATCCTGCTATACCTAATGTTATTAACAATAATCCGAGAATTTTTATTACACCGTCTTTCATAATCAAGTTTAGGATTTGTTGTTTTTAAACATTTGTTTGAGCTCGCTTATTATAATTTTTTAACTCTCCCAATTCTCTGCCTTCATTCTGTTATTATTCCTAATTCACAGAATGAGATCAGCTCACCCTCCCTGAATGACTCGCGATTAATTTTTAAAGCTAAATTCACAATATATACTATGGAGAATATAGAAATTACTTTTCTAGGAACGGGAAGTGCAATTCCCACTGTTAGTAGGAACCATAATGCAGTTTATTTGAAGTACAAGGATAAGGGCTTTTTGATTGATTGTGGTGAGGGCACTCAAAGACAGTTGAGGAAGGCTAAGGTGAATGCCTGTAAGATTACAGATATTTTGATTACACATACCCATGGAGATCATATCCTTGGGTTGCCTGGATTGTTGCATACTATGAGTAAGGCTGGCTATGAAAAAGAACTAATGATCTATTGTCCTAAGAATGCTGCTAGTATTCTTAGAAAGTTTTTGAAGATAACTGGCGTTCATGATATCAAATATAAGATTAAGGAAGTTAGAGGGAAGTTTATTGACAATCCTTATTTTTCTATTACTGGATTGGCCTTGGATCATGATGTTACTTGTTTGGGATATATGTTTGAAGAAAAAGATAGATTGAGAATCAATAAGAAGAAGTTGGCTAAGTATAAAGTTAGTGGTAGAGAAGTTGGGAGATTGACTATGGGTAAAAATATTAAGGTTAATGGTAAGACTGTTAAATTTAAGGAAGTGACCTTTTTGGAAGAAGGCAGGAAGATTAGTTTTGTTTTTGACACTAAACCTTGTAAGAATGTTGATAAGCTGGTTAAGAAATCTAATTTAGCAGTTATTGAGGGTGTTTTCTTAGGGAGTACTGATCATGGTAGGAGAATGGCTAAGAAGTATAAGCATATGACTATAGAGGATGCTAGTAAGGCTGGAAAGAAAGGGAAAGTTGATCAGTTAATTATAACTCATATTTCCCAAAGGTATGAGTATCAGGAAAAGTTTTTATTGAAAGAAGCTAAGAAGATTTTCAAGAAGGTTAAGGTAGCTAAGGATTTGATGAAGGTTAACTTGTAATTAGTGGCAGGTATCCGGGTTCTGTTGTTTTGTATTCCGAGTCTGGAAGTGTTTCTAGTACAAAGTTTCCATTTCTAACTTGATAATCTCTTGCATGCCCTGGTAATATTAAGGCTTCTACGATGCTAGACAATCTTCCTTGTAGTGGTTTATCAGGAGAGCTTTTTAGTTCTTCTAAGTGTCCTGAAAAATTCCCATGATCTACTAGTGTCATGTATTCTTTTAGAACGTCTCTAACTGGACCAAACCCATGTCCATAAATATAACCTGCTATTGCAGCTTTCATCTCTCCTGCTGTTTGGAACCTATTTTCTGGTTTCAGCTGTACAGCTTTTTCAACTATGTCTGAAAGTCTTGGATCTACTCCTGGCAATCTTGAGAGTGGCTCATATCCTTGTTCTTGGAGTTCAGCTATAGCTTTTACTCTATCTCTGACTGATCCTGATCTTGCTGATCCTGATGATCTTACTAGGAAGCTTTCTCCTCTGACGAATGCATCTAAGGTCATCCCTAAACTGTAAATATCGACTCTGTGATCATATGCCTCTCCTCTTAGAATTTCTGGAGCCATATAATAAAGGGTACCACATATCTCTCCTATTAATTCGGGAGTGTCTTTTGCTAGTACTCCGAGTCCAAAGTCTATTAATCTTGGAGCTCCAGTATGTCTGTCTAACATTATATTTGCAGGTTTGATGTCCCTATGGATTGCTCCTTGTTGATGCGCGTAGTCTAGTCCTTCGCATGCTAAATATCCTACAAGTCCTGCATAGTTTTGGGGGATTCTTAATCCCAAATCGCCGTGACTTTTTATTATCCTACTAAAATCCCTTCCATCTACATACTCCATAAGAATTATTCCTGAAGGTGGTTCTGAATCGATTCTATAGAATTGGTGTACTTTTCCTATGTAGTCGCTGCTTTGTAGTTTTCCTGCTAGATTTGCCTCATCTGCTAGAGCTTCTAGATCATTTCTTGTTGAAACCTTTACTGCTACTTCGGTAGTTACGCCGTCTGTTTTTAGATGTGCTAGATAGACTTTTCCAAAACCGCCGCCGCCGATTTGTCTTACAAATCTTAATTCGGGTGTTAGAACAAATGATCTTTGAGTGAGGTCTGCTTCTGGTTGCAGCTCGTCTAATGGAACTCCTACCCTGAAGGTTGCATCCATTGAAAACTGATCTGAATCTGACATATATAAAACACGTTAAATTTCCTTATAAGAATTATTACTTTTGTTTGCAACTAATAACCTTTAACCCGCCCACCCTCCCTTAAGAGGAAGTAGTTGCAAACTATTTTATACCCAATACCTTGTAAACTTTGACTTTTCCAGTTATATTCTTCATTTCATATTCCCCGAAGGGCTTAGCTTTGATTTTTGTTTTTAGTTTTTTATAGACTCTTTCTGTTATTAGGACTGATCCATCGCTGATTGATTGTAGCCTGAATGCTATGTTAACTGGAGCTCCTACTGCTGTGAATTCTAGTTTCTCTTTTGAGCCCACTGTTCCTACTGCACAAGGTCCGGAATCTATTCCATATCCAATATTTATTGCATCTAGGTTCTTTGCCTTTAGTTTTTTATTTACTTCTTCCATTTCTCCTTGTAGTTCTATGGCAGTCTTTATAGTGTTTAGGATATGGTCTTCATCATTTGCTGTAGCATTGAACAATGCCATCACGGCATCACCCATAAATTTGTTTACGAAACCTTTATTTTTCTTTACTATCTGGCTAGCTTTGCTGAAATATACAGTTAGCATTTCTGCTATGTCTTCTGAATCGTTGTTATCAAAGATTTTTGAGAAACCTCTTATGTCAGTGAATAGGATGCTGATGTCTTTTTTCATTATGTTGGTTTTGAAATCTTTTCTTAGAAGTTTGTGATCAACATAACTTCCAAACATATCCTTAATTACTGACTTTTCTTTTTGATTTTTTACTAGAGATTGTTTGAGGCCTTTGTTTTGTTTTCCTTGGACCACTATTGTATCATCAACTACTTTTGTTATTTTGGTTTTGAAGTGTCTGTTGACTAATAGGACTATTAGGAATCCCAGGAATACTAAAAAGAACCCTACGTAGAATATGTTGCTAACTTTGTCTGTCTCGATTATTGCAGATCCTGTTACTTGAGCTATTCCTTGAGATAGTTTTTTTACAACTGGCCTGTTTCCTACTATTTCTACTGTTCCTGGCTCTATTGTTCCTTGTTCTGTTGCTGCTTTTAGTTCATAGGATCCAGAAGGTAATTCTGATTTTAGATCAACCAGGATTCTCTCATTGACTCCTAGATCTAAGCTTATTGGTATTTGGTAAGTTGTTTCTTCTACCTTTGCTTCAAAGTTGAAGTCCTCAATGTATCTTACATTTCCAATGTTTGAAATTGTTACAATCCCTTCTTCTACAGTCAGATCAATTGCTCTAACTTCTTGGATTGAAAATTTTCCTGATGATTCTAAGTCTTTGTATGATGATCTTATCAGATATTCTCCTGGTAAGAATCCTGCTAGTTCGATTGTTGCTTTTTCTTTTGTGTTTAGAGATTCTATTATGTTTTCTGAGGGATCGTAGACCCTGTAAGTAATATCTGCAATCATTGCATTTTGGGTTTGGTCGAAGACTGTTGAAGAGAAGGATAGGGTGTCAGTTGGAGATAGGTCTGCATTATCTATTGAAAGGTCTAAGGATCTTGCTATCTGTGTTATTGTTAGTTTTGCAGAATCATCTACCTTATTTCCGCTTCCATCCTCCGCACTTAGGGTTATAGTTTTTTCTCCGTATGCTAGGTTTTTATCTAGATCAATTATTATTGAGAATGCATTGTTTGATATTGTTTCAATATGTTCTTTGATTGTTTCCCCAGAGTCGATTAGTTGTATTGTTAATTCGGTATCTGTTTCTAATGTTCCTTCTAGAAGTATTTTTTCTCCTGGATTGTATGTTTCTTTGTCTATTGTGAATTCAAGGTCTAGTAGGTTTGTAACTTCTATTGGATCTGATTCTGTTTGCTCTATTATAGCATCATCAGAATTTAGAAGCTCAAATAGGATTTTGCATTCTCCGATGTAGTTTTCATCTATGGTTATTTTTGGAATATCTACAAAACTTGATGTGAATGGTATCTTGAAAAAGTTTAGATTGTATGCTGGGCAGTCTATTGTTGCACTTACAAATGCTTGTTCAGTGTAATCTGTGTTTACTGTTATTGCAACATCTATTTCTTCGCCTATTTTGTACTTTTGATTAGGCAATGTATCTATTGAAATTGTGGCTGAGACTACGTTTAGGACAAGTAAGACTAGTATTGTAAACAGCACCTGTTTTTTCATGATAGGGATAAGTAGAATTAGGTTTTATATGTTTCTGTGATTAAGAAGTATTAGGCCTCTTGGAGCTCTGCCATGGCTTCATATTTGGCTCTTTCCCTTGTCCAGTGTTTATCAAAATTTTCTGGTTTTCCAGTCCATAGCGATCTTATGTCTGCTACTTTGTATAGGACATTGTCTCCTGTTCTTTGGAATGTTACCTCGTTAGGTATTCCATATTTTTCTACATTTTCTGAATATTGGCCAAAACTATTTGTTGCAGTATCAAAACGATCTCTAGATTGTGGATGGTACAATGCTTCTGCGGCAGTATCGATAATTCCTTCGTTATTTAGAAACATTGGTGCAAGTACCAAGCTCATTGCTCCTTGAATTCCAGGTCTTGTAGCATTAATTCTAACGTTTGTAAAATCAGTGCCTCTATTAGAGTATGCTATATTGCTTGTTCCTACTTGATGAACATCTCTATAGCTAGTTCCCGTAATTGATAGTGTGTCGCTAGAGTCTGCTCCTGTTATCTCAAATTTGGTGAAGCTATTGCTTCTATCAAAATAGGGTCTCATTTCTTCAGGCAGAGCTCTTGCAGCGCTTTCTGCATCTGCATGTATTTCAACTGTAGCTTCTATTCCATAGTTTGATTCAGCCCAAGCTCTTTTTCCTTCTTGCCATAACGGGCCTCCTAATAGAAGTCCTAATGTAGTTCCTCCTAGAAATCCTGCTGCTATTCCTCCTACAACTGCTCTTCTTGATGGCATATTTGGTTTAATGAAAGTTTGTATTTAAAGATTATTAGAGCACAGGCTAACTTTAATCTTTTTTTAGAAAACCTTACCCGTGCTAATCTAAAGAGGGTTAAAGCTCAAAGTTCGATTATTTATTTAGCGACACTTGCTGGAGAGATGAAGATTATTGTATCTCCTCGAAGGAATGTAAGTCCTACATTTCTTCTCTCGTCTCCTTCAACGATCTCTTTGGCGTTGTCAATCACAGTGTTAATGTGGATGTCAAACGCTAAAAGAGTTCCAACCATTTGACGGTTGTTCTTTAGTTGAACCAACACTTCTTTTCCTTTTGCGTTGTTCAACACGTCTAGTGGTCGCTCAATTCCGTTAACCATAGAGTTGATTTGGTAAAATAGTTTAAAAATGTTTTGTATACAAATATTTATTAAAATTGGAGGGGGGTTAGTTTCATGAAAGGGTGTTTGATTACATTTATCGGTCCTTCAGGAGTTGGTAAGAGTGAAATATTAAATGTTATTGAGGAGAGGTTTCCTGATTTGTTGACGAGGGCAGTTTCTACTACTACTAGGATAGTTAGAGATGGAGAAGTTGAGGGAAGGGATTTTTATTTTGTTGACGAAAATGTGTTTCATAGAAAGATTGCCGAGGGGAATTTTATTGAATATAATAATTATGTTGGTAATTATTATGGGACTAGTTTTGATAGTATTATTCCATTGATAGAAGATGGGAAGAAGGTGATTAAAGTTATTGAGGTTAATGGATTGAAGGCTGTTAAAGATTCTGAGAAGATGAACGGTATTAATCATATCGCCATTTTTATTAATGCCCCCTCTAGAGATGAAAGGGAAGCTAGGATTCGTGGACGTGGTAAGTTGCCTGAGGGAGAGATATTGGCTAGACTAAAGACAGGTGATGATGAGCTTGCATTTTATGGAGATAATGTAGAATATTTTGATCATTACATTATTAATGATAATTTGGACAAGGCGGTGGAGGAGGTTTTGGAGATAATCCAAAAGGTTTAAAAGCAAACTTTTTCTAACTAATTCATGGCATACGGAAGAAAGATTACAGGTGGAAAGTATCACAAGCTTAGAAAGAAAAAGAAGCACTCTACACCTGGTTTAGAGAATAAGGTTAAGCTTAGTGAGACTAAGGCTAAGACTGTTAGAGGTTTAGGTGGCAGGAAGAAGAAAGTTATTTTGTCAACTGATGTTGTAAGTGTTACAGATCCTAAGACTCATAAGGCTAAGAAAGCTAAGATAAAGACTGTTGTTGAGACTCCTAGTAATAATTTCTTGGCGAGACAGAATATTTTGATTAAGAGTGCTATTATTGATACCGATCTTGGAAAGGCTAAGATAACAAATAGGCCTAGTCAGGATGGAAATGTTCAGGCTGTTTTGATTGAATAAGCTTTTTCTAAGTTTTCAAAGCTTTTAGATAATTTGTAAACGTTTCTTGATATGTTGTTTACATCTTTCATGATTTTTCCTACCTTATATGAGATTCCCGATCCTGCAAATGCAAGTCCTAGATACGGCATTATACTTGTTAATGGATTGCTGATTCCAGTAGATTCTAGATATGCCCATCCAATTATTAACATCAAACCGATTACTATTAGAACGTCCCACGCTTTGCTTTGCATGTTCTTTTTAGAAGAGATGTTTATATAAGTATTATTTAACTGCTGTATCTTAGACAGTATCCATAAAATAGTTATTTGTCTATAAAGTCAATAATTTATCCATGAAATATTAACCATATCTCTCCACTATCTGGCTTCTATAATAACTTACATGTAAATCATAAGGAATTTTGTGAGTGGTACAAAGGGATCTTATAGTTTCAATATCTTGATCTATTTGTACATCTTTTCTTTTATTGGGATAGTTGAAGAATATTTCTAAGTCATCAATGAAATGATCTATTGTGGACTTAATTCTATCATTAAGCTGTGGTTCAGCTGTTATGGTCATTTTTTCTATATATTAGAGTTAAATCCATTATATAAAATCTTTGAAGGGTCTATAATCACTTTAGAGTAATTGGATTGGTATAAAAAGGGAAAATTGTTTTTGTTTGCATGAAAGAGAAGTGTTTAAGTTGTGATAATGTTTTTGAGAGAGAAATTTGTGAATATACAGGGTTAGTTGAGTGGCTATGTAATGAGTGTGATGATACTCCTGATAGTGTTAAAATAAGGCAGAAGGAATTGTTATTAGATTTGCATAATCAGTTTTCTAAGGATGAACTTCGTGGGGTTGTTTTTTCACAGAAGTTAGATGGTGTTGGGATTAGGTATGATTTTAGTAGATGTTAGAATTTTACTTTGATATTATTTTAATCTTATGCTTAAAC
>CAYFMD010000018.1:0-18251 GCA_964344105.1 Candidatus Woesearchaeota archaeon | reverse complement strand
GAGCGGTGGTGGAGAGGGCTTCAAGGGAGCACCTTTAGGGGACGGAGGATGTCACCATTATCAATACCCCCAATATAAGAAGCATTATCCCAAGGATTCCCGCCCATATCCTTCCAAGCAGTAGCCATACTCAAAAATGCTAAATGGGTAGCAACCTGAGTATCGGCAGTTGCAATATCATGCTCTTCCCATCCAATAGGAATTATATTAGACCCCAAAGCGCCATAGACCCTCATAGCCCTCTCAAACTCATCATCACTAGCTCTATGCCTCATAACAGCCAAATTTCTTCCAGTGGGATCCATAGCACCATGCATTGAATGACCTGTAACAACAGGATGATCAGACAAGTAGCTATCAAAAGCAGCTATCTCAGGAGTTTTAACAGAAGTTTGACCAGCAATTATAGCGCCCTTTTTTGTATAAGGAGCATTATCTCTAACTATGTCTCCAATCTGAAAAGCAGGTACAGAGTAAATAATCATATCGCTATTACTAGAAACAGCACGGCCGTCGTCTAAAACACTAACTAAGCCATTAGACTGAAAATGGCTTCTCAATTCACCATTCTTCTTAGGAATATCAGAAATATTTATGTTATATCCTGCCCTAGAAAGATGCTCCGCGTAGAGCTTACCCATGGCACCACCTCCAATAATTCCAACTACGGTGTCCATAGAAAAACACCAAATCTAAGCTATTTAAAGATATCTAGATCTTACAAACAGCAGGCTTACTCATAAGCCTAGTTCCTATAATCAATAAAACTAAACTAGCAGCTTGTAACTCCAAACCATAAAATGGTAAGACACTCAAACTAAAAGCAGCTCCTCCAAACATACCCATCACAACAGGAAACAATCCAACTATGCACCCAGGACAAGCTCCACCCATTATACCCAAAAATATAGCCAAAGTAGTTATTCCCCCAACGCCACCATTAACTTTCTTCAACTCCTTGAACTTCATTATCATCAAATTAATTGATAATGCAACAAACAAGGCTATAGAAACTGTTAACAAAACCATTGGTACCCCATAAATAGGATTATGGATCATAACACCATACGTGATATGCAGTTCATTGATATAAATATTCAATGCTAAATATAAAAAAAAGAATAAAAGAAAATAGAAAGAATAGGGCTTAGACAAAAGTGCCTCCCTCATCTTTCTGTTAAAAAATCTGAACTTTGTTTTAGAAACTTTAGGCTTGCTAACTTTCTTGCTTACCTTCCGTTTCTTACTTGCCATATTATTGCAAAGACTTAATTGCAGCCTCAAAATTCACCCAAGGCTGTGCTCCAGAAACTGAAGTAGTCTCTCCATCCTTGTTAATCAAAACAAAGTAAGGGGTTCCTCTTCCACCAGCCTCAGTAGCTTGCTGCAAATCACTATTTACTTTACCAGCTTTATCTCCACCATCAAGGCAACTATCAAACTGAGCTTGATTCAAGCCAATCTGACCAGCATATGCCTTTAGGCTAGCAACATCAAGTTGCCTCATGTTTGCAAAAATAATATCATGCATCTCCCAGAACTTACCTTGATCATGTGCACAAGCAGAGGCCTCAGCAGCCTTCTGAGCATTAGGATGAATACTATTCAACGGTAGATGCTTGTAAACCAAATTCACCTCACCATTCTTAAAATAAGAACTTTGCTTAAACTCAGCAATCGCACCATTAGCAGCTCTCTGACAGAAAGGACATTCAAAATCAGAAAACTCAACGATAGTAATCTCTGCATCCTTATCACCTAATACCGGATCGGTATCATCTAAAGTAATCTTAATATTACTTGTAGGAGGATTCTGAACAGTTGGAGGAACAGCAGTCGGATTATTCCCCGAAGGTACAACATCCGCAGCCCCACCAGCATAAATACCATAAAGCCACAAAGCAGCAAAGATAAAAGTAGTTATCTTCCAGATTGTTTCTTTCTTAATTGTTATTTGTTCACTCATTTTACCCTCCTTTCAGATACTATAAACATAGTTAGTATTATTTATAAAACTATTAGTAGTTAAGGGTGTGAACACAAACATGTAGAAGTCCTGAAATAGCTAAATTTAAGGATATTAACGTTCATGCACACCATTTTCCTTATAATGTTTAATAACTTTCCTAACAGACAACGTGCTAAAATTTGTATGCGAAAATCCAAGAGCTTTCCCTGCAGCATAAACCTTTTCCCTACTGGGGCCCTCAATTTCAAGATATTCAGGAACAAAAGAATGAGGCCCTGTCAATCTATCAAACTCATATCTAATACCCTCCAATTCATAAGTAGTACGATGTTTCCCTATCCTAGAGTCTAGCCCGAATCCTGCAGGAACAAAAAATGCAAATGCCACCAAAGGACTAGAAACTTCAATCCGTTTCTCAACTCGATCCCTAATTTTATCTTCACCTTTTTTTATCTTCATATCAACATAACATCCATCCTCCATCACCCTAACTCTAAGACTATTTTTCCTATCATCAAAACCATTAAACCTATAGTCAACAACAAAACCATCATAAACACATTTAGCGCCGCTATCTCTAAGCTGACCCTCTACTGAAGATCTATCAATTTCTAATATCTTTATCTCTAACTCTCTCATAAATGAAGCAAAGATAAGAATTAGTTTATATAACTATGGTTCAGACTTTCAAATGAACCTCAAGAGTCTTACCTTTCCTAATTCTCTTAACCAACCCTCTCCTCTCCAACTCCTGTAGAATGTAACTCAACTTAGCCTTACTCATATTAGCTCTTAACTTCAACGTATTCTGAGTAATCCCATCTTGCTCCTTAACAATCTGCATAACCCTTTTCTCATACTCATCCAATGCCTTAAGAATCAACCTAAACTTTTCTTCTTCAACTTGCCTAACTTTCTCATCTTCCAATCTATCAAAAATCTTCTGTTCAGTCTTATTGAAAAACAAAAAGTAAAATCCTAAAGCTAACATAAAACCAAAGAATCCAAAAGCCAAATGCCCCATATCCAATCCCCTAGAAACATCAACACATCCATCTGCCGCATTACATCCCAACTCAACAGATTGCTGGTTCATAACATTAATATAATCAACTAGAAAAAATCCAAATATCAGACTAATTCCAACCATCAATAAACCTAACTTTTTAGATTCCATAGAAAAGCAAATAGGATCGACTATAAAAACCTTATCGTCTCTCAGCCATTATATCTAAAACATCTTTAGCAGAGTGCTCACCAATAATATTCTCAAAGAATGTTAGATTATTAAACTGATACAATATAACCAATACCAATAATATACATGTAGCAAAAGCTCCCTTCAAGATTGCTGGAACAACCATTCCAACAGAAGTTATAGCAGAAACAGAAACTAATAATATACCTGCTAGAAAAATCAACAATCCCCACTGCAATGCAGGAATTCTTTCCTGATGTAATATATCCATCTTCTTTCTAGCAATCTGCATATAAGCAAAAGATCTTCCTAAAGAACCAAATGCAGAAGCTTGCATACCTTTGAACTTTCCCTTACCATCAGAGTATTTAGTAAATAATGACAGTATATCTATCATAGTAGTTGTCTTATGAGTCAAAGGATAATCCCATTCTCCAGATTTCAAAATCTTATTATAATGTTTCTTTATAATATCCCAATAGAATCCTGGAACCTTTTGCCTAAAACTCCACTAGTCCTATAAACAAAGGTAAGGCCTCCATCAAACCTAGATATCTCTGTAGTCAAATTGCTGTATCTAGTACTCTGCCTTGAAATAAAAAATCCAGAGAAGATTGCAAATAAAAAAGTAGAAAGACTCAAAAACAAACTATGATTCTCTAAAACAAAATCAAAATGATAATAACCATAAGATGCAGCTAGAAATATAAATACAAATATGAACCACAACTTAGATCTATTTCTCATTTTCACCTCTATAAACAATAAGAAAATAAGTTTATAAAACTAATCACTTTTATCTCTAACAGTCACATTATAGGTAGTAACCCTTACAGCATCACCCATCCCGCTAATAGGAGTTACCTCATACCTAAAACTAAATTCACCGATACTACTAGGAGAAAATCCATGAGATCTTAACTGAGCCCCATCAGGATCAGATTCTACAGGACCATTATCAAATCTTGTAAAATGAGAACTATAACCAAAAAAGGCTCCATTATATTTTCTTTCACAACCCTCCTCAATATACAAATAATCTCCGAGTCTAACAGTTAAAGTCCTAGAATTCCTTTCAGTCATCTTAAGCAGCCAAAGCAGCTTCTATCTCTTGCTTGAAAACATTATATGGCTGTGCACCACTTATCAGTTTTCCATTAATGAAGAATGCAGGAGTACCTTGAACACCATATTGCTGTCCCTCTTGGAAATCCTTCTGAACTTCAGAAGCCATAGCACCAGAATCCAAACAGTTATTGAAATCAGCCAAGTTTAATCCAATTTGACCAGCATAAGCCTTATAACTATCAACTCCACCACTAGCCCCATTTTCAAATAATAGATCGTGCATCTCATAATACTTTCCTTGCTCACCAGCACACTCAGCAGCCTCAGCAGCTTTTTGCGCATTTGGATGGATACTCAATGGAAAGTCTCTATAGACAAGTTTAACCTTCCCAGTATTAATATACTCTTCTTCTATCTGACCATAAGTCTGGACATAGAAACGAGCACAAAAAGGACACTCATAATCACTGAACTCAACTATAGTAACTGGAGCGTTCTCGTCTCCCTTAATAGAATTACCACCAATACCTACTTGACCCCCAACAGGATCTTGATTACCAGCAGGCTCATTACCAACAACATTTCCAGTAACTCCCCTATCACTAAAGTAATTATAACCCAAAATCAAAACTGCGATAACAACAACTATCTTAACATACTTCCAAAAAACATCTTTATCTATACTAATATGATCATCACTTCCTGTATGGGCTCCAGTACCCATTCTATCTTCAGAATCAATATGTGCTACAGGCTGAGGTTTATTCTCAACAGGCAAAGGCGCATGCTCAATTTCTTCTTCAATATCATCATCCTCGACAACATCATCAGAACCAGCACCAGTTATAGTATCTTCCTCACTAACAGCATCTTCCGCAACCTTACCAACATCATCAGAAGCAGGTTCATCCTCTATCTCTTCAATAATCTCATCATTACTAGAAGTATCAAGCTCCTCATCTTCCTCAAGTAGATCTTCATCTCTCTTTTCTTCTTCAACCATTAAGAGTTGAATTAAATTAATCTTTATAAATATATTGACAATGCATTATATCCTAGAGACAAAAGGTATATTATAAAAATAGGTCGGCAAATTCCCCCTAACATATCTTCCCCGAGATTCATCAATAATATCTTCTTCAAAAACACTAATTCTGGGAGACTCTCCAGGTATTTGATCAAAGCCCATATACCTTCCATTAGGACTTCCAAGATAAAGGGAAAAATGACCAGGAGCATCTAATCCTCCAAAAATACAAGTTGTAGCAAGATCGGGATTACCTTCAATTTCCCCATATTCATTTTTCCAAGCAACAAGCCTTTCTGGATGAGGAATTATCAGATCACTAAGAATTCTTGAGCTACCGACTATATCATTATCGCCACGATAACCTAAAAGAAAATAATTAAGGGCGCCACAATCAGAAGATCTCCATTTTTTATCAAAAATAGATCTCATCATACGTCCAAACATTTCCGTGCTATACTTCGAAACTATTAGATCCCAATAGCCCCTAAGATCATCTACAGTAAATTCTCGAGAGTCCATAAAATTACCAAAAAATAACCAATTATAAAGCTAACTATAGCAATCCTTTTAACAATCCATACACTAAATAAATAATGGACAGCGTTCAATCAAACAACAATAACAAAATTCTAACTGGATCACCAGACATTGATAAATGGTTGGAAGGAGGTTATGAAAGAGGAATCATAACCCTATTCTACGGACCTTCTGCCGCAGGAAAATCAAACTTCATGATGCAAGCAGCTTGCCATCAAGCAAAAGCAAAGAAAATAGTCTTCATAGATACCGAAGGGAGCTTCTCTTTAGACAGAATCAATCAACTAACAAACAACAATTCCGAAGAGATTCTAAGAAACATAGCATTACTAAATCCAACTAGCTTTGAAGAACAAAACCAAGCCTTCCAGAAAATCCAAAAAGAACTGAGCTCAGAAAACATTGGACTAATTATAGTAGACAGCATCAGTATGCTCTATAGATTAGAATTAGCAGAAGCTAGAAAATTAGGAACTGAAGAGGTACAAAAGATTAATAGTGATTTAGCAAACCAAATGAAAATTCTCTATGAGATAGCAAGAAGAAGAAACATTCCAGTCCTAATAACTGGTCAAGTCTATAATGAATTCCTCAGCGAAGAAGAATGGCTATCTGGAAAACAAGCCCAAACCAATGTAGTCGGCGGAGATCTCCTAAAATACTGGAGTAAGTGCACAATAGAATTGCAAAACGATAAGGGAAAGAAACGAGCCCTAATCAAAAAACATCGATCAATCCAAGAAAAAGATCTTTTCTATGAAATAGTTAACGAAGGGATTAGGAAAAAGGGTTGGTTATAAAAAATCTTAAAAAGAGTTCTTAGTAAGAAAAGATATGAGATGCGACTATAGAAAAGTACTGGCAGAATATCATCCCCTAACTGCTGTACATCCTGAATTTCCATTAGCAGCAGCAGATCTAACACTAGCCTATAGACTAGAAACTCATGATATTAATGTAGCTCCAGATGCAAATGCTAACAGAAGAGAAAGAAATCCTGGCTGCCATTATTTTTTAAAGGCCTGGCAAAACCATGAAAAAGAATGGAGATTTAGATCTGCAGAAGAAGTATCAGATTACTTAGGAAGTACAATTGGTCATCCATCCTGGGATGAAATCGGCAGAGAGGAAACTGGAGAAAAATATTGGTATTTCCAAAAAGGAATCGTTCAGGTTACATTCGAAAATGAATTTGTCCCTTTCTAAATAATCAAATTCTCAAAAAGCACACCATTCTCACCATTCCTCACCACAAAAATATCTTCATCACCGTCATTATCATAATCAAAAATAACTACATCCCTTCCCTCTCCCTCAACAGAAAGTCCAAGTTCAGCAGTTACATCAATAAAGCTGCCATCATCATTTCTCCACAATCTAACGGCATCACCACTAAAATCATGATCTCCCATAATCTTCTCTTTCATTCCAAGAACCATTATCAAATCTAAATCTCCATCCAAATCATAATCAAAAAATTCAGTCTCCCACCCCCATCCACCATCCGCAACACCAACCTCTTCAGCCACCTCATCAAAACTATTTCCAAGATTCCTATACAACTTATTCCCACTCATCCCGTCCATACAATCATCATCACTACAATAAATAGAAGTCACAAAAACATCAACCCAGCCATCATTATTGTAATCTCCAGTAGTTATTCCCATTCCAAATTCATCAAGACCAAATCCAGACTCTTCAGTCCTGTCAACAAATCCATCCCCTAAATTCTGATACAACCTACTATTACCAAAATCAGCAGCCACTAAAAGATCCAGTAAGCCATCATTGTTAATATCAGCAAACTCAGAATCAAAACTAACATCTCCAAATCCTTGCTCAGTAATCATTCTAACACCCACTTCACTAGCAACATAATCTAAATCTCCCTTAACATTTCTATACAAAGCTCCATGAACATCATTGCTTCCATCTAATATTGTTGTTCGATCCCAATTGCTAGTCATAATATCCTGCCATCCGTCATTATCATAATCACCTACTGCAATTCCAAATCCATATAACACATTATCAGATTCAGACAACCCCTTAATAAAACTCTGATCAAAGAATTCTCCATAATAATTCATAAACAAATATTCTCTGTTGCTTCCAATAGTGCTAATGAATAAATCCTGCCATCCGTCATTATTCACATCAACCCACTTTGCCTTACTCGCTTTTGTATTAACATCCAATCCCGCATCAGAACTAACATCAACAAATTTACCACCCCTATTTTCATATAAAATATTCGTATCATCTAACCTAGTAACAAATAAATCTAAATCCCCATCATTGTCATAATCCGCAGCATCTGCTCCACCACTAAAAAGCCCTTGTAAATCTCCAGTAAGATAGGATTTATCATTCACTTCAAAATGAGTTATATGTTGTCTATAATCAATTCCAACCAAACTAGTAACATCACGAAAACCAGCTTCACCCAAAACAACCTCTTCACTACTATCAACAACATCTCCAACACTATTGAACAAAGCAAAAGCTACTACAAATCCAATAACGAAATAAATCCACCACTTCATGAAACTATCAATCAAAACTGATTATTAAACCTTCTCCACCTTCTCAATTTCCTTAACCTTCTTCCGATCAACACTAGTCTGCTGCCCAACATATCTCTCTTCAGGTTTCTTATCATTACCATCCAAATCCATTGGTTTCTTACTAGGACAGTTAGGATTAAAGCAAAACTGCCAAGGCCTCTTACCTTGCATAATACGAAGAAGCAATGGCCATTCACAATCTTCACACTTCTTACCAACCTCATTCTTAATCAAACCTCTTGGCAATGAGAAAGTTTTCTTACAATCTGGATAAGCAGTACATGCAACAAAATAACTCTTAAACCTTGGAGTAAACTTTACTGTTAATTCTCCCTTCTTACATTCAGGACATTGCAATCCTAACTTATTAGATTCCTGCTCCTCCTTAAACATAGCTTCATTAGCCTTAACCAAATCTTTACCAATATCTGCTTCCTTAGACTTAAAATCCTTTGAAATTTTTGTAAGTGCATCTTCAGCCTTATCCAAAATCTTCCTTTCCTTTTCTTCCAAATTATTCTTACTATCTCTAATCACATCCATATCTTTCTCAATTTCCCTAGTCAATTCCTCATCAATAATCACTGGAGAATTTTTCTTCAAACTCTCAATCAAATTTATCCCCAGCTCCGTAGCCTTAATCGACTTATCTTTGATATAATTTCTATTGTACAAAGTTTCCAATATGTTAGCTCTAGTTGCCTTAGTTCCTAAATTCCTTTTCTCCAACTCACTCAACAAACTTGCAGGACTATATCTCTTAGGAGGCTTAGTTTCTTTCTCTTCAATATTAACCTTCTCAACATTAACTTTCCCTTCCATATCCTTAATCTCCTTCTCTTCCATCTTCGCAGGATAAACTCCCATCCAACCTTCTTTCAAAACCGCCATCCCCTTAGCACCAAACTTCAATCCATCAACTTCAACATTAACTTTCTTATTTTCCAATTCAGCATCATCACAAAAACAACTAATGAACCTTTTAGCTATCAACTCATAAACCTTTAACTCATAACCTTCTAACTTACCACTATTTCCAGTAGGTATAATTGCAGGATGAGCGGGATCACTTTTCTTACCTTCAATAGGTTTCGATCTAGTAACTTTATCAACTAAAGGACCATATCTCTTTTTTAATTTCTTAAGAACATCCTGAGCACCCTTCAAATCACTAATCTTCTGACTACTAGTTCTTGGATAACTAATCAAACCATCTAAGTAAAGCTTCTGAGCACTAGCAAGAGTATTACTTGGGGTTATCCCATGAAATTTATACGCTTCAGTCTGCAAACTAGTAAGATCAAAAGGAGGAGGCGGAATAATTGTCTGTTTTGTTTTCTTAGTAGAAGCTTCACCCTCCCTACCCTCCAACTTCTCAAACTTTCCAAGCTCATCTTTCTTAACAATGTCCTTGTTATGTTTAACAGTCAACTTATTCCCTTCACTATCAACAACATCCAAGAAAACTTGCCAATAAGGCGTTGGCTTAAAATCCTTAATAGACAATTCTTTATCCACAATCAAATGCAATGCAGGACCTTGAACACGCCCTATTGACATCACCTTAAACTTACCAGCAGCCTTAACAGCAGCCATTAATGCCCTAGACAAATTAATACCATACATCCAATCCAAAAAATGCCTAGTCTCTCCAGCAATAGCCTGCCCCCATTCAATATTAGGCAATCTATTATCATAAGCCTCTTGCAACTCCGAAGCTGTAAGACTACTAAACTTCATTCTCTTAGCATCTTTCTGCCCAGCAATATATCTAACAATATTATAACCAATAACCTCTCCTTCAACATCAAAGTCCGTAGCCACAATAATCTCGCCAGCACCTTTGACCAAACTTTTCAAAACAGTATAATATGCCTTAGTAAAATCCTTCTTGTTAACTTCAAAATTAGGATACCATGCAACATCAAATATTGGATAATCAGAACCCTTAACAGTCTGACTCACTGAAAACAAATGACCAACCGCACAACCAACGACTATAGGCTCACCATTTCTTTCCAACTCATAATATGAAACCTTCGCCTTACTTATTTTATTATCCTTCCCATCACTTAGCGCAGCAGCAATCTTAGCAGCGGCCTGCGGTTTCTCAGTAATAATCAATTTATATCCTCCAGGCACCAACTTACTTTCCTTAAACTTACTAGGATTTTTCTCTCCAGCTTTTTTCTTAACAGAAGTTTTTCTCTTACTAGCTTTCTTCTTTACAGCAGCCTTCTTCTGACCCTTCGCTATAACATTCTCATCACCAACCTTTTCAACAATTTCCAAATCTTCGACTTTAGGGGGCTCTTTAACAGGGATTTCAACAGTCTTTTTTACATTGTCAGGATCAAGAATTCTATATTCTTTTGTCTCAACCGCCAATGGATCTTTCTTTTTACGAGGCATATTTCTTCTATAAAGTTGATACAACTAGCTAATATAAAAATGTTGTGAAAAAATTTTCACCAATTAACTATATAAATCCGATTAAGTTGAGAAATATCATGAAAAAGTTTAATGAAGCAAAACATATTTCAGAATTCTGCAAGAGAGCCAAAAAAGATATTAAAGAAAAAATAGTAATCTCTGTTTCTGGGGGAATTGATTCAACAACTTCTGCAGCACTAGTAAAAAAGTCAGGAGCGGAATATGAACTACTATTCATAAATACAGGATACATGCGAAAAGGAGAGCCTGAAGAAGTAAAAAATATTTTCAAAAAATTAGGCTATAAAATAAAAATATTGGATAAGAAAAAAGAGTTCTACAAAAAATTAGAAAACATATCAGATCCAATAGAAAAAAGAGAGGCATTTAGGAAAAAATACTTTCAAATATTCATTGAATATTTGGAAAAAAATAAAATAAAATACATTTGCCAGGGAACTCAATTTTGGAAAAATAAATCTAAAATATATCATAACTGTCCAACAGAAGAATTCAATAGATATAATCTAAAAGTTATCGAGCCAGTCAAAGGCCTATCTAAAGAAGAAATAAGAAAGATTGCAAAAAAACTGAAAGTTCCAGAAAAAATAGTTAACAGAAAACCATTCCCAGGACCAGGGCTCTTAATAAGATTTGGAGGAAAATTTGACATAGGAAAATTAAAACTAATAAAGAGTGCTACATCCATAATCGATGAAATTACCAAGAAATACAAAAAAGATTTCAAAAATTGCTATCAAATATTTCCATACCTTTGTGATGGAACCAATGTAACCTACATAGACCAGAATGAAAAAGGCAACCTAGGAAATATAATATTAATAAGAGCTATAAGAAAAAGAATAAAAAATGGAAAGGAAGAGTATATCCCATTTAAAATAAATGAAAATATTTCTAAAGAAATAACTAAAAAGCTGATGAGTCTGAAAGGAATAGCAAGAGTTTGCTTCGATTTTAGCCCAAAACTAATTCAAAATTCTAGAATAAGGTCTGGAGCAACGATAGAATATATATAAATTCAAAAAATTTGACATAAAAAACTTTCCACAATAATTCTTATATAGATTAATCACCTAAAATCTGAATGCCTTTAAAAGACATACAAAAGAGAGTAGAAGACTGGGTTAATCAGTACAAGATAGGTTATTTCAAACCATTAGAAATTCTGGCAAGACTCACCGAAGAAACAGGGGAATTAGCAAGAGAACTAAATCATATCTATGGTCCAAAAAAGAAAAAGTCCACAGAAGATACAGAAGGGTTAGAAAGTGAAATAGGAGATATCCTTTTCACAATAACTTGTCTAGCAAATTCTCAAAATATAAACCTAGATAAAGCATTTGATAAAATAATGAACAAATATGACTCAAGAGATAAAGATCGATGGGAAAAGACACCTCTAAATTGGAAACAACCACATTTAGAATTATTAGATAAAGCAGAAAACTTCTCTGAGCTAAAAGATATTGCAATAGAAGTAGTAAAAGCAATGCCTCAACCAATTGGACAAGTCTGTGGCCCAATCTCAACAGGAGGATTAGGATCAATAGAGGAAAACCTAAAGATGATGGACAAAACTATCTTAAAATTAAATGATCAACAAAAAAATATCTTCAATCAGTCCCCTTTTGAAATACCAATGCAATCCATGAAAACAAAATTAGGAACATCACTAATAGAGGCCAATCAAAAACTCCTTGATGATTTTTACCTACCGATCTTTGAATCAGGGCACATAAAAACACTATACTTTATATCTGGATGGGAATCCTCTCATGGAGCAAGATGGGAACATGAAAAAGCAAAAGAGTTAGGAATAGATATTGTATACTTACCAGAAAACTTCTTAGAAAACTAATAAGCAGCAGGCACTTCTGCTCCAACTACTTGTCCATTAAGGTAACTCAGATCTTGCGCAGCTCTTAACACGATAAGATCAATAAGATTCCTCTGCCTTTCTAATCTATAGTGCTCTTGCACCCGCTCAACAGCATCACAAGGCACACCTCCAGCCATGATCTCACTAAGTGATCTAAAACTCATGCCATCATCAGAAAAAATAAATGATCCCATAACAAAAATACTAACAAGAACTATAAAAACATTTACAATTCAATCACTTTCCCCTTCTTCCCAACACTATACACCCTAGTCTTACCAATCTTTTCAGATAAACCTTCCGCCTCATGTATATGTCCACTCAAAAAAACATCAGGCTGAAATTCTTCAATAGCCTTCCTAACACCAGTACTCCCTTCAATACCACTAAACTCACTTTTAGTTCCAGCAGCATTCAAATGACTAACCATAATCTTCTTCTCAAGATCCTTGACCTTCTGAAAATCTTTCTTCAATTTATCAAAGGCTTTCTTCTCATCCAAACTTAACCTCCCATCTGGACTCCCAACCCCAAAAACACCCACATCCCCATACTTAACATAATGATTATCAACATTCTTAGTCCCATACAACTCAGTAAGAAACCTAGCCATCTCACTACTATCATGATTCCCAGGAACAAAAACAACCTTCTGATCATTATCAATAAAAGGTTTAAGAATCTCATCACTTTCATTCCATCCCGTTAAATCTCCAGCAAGAACAACCAAATCAACATTCTCCTTCTTAGCCTTACTAGCCAACTTCTTAGTAGCTCCGCTATCACCTTCAACATCTGATGCAGCCAATATCTTAAATTTCTTTTTAGGCATAATTTACTGTAACCATTGTAATTTTAATAGTTTTGGTATCGTACAAGACTCAAAAAGAAAAAATCATTTCCCAAAATTCCTCTTCCTAGCTTTAAACTCTTCAATACATTTAACAAGATCTTCCTTTTCAAACTCCGGCCACATTTTATCTAGAAAAAACCACTCACTATAAGTTGACTGCCATGGCAAAAAGTTACTAGTCCTCCTATCTCCACCAGTCCTAATTATAAAATCAGGCTCGCTAGACAAATACAAATTATTCTCCACCAATCCAACAGTAACTTCATCACCTCTAACTTTACTATCAATAATTTTCCTAATCGCACTAACTAGCTCTTGCCTTCCACCATAGGCAACACAAAAATTTGCAACAAATTCATCATTATCCTCAGTATCTTCTTCCAGCCTATAACATTCCTCTCTAACATCTTCTGGCAATAAATCCAAATCACCAATAAACTTCATCCTAACACCTTCTCCCATCATCTTATCTCTATCCATATCTCTAAAAGTTTCTCTAAATAATTTATACAAAAATTCTAATTCAACAGCAGGACGATTCTTGATATTCTCAGCAGATAGAGCATAAAATGTCATCTCATTAATTCCAAGTTCCTTGGCATAGTCCATCAACTCCTCAACTTTCTTCTTCCCAAAACCATGACCCTTCCAAGGCTCTAACAACAACTTCTTAGCATACCGACGATTTCCATCAAGAATTATAGCTACATGCTTGGGATCAGAGCTTTCCATGTAGAAAACTAATAAGTCAAAAGTTTTTAAGCTTTCTTCTTACTTTTTATTTCCTTAAACCCAGTATATTTATGAAGAACTTTCGGAATCTTAATAGAACCATCTTTCTGTTGATGATTCTCTAAAATAGCAACCAACGCCCTAGATGAAGCCAAAGCAGTATTATTCAAAGTATGAGGGGTAACCCCTTCACCATTTATTCTAGCACGAATACCAAGCTTCCTTGCCTGAGCCCCAGTTAAATTAGAACAGCTACCAACTTCAAAATAATCTTTTCTTCTTGGACTATATGCTTCAACATCAACCTGCTCATACTTCAAATCCCCCAAATCACCAGAACAAATCTTCAATACCCTCACAGGAACTTCTAATCCCTTAAAGATCTCAAGAGTAATGTCTTGCATTTCCTTAAAAAAATTCTCGCTATCCTTTGGATCACAAATAACAATCATCTCAATCTTGTTAAACTGATGAGTCCTAAACAATCCCTTCTCATCTATCCCATGACTTCCAATCTCTTTTCTAAAACACATAGAATAACTGGTATGTTTAATAGGCAATTGCTTCTCTTGAACTTCAGTATCTACAAATCTTCCAATTAAACTATGCTCACTAGTTCCAATCAAAGCCATCTTTGGATCATCTTCAACCAAATAAATCTGTTGTTGTTTATCGCCAAGGTCTGTAACTCTATCAATTATCTCTTCTCTCAACATTAAAGGAGTCTCAACATATCTAAAACCCTTCTTAACCATAATGTCCCTAGCATAATTCAACAAAGCCTGATTCAATAAAGCCAATTCGCCTTCCAAATAATAAAAACCATTGCCAGCAACCCTAGCACTACTTTCAAAATCTCCAATTCCTAATTCCTCCATCAATTCCCCATGACTCTTAACTTCAAAATTAAACTTACCAGGACTTCCAATCTTCTTCCCAACAATATTATCCTTATCACTCTTACCTAACGGAACATTCTTACTCATAATATTTGGAATTTCAACTTGCAAATCCCAAATTTCCTTAGCCAATTTATTATTACTTTCCTCTAACTTCTCAATCTTCTTCTGAACATCTGCATTCTTAACAATCAAATCCTTCTTCGCCTTATCATCCTTGTCCTTCCCTGCCTGTTTAATACCATCACGAATCTTATTCCTCTCACTCCTCAAACTATCAGCCTCATACTTAGCCTTCCTCCACTTATCATCCTTCTCCTTAAGCTCATCAACTAACTTCACCTTAGAATCCTGATTTTTATTCTTAATATTCTCCTTAACTGCATCAGGATCTTCCCTGATCATCTTAATATCTATCATAAACAAACAAACTCAAGTCAATATTTAAATATTCCCTTGACATAAAAGAATTATGGTGAAAAAGAAAAAGAGCTCAAAATTTCTATGGATCATAATAGCAATTGTAGCAATACTAGCAGCTGCATATTTCTTAGGATTTTTCTCAAAAGAACCAGTTAACCAGATAACAATTGAACATCCTCTAAAAGATATTATCTTTGCAAACACTAATGAGGCAGGAGAAATAGACGGACAAGCAGTAATACAACAAGGAATAGAAAACTTCAATGAAGATTACATCATTTACCTATTAGTGTCATTAGGAACAAACCACTTACACAAATCTTATACGGGGCATGGAACAGCAAAATTAGAACTGGTTATAGATCAAGAAATCTGGGCTGCCGAAATTGATAATGGGTTAGGAGTTGCATTAGGACAAATAAACGATCCAGACCTAAGAATCACAATGTCTAGACAAACAGCAGTAGAATCATTATTATCATCAAATATCCAAGAAGAACTAAAAGCAGCAACTAGAAATGGCAACATACAAATAGAACAAATAGCAGGAAAAGTAGAACTAGCAAGCAAGGGCTACCTATCAATGTATAAGGAACTAACTGGCGAAGAGATCAGCGTCGAATAAATGCATATCACTCCAAGTTACAACATCATGTCACTAAAAAATTAAGTAAAAAAGATTTGTTACTCATCGGTTAACCATTCTCTCAGAAAGCTTTATAAGCTAAAACATGAATTAAAATATATAGCTTTGAAGTATATACTTCAAACTATCCCTTCGGAGAAAAATCCTCTTTTTCCAGGATGCAATTTATTGCATACTGCACAGAAGATTCTGAAGAAGAATCTTCCTGGGTAATTCTCTATAAATTAAATATAAACAAAATGAAAGACAATTTCGATATATTTTTCAGAAGAAAGCCAGCATTAATGCTGGTAGCCTTAAAGAAGATGTCTAAAGCTAGATATGGTTCTTTACTAGCAAAGGAAGTTGACTGTACGTATTCACATGCAGTTAAGATTCTACAAACACTAGAAGAGCTAAAATTAGTTGAGTTCGAGAAGAAAGGTCGAATAAAGCTGATAAAGCTAACAAAGAAAGGTGAAGAAGTAGCTGAAGACATAGATTCTATAAGAAGGCAATTAATGTAATTTTTTATTTTTTTATCTGAGGTGTTTAATTTTTACTATCTAACGATAGTTTTATAAGAGGTTATTATTCTGCAAATTTATGGAATTAACAGAAATAACATCAAGATTAAACCCTCTAAATCCAGTATCGGTAATCCTATATGGATCTAGAGCAAGAACTGATGCTATGGAAAGAAGCGATTATGAAGTCGGAGCCCTATTTAGAAATGCAGATAATGTAACATTCCCCAAAGTAAAATCCGCAATAGATCTGCCAGGAGTTAATGTCTATCCATTTGCATATGAGGATTTCTTGGATGGAAGATTTGATACACCCTTTCAGGAAAATATATACAGACGAGAACTAATAGTTGCTGGAAAAACAATAGGTGGAGAAAAGGTAATCGAAAATATGGCACCTCCGAACATTACAATTCAAGATGCACTTGAAGATATATGTTTTCGTTCAGGAGGTGCATTAGATGCTTTCCAAAATATCAGAGAGGGACATCAGAAAATGGGTGGATTAATGTTCTATAAAACAATGTTATTTGCAACAAGAGACCTTGTAATGTTAGAATTGGGAGAATTCCCTACAACTTACGATGGAATACTTCAAGAAGGAAGAAAATTGGATTTAGGAATTCACACTGATTTGGTAGAAAAAGCGTACGATTTAAGAATAAATCCAGGAGAACTATCTATTGAGAGAGCAGTTCAGGGAGTCACTTACGTAAATGACCATGTTAAAAGATTAATAAGAGATAAATGGAAAGCTAATAGAGATTTGATAATAGTATCTTAATCACCTATCCCTCTCAACACCCTTCTTCTCACAAATACTAGCAATAACACACTTACTACAAAAAGGACTGACAGGAACACAAACATCTTTCCCATGCATCATTGCAATACCATTAACATCTTCTACATATTTATCAGGGATAACCTTTAACAATTCACTCTCAGTATCTTCAACCTTATCAGTTTCTATCAAACCAATTCTATTGAAAATTCTATGAACATTTGTATCAACAGGGATAACCTTATGACCAAATGCGAATGCTCTAACTACATTACAGGTCTTAGGTCCAATTCCTTTAATTGAAAGCAATTCTTCAGCAGTATCAGGAACCTTGCCCTCAAAATCAGAAAGCACTTGCCTGCTAACATCCTTCAACCTACCTGCCTTAACCTTCCGATATCTAGCATTATACAAAATATCCTCAAGTTCTTCAGTATCCATATCAATTATATCCTGAAAACTATTAACCTTCCCAAATAAAACATCTAAAATCTCTTCACATACTTCATCCCTAATATTAATACTAACTAAACAACCAATAAGGACCTTGAAAGGATCAGGATTTTCCCTCATCCTGTTAAGGGTAGTCCTTCTATCAACAGAATAATGCCCACTTAACCTATCCATTACCTCAAACACATCCACCATTTTGAAAAAATATGGCCTCAGGGGGATTTGAACCCCCGACACCCGGATTAAGAGT
>CAYFMD010000017.1:0-20357 GCA_964344105.1 Candidatus Woesearchaeota archaeon | reverse complement strand
CGAGTGGCGGCGTTTTTTTGAAAACATTTAAAGATACACAGTTCTTTTTAATTTCATGGAGACCAATAGAGATTCTATTGAGGTTGTTGCTAAAAGATTTAACTTGGGCGCTGTAGAGAATTCTAAACATTTTCCTGGAGGCATGATTAATTATAATTCAGAAGTTGAAACTACTAAAGGCCAATATGTTTTTAAGAGATTGGGCTATAAGATGACTGATTGGTGGAGACTAAAGAAGTCTGTGGAGGAAGGTGTTCTTAATTATCTTGAAGGCAAAGAGATCCCCTTTAGAGTTCCAAGATATTTTCCAGATAGTAAGGGTAAGAAGATCTCAAGAATTGGTGGTGAGTTGTACCAAGTTTATTCTAAAATTCCTGGTAAAAATTATAGAAGTTTTAATTTGGCAAGATTGAAAGAGGTTGCTAAGACTATTGCTGTATATCATAAGGTAATTAGAGGATACAAACCCCCAAAGAAACATCGGATTAAAAGTGGTAATGAATGGATGTATGATAGATACAAAAACCTTAGAAAAGTTGATCCAAAAAATGAGCTAGATAAGCTCATGGCAGCTAATATAGATTTTTTTGAAGGCGCTCTAAGTAGGGCTTTGGCAATGGATCTTGATATAGATCCATTGATGGTCCATGCAGATTTAAGTTTTGGCAATCTACTTTTCACAGGAGATAAAGTTTCTGGTATCCTAGATTTTGAGAATGTTAGATATCAACCCAAAGCTTATGATATTGCGCAAGTTGTCCTTCTAGGTAATGATAAAAATACCTTTTATGAAGAATACAGAAAACATAATAGTCTTAGTAAAAAAGAGGAAAATAATGTTGAGGCTTTTGGGGTTATTCAATATTGTAATCAGTTTTGGTGGCGTTATTCTGGTATGAATAAGAGGCCAGATATTAAGTTCAAATACTTTAAAGATGGTCTTGAGGAAGGGAGGAGATTCATAGAAAATTCCTCAATTTAAAGAAAATTCATAAACATATAATTCCTCGAAAGGGATTTTTTGTTTTTCTAATAATTTGTAATTATATCCGAGATCTTTTGCATGTTTAAGGATTTTTTTTGGTTTGCTTAGTGATGAAAATAAAAGTAGGATAGATGCATCTTTGTTTAGTTGTGGGGTTGCTTGTTTTAGGAACTTATTGATAATTTCGTAGCCCTCTTTTCCTGCAGTTGTTGCAAGCTTACTATCTTTTGGTTCTCTTGGGTCATCTGGAAGATAAGGTGCATTGAAAATAATTAGGTCAAATTTGTGTTGCTTTATTTTTGAAAATAGGTTGGACCTTACTGCGTTGATTTGTTTTCCTACGAGATTTTCTACTGCCAGGGGATTGATGTCAACTGCTAATGTGTTCTTGAATCCTTTTTTTATTGCGGTTTCTGCTTGGATTCCTGATCCAGATCCCATATCAAGAATGTTTAAGGTTTTCTTTTTGTTTCTTAGAAAAGATTTTAGAACTTTTTGTAAGAGATAGGAATCGTCAGAAGGTTGGTAAATTGTGTTCATATTGATAAAAGTCTTATTAAGCTTATAAGAATAACGATTTGGAATGAGATGTGGAAAAATAGCAGTTATAGAGATACTAAGAAAGAATAATAGATTATCCAGACAGGAAAGATAGTATGCTATCTCTGAAGAAAATTGTTGAAGCAAGAACTCCTATTAACACCAATAGAATTATTAGTAAGATTATTTCTTTTTTATGAGACTTCTTTTTTATTTTTACTTCTGGAGGTTTCTCTTTTTGAGTAGGATCTTGGAAGTTTCTTGGTTGTTGTAGATTATTTGGTTGTGTTTGTAGTGGTTGAGTTGTTGAGGGTGTTTGCGGTTGGGCTGGAGGCTGTTGGGTCATGCTTTGAGGTTGGGCAAGTTGATTGATTTCATTTTGGTTCATGGGTTGAGAGGCGTAAGGATCCTTTTGATTTGCAGGTTTTAGTTTTTGCATTTGATTTGGTTGGTTCATAGGTTGTTGGGAAGTGTTCATTGTTTGTTGCATTCTTTGTTGTGATTGTGCTCTTTGCTGTTGCATTGCTTGATTTGGTTGCATGGGTTGTTGAGGTGTTTGTTGTTTGTTAAACATGGATTTATTTTGAGCCATAATTAGATGTTCATCAGGTTTTGGTTGTAGTTCATTCATTGAACCGCCTTGAACATATTTAGAAGCCTCTTGAACTTGTTGAGCATCGTAACCAGAATTAGTTAGAACTTGCATTGCGTGCTGTAGAGAATCTCCTTTGTTAACAGCATTTCTCAGAACTGTGACTATATCCTCATTTACCATCTTTTCTTTTTATAAATGGCTAAGATTATTTATATAGGTATCGGATTAGAACTTAAGTTGCTGATGATTACTAGTTAGATGAAGGAACTTTGGTTTGTACCCCATTTCTCTTCCTAGATCAATTAAAGGTTCTGTTTTTTCGTGAGGACCGTGAGCTGGTATTATATGTTCAGGGTTTAATGCTTGGATTAGGTCCCTTATATCTTCCTTTCCACCATGCCCTGAAACATGAATGTTGTTGAACATTCTTATTCCTTTTTTCTTTAGCCTGTTGTCTAGAGCGTTTCTGTTTTCTATTGTTATTTCAGTAGGAATTACTGAAGATGAGAAAACTAAATGATCATTTTTATTTAGTTGGTAGTGAAGTTTGTTTCTTGCTATTCTGTCTAAGATAGATCCAGGTTCACCTTGATGGCCAGTACATACTATCATGTATTCTTGTCTGTTCCTAGCTATTTGTTTTAGTTTCTTTTCCAATTGGTGTCTATATGTAGCGACTTCAATATCTTTTCTGAAGGGGCAGCTGTTTACTTTTGCTGCAGCGTTTGTGTACTTGGCTAGTGATCGTCCCATGAATACAATTTTTCTGTTTAGCTTCTTACCAAAGTCAGTAATTGATTTTAATCTCGCTATGTGTGATGAGAAAGTTGTTACTATGAGTCCTTGATTTCTAGAGTCTGTTGAAAGTAACACATCTTCTAACATTGTTCTTGCAACTTTCTCGCTTGCAGTTTTTCTATCCGCTCCAGCATATAATGAATCACAGATTAGAAGTTTAACTCCTTCCTTTGCTACTTCCTTCATTTTATCATAATTAGGTTTTTGTCCAAATACGGGGTTGTCATCTAACTTGAAATCATTTGAGTAAAGAATAACTCCTTCAGGAGTGTGGATAGCTAGAAGTGCCGAATGTATTGTAGAATGAGTTATATTAATGAATTCTACTTTGTATTTTCTTGATTTTCCTTGTACAAAAAAATGTCCGTTAGGTTGGATTGGTATTAATTTGTTTCTTGTTTCTACCTTCTCATCTCTTAACAATGATCTTAGAACTTCAATTGTGAAAGGAGTTCCTATTATTGGAGCGTTGTATCTATTAGCTATGTAAGGTAGTGCTCCAATATGGTCTAAATGAGCATGGCTTGGTATTATTGCTCTTACTTTGTCTCTCAATCCTAATTTATCTAGAATTAGATCATCAGGGATTGCTCCAATGGCTCTAAATTTCTTTTCTGAATAAACTCTTTCTGACTCTTGTAAGGCTACAATTGCTGGCAGATGGAAGCCCCCATCTAGTAAAATCACATCCTCTCCCAGATCAATGGCAGTCATATTCTTTCCAACTTCGTTGAAACCGCCTATAGGAATAACTCTAATACCCATCTTTTCTCCTCTTTTCTAATACAAGTTATATAGCGTTTAAATAAGTTTGTTAAGAGAACTATCTCACTATAGTTCTCTGATAGAGAATTTTGCCAAATTTCCTTCGGAAATCGCATTTATGCAAAATTCTCTTAAGCTACCATAGAATTGTATAAGGCTCCGCCTTTTACACTTATGTGAGGGTCGTCTAATCTTCTTATTTCTAGTTGAGGATTGAATCCCTCCAGAGTTCTGTCATGTACCTGAGCTACTGCGGGCTTGAAAACAGCATCCCAATCATTCTCTGCGAAGCTTCCTTTCAATAGGATTACATCTGGTGAGAATAATGCATTCATGTTAAGGATAGATTGTAGGATCGCGTCTTCTTGAACGCATCTTATATTTTTCTGAGGTTGATCATTTGGCCTGAATTTCAAAACCTTGTATACCATTTCGCCATTAATCATTGCGAGTACTTCGTCCCTTATCCCTTCATCCATTAAGTCAGTCATGGAATAAGTTGTTTTCTTTTTTCTTGGATCAATCCTTGGTTGAGAATTAAAGGCGTCCAGGGCTGCTAGTGCTATTGGATGTTCTTTAAAGGAATCATATCCATTTTCAACAAAGAATTTTCTTGCCATATTTGCTGAGGAGGGCCCTGATACGTATGCTTCTATATGAGGGTCATGAGCTCCATCGTTTGTTCTGCATCCGCAAGGCATTCCAGCATAGAAACTATATTCTAACGGAGGCCTATGTGTTAGGCCGTGTCCTGCTTCGTTACTTCTTGGTAAGATTAATCTTCCATCCATTGCAAAATCAAATCCATGACCTGTGGAATATGTTGCTAAGATAGTTGCTTTACCTGCTAATGCTGGATCATATTTTGTTGCTGCTAAAACTTCTCCTCTAACATCTCCTGTTAAGCTTAGCCTTCCTGCATGTTCGGCAAGATGAGCTTCTAAATCTAATTTTCCATCAAAAGGAGAGTTTGCTATGTACTTTACTACCAATGGATTGCTATCATCAAGATCTCCAGTGGCGCAGGCACCGATATTACTTCCCCTTGGGACCGTATTTCTTACATAATCCATCACACCTGCATAACCATCAAACTCCTTTAGAAGTCTTTTCTCAAATTCATCTACTCTCCCTGTTTCTAGATCTACTTTTCCTAGGTAGAGGTTTGATCCTCCGACTCCCAGGCCCCATGTTTCTATCATTACTTTATCATCTTATTCGAAGTTATAAGTCTTATTGTATTATAGGATATTTATCTGTCTGGGAATATAGATATCGTTAAATATGGGCTTTTTGTTGGTATTTAATGGGGGAAGCTGTATATACTGAACATAACCCTGAAACCGGATTGTTAGATAGTTTATATTGGAGGTCTGCGATTAGGCATAACGGTACGTATAGTGGAGAATTGGTTACTGGGAATGGGATATTGATAACTCATGACTATAAGAGAACTGCTTTCGTTGCACAAAGCAGGACAAGTGATAGGAGTGAACTAAGTAGTAGCAAGGTTATTTTTGGTACTTTTGATTATGGAAAGTGGAAGGGAGATTTTGGAATGGAATTTTTGGATATAGGAGATACTGGGTGGTGCGATTTTATTACTTTTGGAAAAGGATTATCAGGAATGGAATTTAGATTTGGAGCTAGAGAAAGGAAACATGAATTTTATAGAGGAAGTAGATACTTTGATGAGATGCATAGCCAAGATGATGAGTTAGCTACTCACTTTGGTGTTGAGAGGCCAGATGTTCAAGAATGCGGGTATTGGTATGATGGTCCAAAAAAGATTATTGATACTTCTGGTAAGGTGGATATGTTGTTTAGGATTGGTGATAGGTTTCAGGGATCATTAAGATATAGAACTAAGCAAAGCCATACTGGATTGGGACCAAGAGATTTGGAGATTGAAGTTAGTAAATTAGCTAGAGATATTTTAGACTTGGAAGTGATAGAATCAAGAGTGGATGCATTGCATTCTGATTAACTTTTTATACTGGTTTTCTTTATAGTGATTATGAAAAAAGGAGTGGTAACTGTTTTATCTGCATTTTTGTTAGGAGTGTTTTTCTTTAGTGTGGTTATGTATGATAATGGTGGTCCGAGTATAACTGGATATGCTACTTATGTTGGTGAAGAGGACGTTATTGTTCAAGCTCCTGGAGAAGTTATTGTTAAGTTGAAGGAAGGTGTTGAGGTTGAAAATTTGAATCTTGATTCTGTTGAGGAGGAAGAGATTGTTGAAGACATAGGATTGTATAATTTGAAGTTTGATGAAGAGGTTGATGTTTTGGAAATTGTGGAGGAAGTAGAAAGGTTGGAAGAGGTTGAATATGCGGAGCCTAATTTTTTGATGATAAGTGATAAGGTTCCTAATGATGAGAGTTATAGTAGTTTGTATTGGCCTGCAAATGTTAATGCGGAAGCGGCTTGGGATCTAAATGTTGGTAGTGAGGAAGTTGTTATTGCGGTTTTGGATACGGGTGTTGATTGGGATCATCCGGATCTTTCTGGAAATATTATAGATGGATTGGATAGTTGTAATGTTAGTGCTGATTTAGATAATAATAGTTATTTTGGAGATTGTAGAGGATATGATTTTACAGATATTAATGTGACCGCTTATGTTAATGCAGGTTATGTTTTGGTTGAGGGCGAGGATTATAATGTTACTGATAATGATCCAATGGATTTTGATGGGCATGGCACTCATGTCGCTGGAATTGCTGCGGCTGTAGGAGATAATGGTGTTGGTGTTGTTGGGAGTTGTTATAATTGTAGTATAATGCCTGTTAGATCTGGTTTTCAGATTAAAACTGGAAGTGGTGCTTCTTTTGGAAGTTTGGAGATTGATGATGTTGCTGCAGCAATTTATTATGCTGCAGATAATGGTGCAGACATAATAACTATGAGTTTTGGAGGAGGAGATTCTAGTACAGTTAGAAGTGCTATTGAATATGCTTATGGGAAAGGAGTTATCTTAATTGCTAGTTCAGGTAATGCTGGAAGTAATAGTAAACAATATCCTTGCGGTTATGAGGAGGTGGTTTGTGTTGGTGCTACAAATTCTGATGATACTGCAGCTAGTTATTCTAATTATGGAGATTGGGTTCCATTAGCTGCACCAGGTACCTCTATTTATAGTACTGGCTTTGATGATCGTTATGTTAGTCTGTCTGGAACTAGTATGTCTACTCCTTTAGTTGCTGGAGCTATCGGATTGGTTAAGAGTAATTTTGATAAGAATGGTTCTGAGATAGTTAGTGTTTTGCAAGATACTGGAAGTGATATTGATTTTTCTGGTACTTTGATTAAGAAGCCTGATATGTATGCTGCACTTTTGTCTTTGGATGATATTGCGCCTAGCGTTAGTTTGGATAGTCCTGAAGACGAACATAATAATTTAACATTAACTCAGAGCTTTGTTTGTAGTGCTAGTGATTGGCAGCTTTCTAGAATTGAATTGAGAGTTTGGAATTCAAGTGGGTTGTTTTATAGTGCTAATGTTTCAGTTAGTGGGATAAGTAATTCAAGTAATTTTGATGTGACTTTGGATAAGGATTCTTATCATTGGAATTGTTTGGTTAGTGATGCTAATGGAAATTCTGGTTATGCTGTTGCTAATTATACCATTAGTACTTTGGGAACTGAAGTTACTTTGAATAGCCCTGAGGATAATAAGTATGTTAATTCAAATCCTAATGATTTTAGTTGTAGTGCTCAGGTTAACAATGGCAATGAGATAAGTAGCTTGGATTTCAGATTGTTTAATTCTAGTTCAGAAATTTATAATGAGAGCGTTGTATTGAGTGGGACAAGTAATTCAAGTTCTTTTAGTTATAACCTTACAGAAGAAGGAAGTTATTATTGGAGATGTGAGGTTACTGAGAATCTTGGAGAATTAATTAGAAGTGTTAATAGTACTATTGTTTACGATACTAGTAATCCAGTTGTGAATTTAGTTGAGCCTGATGATGGCGTGAGTTTTGAGAGTGATGATAAGGAGATGACTTTTAGTTATAATGTTAGCGAGGTTGCAAGTTGTAGTTTGATTGTGAATAGTGAGTTGAAAGAGACTAAGAATGATTTGAATAATGGAAGTTTTGTGTTTAGTTTTACTCCTGCAGATTATTCATGGTCGATAAATTGTAGTGATGTAGCAGGTAATGTTGATAATTCTGGAGATAGGAGCTTTTCAATAACTGCAGTTCCGTCAAGCAGTGGCGGAGAGGAAAGTAGTTCAGGAAGTGGAAGTGGCTCTGGATCTGGAAGTAGTAGTGGTGGCAGTTCTGGAGGAAGTGGAGGATCAGGTGGTTCTGGTGGAGGGGGCGGAGGAGGTATTGTGAATCCTGCACCTCCAGTTGAGATTCCTGTAGAGGGGGCAGCAGGTAAAGGATCTGAAGATCCTTTAGGTCCCATTGAAGAAAACTTTGAGGTTGATGAAGATCCAGAAATTAGTGCTGGAATAACTGGATTGGCAATAGAGGAAGAAGGATTTGATTTTAGTGATTTGCAAAAACATAAAAACAGAATTTACCTTGTAATAGTATTAATATTAGGAATAGTCGGTTTCTTTTTTTACAGACATGTAAGACATGAAAAGAGAATTTCTAAAGAAATAGATAAGTTGGAGAGGGAATAATTTTAATTATTTAAGAGTTTTTGGTATCTTATGAGATTAACCGTTATGGAGATTGCTACTAGTATGATTGCATTTTCTACTTTTGTTGGAGTTTACTTTGCAGGACTATATTATTTATACCAAATACAGAATTTAATTTTTATTCAGGCTCTGCTCTTTACCGTTATTTATATAAACATCAATTTGCTATTTCTGTATATGTTGAAGAGGTGGAATGAATGAACTTGATTGGAATCCTTGTTAAGTATTGGCCGTTGATATTGTTGATATTGTTGATATTCCTATTGAGTTATTTAGCAGGATTATGAAAAGTCTTAAGCCATCACACCGTGAGCGAAAAAGGTACTTGCTTGTAAAGGGCAAGGATGTTAGCAAGTCAGCTATAGAGAAAACTATCTTGGAGTTTATTGGTACATTAGGTTATGCTGAATCTGGAGTGACCTTTGTTAAAGTGAATAAAGCTAGTGTTATTGTTGCTGTAAATAGGGAGGCTGTTGACAAGATAAGGGCTAGTTTTATGATGAGCAAGAAGGATTTGAATATAGTGAAGGTTAGTGGTAGTGTTAAGAATCTTAAATAGTTATAGGTGATATATGTGAGGTTGTTTTCTTCTTTCTACTACTTCTTCGGTATTGACTCTTCCCTCACAGTATCCTCCACAAGCTCCACTTACGCAATAAGATTCTCCAGGGCTTAGAGTATGGCCTTGAGACTGTTTTCTTTGAGCACTAGTAAGATGGATACATCTATATGCAAGATTTCCAGTCCCATTGTTTTCTTTTTCTGTCATAGGGATTAAATATTCAATAATAGGTATATAAATATTACTACCAGTCAATAGAGAATATTTTGTGGTAAAAGTTATATATCCGCTCTTGTTACCAGTTGTTATGAGGGATAGAAAAGGTTTGACGGCTTTGGAGCTTATTGTAGGTACGGCTATTGTGGGGGTAACCTTGACAGTAGGTTATGCATGTTATCAAGGATTAAGTGCTTTGAATAAATATGTTAATACTCCTGAAGTACAGAGATCTAATGTTATTGAAGGATCTCATGATGAGGTTTTTATTGAGAGAGATGGTCAAAGGTTTTATAGAGACATAGATGGAAAGTCTGTTGAAGATTATATATCAAATAGAAAGCAGTAAGCTTTAAATAATCATGATTTCTATGAATATTGATAAGAGTGTATTGGTTCGTTTCCAAAGACGAATTCTTGATTATTGTCTTTGGCGCGGATAAGTTAATAAAGAATAAAGGATTACAAATAATATGGAGATTCCAGATATGCAGCATCAAGTAATGGGTTATGACCGTTCTGCAACTATGTTTAGCCCGGATGGGCACATTTTACAAGTTGAGTATGCTGAGAAGACTGTTAGATTAGGAACTGCTAGCATTGGTATAAAGTGCGATGATGGAGTTATTATTGTTTCTGATAAAGGTGAGAAGGATAGTTTGATAATTAGTGAGAGCGCTGATAAGATTTATGAGATTGATGAGCATATTATGACTAGTGCTGCTGGAATTTTGAGCGATGCTAGATTGTTGGTGAATCATGTTAGAATGAATGCGCAGCAACATAGAGTTACTTATGATAGCCCAATTGATGTAGAGTCTGTTATTAGAGAAGTTGCAGATATTCAGCAGCAATATACTCAGCATCCAGGTATAAGGCCATTTGGGGTTTCTTTATTGATTGGAGGAATTAGTGAAGGACAACCTAAGTTGTATACTAGTGAGATAACTGGAAATTATTATGAGTACAATGCGATTGCGATTGGTAAGAATGATGATAAGATTAAAGAAACTTTGAGGAAAGAGTATAGGAAGGAGATTAAGACTGATGAAGCTATAAGGTTAGCCTTGAAGATTTTCAAGGATGTTCTTGGAGAGAAGTTTGATATTAATAGATTTAATGTAGGAGTTATTAAGGCTGAAGATAGTAAGTTGAAAAAGCTTAGTGTTGACGAGATTAGTAAGTTTGGATGATGGGAAGGTATACAAAATATGTTAAAAAAGAAATTGCTTTTGGAGATGATTCTCGATTGGTAGCTGATAGTTTAGATCGATATATATCTAGTTTTGGAGATAGTGCTGAGATACCAAGAAATATAGGAGAGTTGCTTTTACTTTATGATGGAGAAGACTCTAGATCTGAGAGACATTGTATTTTTGCATTTGATAGTTTATATCTTAATTTTTCTATTGATAGGGGCTCTCAGAATGTTAGGTTGACTATCTCTCACCCAACCCGTGTTAATCTAAAGGGAAATGGGGCTCTCCTAAAAGAGATTACGGGATTAGATTCTATTTTAAGTATGGCAGAATATGAGGAAATAAAATGACAGACACAATAGCAAAGTTGAGAAGTGGTAAGTTGTTCTTTGAGACTATGGTTGATTTGGATAATGCTATGAAGCTTCGAAAGGGTGAGGATGTTGCAATTTCTGAGATTATTAGGGATAGTGCGGTTTATACTAATTTAGGAAAGGGTATGAAGGCTGGTGCTGCTGAGATGGAGCAAGCTTTTGGTACAACTGAATTTGAGAAAGTTGTTGAGCAGATTGTTAAGAAAGGTCAGATAGAAGTTAGTCAAGAATTTAGAGATGAGGCTTTGGAGAATAGAAGAAAGCAAGTTGTTGACTTTTTAGTTAGAAATGCTGTTGATGCTCAATCTGGGAGGCCTTTTACTCCAGATACAATTGAGAATGCTTTGAAAGAATCTGGTGCTAAGATTGAGAATAAGAATGTTGACCAGCAGATTAATGGGATTGTTGATAGTTTGAAGAATGTTTTGCCTTTGAAGATTGAGACCAAGAGATTGAAGGTTACTATTCCTGCAATGCATACTGGAAAGGCTTATGGAATTGTTTCAGAGTATAAGGAAAAGGAAGAATGGCTGGGTAACGGTGATTTACAGATAACTTTAAATATCCCTGTTGGGATCCAAATGGAGTTTTACGATAAGCTAAATGGAGTAACACACGGAAGCGCGATTACGGAAGAGATTAAGGAAGAATGAGCGAAGAAGAACAGATTATTGAAGAAACGGATTCTAATGAAGAAATGGATGCAGGTAAATCAGATGAATCTGATTCAGGTCACAAGCAAGATGATAGAGAGGATTCTAGAGAAGAAAGGGGAGAGGACAATACTCCTGTTGAGAGAAAATTAGTAATTCCTGGAGAGACAATTGTTTCTGGTGATGATTATTTGCCTGGAGATTATACTAAGAGAGATGGAGATGATGTTGTAGCTAATAGATATGGATTGGCTGAAGTAAGAGGGAGAGTTGTTAAGATCTTGCCAATTAGTGGAGTTTATGAGCCAAGGCGAGGGAATACTGTTATTGGAAGAGTAAATGAAGTTACTTTCAATGGATGGGTTGTTGATATTGGTGGCCCATGGAGAGCTTTCTTGCCATTGAACGAGTGCCCTAGATTTATTAATAGAAATAATGTTGAAGAGTTTGCAACTATTGGAGATGTTTTCAATATTAAGGTTTGGGGAGTTAAGACAGGTAATGTGGATTTGAGTTTGAAGTCGAGAGGATTAGGAAAGTTGGAAGATGGTAGAATTATAAAGATAAATTGTCATAAGGTTCCAAGAGTTATTGGTAAGGAAGGTAGTATGATAAATTTGATTAAGGATAAAACAAATACTGAGATAACTGTTGGTCAGAATGGTTATGTATGGTTGAAGGGAGATCTTGATGGAACTAAGAAGGCAGAGGAAGCTATGAGATTGATTGAGAAAGAAGCTGCTAGTGAAGGATTAACAGAGAAAGTGGAGGAATTTTTAGGATAAAATGGGATATGAGAAAAGATCAGATGGTAGAAAGATGGATGAACTACGTCCATTGAGAGCTGAAGTTGGAGTTGTACCTAACGCTGATGGAAGCGCTTTGTTTGCTACTGGAAAGACAGTTGCTATCGCAACAGTTTATGGCCCTAAAGAATTACATCCTGCTAATAAGAGAAATCCAGAAAGAGCAATAATTAGATGTGAGTATAACATGTTGCCTTTTAGTGTTAGTGAGAGAGCTAGACCTGGACAGAATAGAAGAAGTAAGGAAATTGGGATGATTACTGAGAATGCTTTGGGAGCAGTTGTTGATTTGAAGAAGTTCCCTAATAGTGTTATTGATGTTCAAGTTTTAATACTACAAGCTGATGCTGGAACAAGATGTGCTGGAATTAATGCGGCTGCAATGGCATTGGCTCATGCTGGAATTGATATGAGAGAGATGGTTGCAAGTATTTCAATTGGAAAGATTGATGATAAGATTGTTGTTGATATTACTAAGGAAGAGGAAGACTATGAAGAAGGAGAAGGTCCTACTGATATTCCATTCACTTTGACTACAAGAGGAAATCAGTGTACTCACTTGCAGTTAGATGGTAAGATTCAGACACATAGATTTAAGGAAGCTATTGATGCGGCTGTTAAAGCTTGTGAGAAAATACATGATGTTCAGATGAGAGCCTTGAAGGGTGAAGTTGTTAATGAGGAGGAAGGAAAATAATGGATATCGCAAATATAACTAAGAGAAAGATTAGAGAACTTTTGATAGATGGTAAGAGAGTTGATGGTAGAGGGCAGTTTGATAATAGAGATGTTGTAGTTGAGACTGATGTTTCTAATAAGGCTGAAGGAAGTGCAAGAGTTAGATTAGGTAAGACAGAAGTTATTGCAGGAGTTAAGCTGCAGACTCAAGAGCCATATAGTGATCATAAAGATGAAGGTACTTTGATGGTTGGAATGGAGATTAATCCAAGTGCTGGAGAGAGATATGATGTTGGACCTCCTGGAATGGACGCTATTGAAATTGCTAGAGTAGTTGATAGAGGAATTAGGGAGTCTGGTTATGTTGATTTCAAGAAGCTTTGTATTAAGGAAGGCGAAGTTGTTTGGTCAGTTACTGTTGATATTTATGCAATAAATGATGATGGTAACTTGTTGGATGCTAGTGCTATGGCTGCAGTTGCTGCTTTGAAGATGACTAGAATTCCGGTTTATACTGAAGAGGATGGAGTTAAGTATGGAGATCTTACAGATGAGAAACTTCCACTTACTGCTGAGGAGAGTTTAATGATGACATTCTATAAGGTTGGAGATCAGTTGTTGTTTGATCCAACTAGGGATGAGGAAGATGCTAGTACAGCTAGATTAACTTTAGCTATTAGCCAGCCAGATAAGGATAAGATAATTAACAGTATGCAGAAGGGTGGTTTGGATAGTTTGAGTACAGATCATTTGAACCAAGTTATTTCTGAAGCTGAGAAAGTTTATGAGAAGTTGTTTCCTGAATTGGGTAAGCAAGTTGAAGCTTTGAGCAAGTGATATTGTTTTAAAATAGTGGTAGATAGGACACTAGATTAATTGTTAATGATCTAAAGAGGTATCTTCCAATACACCACAAAGAGGCTCATTATCGCTCAGCCTATTAAAGTGGCCATCTAGAACAGAACAACTACCTAAGCCTCCCCAATATGCCTGTCTTATAAATGATTCGTTCCTGCTATTCACGTAATCACGAGGAAGCAACCAAATAGGTATGCTAAGGATATTATTGTCTCTTAAGAAATCCCCATAATTTTCGGCTTGATCTTCAAATAAAAATAAAGTTAATTCATCCTCTGAAAATCTATTTGCGGGGATTCTAATGTTTCGTGTTTTGTTAAATCTATGTACTTTTCTTTTTTGAGGACTTTTCTCCATTTCCGTTTTTACTTGGTCATAATATTCTTCAGCATCTAAATAAAATTCACCATTAGGGTTTCTGCTGGCATCTGTTGCATTTTTTGAGTTCCTTGTAGTTAATAATGGCGATTGACTTACTATAAGAATGTCGTTGTTTGGCCCATAAACAATTCCCTCCCTCGTGTAGGATGAGTCTATTGATAAAGGACTAGTTTCTCCTTGATTTAATCTTGCGTAAGCTAGATCTCTTGCAGTTATTGGATACTTTATTCCCTGGCCCCTTAGAAAAGCTAATGCTTGATCAAATGGTTTGCTCACACTATGAATTGTTCCCGATCCTGCTATACTTACCTCTAGATTTGTTTGTGTTATCATTGTTTATTCAATTACAGTTTATTTATAAACCTTCCTATTGTTATTACTATATTATAATAACAAATCTAAATAGTTACTTTTATAAAGCTAAATTTTCAAATTAATATAGAATGAAACAAGAATTAATGGAAAAATATACAAGATATGAGATTGCTCGTATTTTGGGTGCTAGATCATTGCAGTTAGCTATGGATGCGCCAATCTTGTTGAAATTGGGTAAGGAAGAATTGGATGAGTTGAATTTTGATGTTCTTAAGATAGCTGAGAAGGAGCTAGATGCTGAAGTTTTACCAATTACTGTAAAGAGACCTTTGCCTAAGAAGTCAGAGAAGGAAATTAAGAAGCTGACTGATGAGGAAGTTAAGGAGAAGTTGGAGATGAAGGCTGAGAAGGAGAAGAAGGAATTGGAGAAGCTGGAAGAGAAGAAGAAAGAGCTTGAGGCTACTGAAGAGAAAGATATTGCTGAGCAGGGAGAGATCATGGAGATTGCTAACCCTGAAGATGAAGGTGATGTTGAGGAAGAGGAAGCTAAGCAAGAGGCTTAGATAGTTTTATATAAATACTTATAAAGTATTGATTGCTGTTTTTTGGATGTCATTAGAAGGGAGAAATGTTATTTTGTTTGGTGCCGGAGCGTTAGCTCAAGGTTATGCCCCTTTGTTTGCAGATCAGGCTTCTAATATTATGATAGTTAGTAGGGGGGAATCTGCAAAGAAACTTGCGGAAAGTTTGAGTGGAAGAAAAGCTAATGTAACTTGGCATAGGGAAAATGCCTCTAATTATGATGGTGTAGAGGCTGTTTATGATTTGGCAGTTAGAGATTTTGGTGAGATTGATGTTGTTGTTAACGGTGCTGGAGGGAATAGGAAAGAAGCTGTTGTTTCAAGTCTTGAGGATTTTGTTGGCATGGATCCTTCGGTTCCAGGGAGTTTGATTGATAGTAATTATATGTCTAAGAGGCATTCATTAACGCATTTTGCTAGAGTTTTGATGAATCAGGAAAATCCTGGTAGCGTTGTAAATATTACATCGATGTCAGGCTTACAGCCATTATCTAAGGTTATAGATTATTCTGCTGCTTATGCTGCCGTTGAAAATTTGACTAGAAGTGTTGCTGCACTATATGGTCAAGCGGGAATTGGTAGAGTTAATAATGTTGCTGTTGGATTCACTATTGGAGAACAAAATAGAGACTTACTCATGAAAGATCCTCAGACCCCTACAGATAGAGGAGAGGAAATACTTAGTTCTACTTCAATGGGAAGATTCTTGGATAAAGGCGAAGTTGCTCCTTCTGTACTTTATTTGGCAGATAGCGATACATCAGGTGCTATTAATGGTGCTACCATAGATGTTAGTGGAGGATATAATTTAATTGGATTGCCTAATACTGCAGGTTATGACAGAGAGTAGTAGATTTAAGAGCAACCCTCATCATAGAATTCTATACCACATTGACTAGAAATTTCTTCTTTGAATAATTCACAATCATATCTATCTAGATTTTCTGGAGATTCGCAGTTTGTTATTGCTTTTCCGGTTGTTAATGGCGAGAATGCAAATGTGTAGATCAATGCTAGTGCAATTACTATTGCTAGTAGGATGTAGATTGTTTTCTTGTTCATGGATATATTTGTTAAGTGATTTATATAAAGTTTTATAAGTAAATAGATTATTAATTTTTATGGTAGAGAATGCTATTGAGGGATTTTTAGAAGATAAAATTACTTTCTTGTATCCTAGTTTTAGGAGTTTCACCTTTAATCAAGTTAGTGGGGATATTGGAGATCATCATACTATTGGTGGGACAGATTTTGATGAGATTAGAAGGATTTCTGAGAGGGCTAGTTTTGATGGTACTCAATTATATGTAACTAATCCTAGAGAAAGTGATGGTGATGTAGAAGTGGATGTTTTTCCGGTGAAATATTCTGTTGTTCAATTTCTTAAGAATAGAGGTGAGAGGCCTATGACACTTTCTGCTAATGGTATATTTAGGACAAATGATAATTATTTGATATTGGAGAGGAGAGATGGTAAGTTGGATAGAGATCCCGATCAGCTGCATACTTATGGAGGCCAATCTATTCCTGAGGATAGTACTATTAAAGATAACTTGGTTAGGAGATTTGGGAAAGATGCATTTAATGGAAGTTTGCCTTTTGATGTTACTCTGACTCCAATGTCTATTCTGCGGACAGGCAGTGGATATATGCAAGTTTTGTCTTTCGCTGAGATTCCTCACTCAAGAGGAGAGCTTGAATCTATGATACAGCCAGGATGGAAAGGTAATCCAGAATTTTATAGAGATAGTGAACCTTCATTAAGAGGATTGTTGGTTAATGGGCCAGAAGGGTTGGAAGATGATCCAGGAATTGTTTTGGCAGGTTATGCTGGATTGATGAAATATGGATGTGATAGGTTTGGTGATAGGTTTGCTACTGATGTTATGGAAGCCTATGCTACGAGGTAATTAGATGAGTAGACCTAAATTAATTTTGTTGAAAGGATTGCCGGCTTCTGGAAAGTCTACTGTAGGAGATGGATTGATTGGTTATTTTCCAGGAGGAGGACATCATGTTGATGTAGACAGAACTAAGCATACAATAAATCCTTATCCTGAAAAATTAAGTACTGAGGAATTAATAGCTATCTCTAAAAGAGCTCATGATACATCTGTTGAGAAGGCTAGGAGATACCTTGAAAGAGGTTCTACAGTAGTTATTTCAGAAGGATTTAGATTTAGACCATTTTATGATAGAGTTTGTAGAATTGCAGGAGAATATGGTGCTGAATTGCATTCAGTTCATCTTGGAGTGCCAATGGAGATGGCAGTGGAGAGAGATGCTCATAGAGGAGGAATTAATGTAGGGGTTCGCAAGTTTGAGAGATATGCTGGTCAGGATGCAATTTATCGTGGTGATATTGTAGTTGATAATTCTAGAAGTTTGGATGATGCTCTTGCCATTATAAGAGAGGAGATTGATCTTTAGATATATTTAAGAATTGAAGATTATTGTTATGATTATGATACCGAGAAAAGTGGGTGCGAAGATAGTTAAGGATTCTCGAGGGGAGAAAACTATTTTGGTTTGGGTTAAAACTGGTAAGGGAAAGTTTAGTACAATAAGTCCTGTTGGGAAATCAACTGGAAAGTTTGAGGCAAAGCCCTATGTTAGAAGTTTGTCAAATGAGGTTCATTATATTAACAAGTTAGATGTTGAAAAACTAAAGATAAAGAAGTTTAATGATCTCATTTATGTTGAAAAATATGTGAAGTTGGGAGGAGATAGTTTGTTTGCTTTGGAGGCTAGTTTGTTGAAGGCACTTGCTGCTGAGAATGAAAGTGAGCTATGGGAGTTTTTAGGAGGAAGGAGAGTAAGGATTGGTTCGGTGGGTAATGCAGTGGGTGGAGGGAAACATAGTAGAGGTGTTAAGGAAAGGAAACCAGATATTCAAGAATTTCAATTTATTGCTAAGAGTAAAAGTTTTTCTGAGAATGTTAAGATAAATAATGAAGCTTATAGGATGGTCGGTAGAATCCTTAAAGCTAAGAGGAGAAATGATGAGGGGGCTTGGGAGACTGGAGTGACTAATGAAGAGGTTTTGGAAGCTATGAGGATGGTTAGGAATGTTATGAGAAAGAATGGTAAGAAGGTTGAGGTTGGATTAGATATTGCAGCTAATAGTTTTTTTAAGAAAACATATAATTATGGAAATCCTGGAATGATTTTGAGTAGAGATCAGCAGATACAGTATGTGAGTAGTCTGATTGAGAGATTTGGTTTGGTTTATGTTGAAGATGGATTGGAGGAAAATGATTTCAAGGGGTTTGCTGAAGTTTTGAAAAAGGTTAAAAAGAATCATAGTAAGTGTTTGATTGTTGGAGATGACCTTACTACTACCAATCCTGTTCGATTAAGGAGAGCTATTAAAAATAAATCTATAAATGCTATAATTGTTAAGCCTAATCAGATTGGAAGTTTGGTTAAGGTTAAGGAGGTTGTTGATATTGCAAAGAGTAAAGGTATTAAGACCATAATTTCTCATAGAAGTGGGGAGTCGTTAGATAGTACTATTGCAGATTTGGGAGTTGGGTTTGGTGTAGATTATATTAAGACGGGAATTTATGGGAAGGTTCGGAAAGCTAAGTTGAATAGATTGAAGAAGATTGAGAGGAAGTTGAATAGATAGTTTAATTAATGCTCTTGATAGTTAATTTTATGGGAGAACACTTTGGTCAAGAATTTTATGATAAATTACCTGATGAAGATGCTAGGAAACTGGAACAGTTTTGTGGAGAACTTGATTCTAGTTTAAGGGAATTAGAAACTTCTGGTGATTCTGAATTAGTAGAGTCTATAGGATGCAGAATTAGGACTATTGGATCAGAGATTGTTGTAGGATCCATCCTTTATAATTGTACTTTCTCCAGTTTCGAAGCTGCAATTAGCACAATGGCTAATGCTTCTTTGATTTTAAGTAGAGATTATTCTGTTAGAGATGCTAGAAGGTGCCTTGTTCAAACTGTTAAGGAGATTCATGAAAATGGTTGTGAAGTTCCTGGAAGATATCAAGATATGTTGTATGAAGTAAGTTAAATTTATAATATTGTTTTGGCATTGGTTAAGATGAATAAGTGTTTTATTTTAGTTGTTACGGTTTTGTTAGCTGTTGTTATTATAACTTTTAATGGAGATCGTGAGGAAATTGGGTTGGAGATAAGTGAAGTTTGCTACGAAGATAGTTGCTTCGAGGTTGAAATTGCTGATGATAATCAGGAACGTGCTAAGGGATTGATGTTTCGTGAAAGCTTATGTGATGATTGCGGGATGTTGTTTGTTTATGGGGATGAAGGGAGATATCCATTTTGGATGAAGGATACTTTAATTCCCTTAGATATTATTTGGTTGGATTCGGATTTGAGAGTAGTTAGTATTGCTAATGCAGTTCCATGTACTGAAGACCCTTGTGAGAATTATGATCCAGGCGTTGATGCTTTATATATCTTGGAGATAAATAGTGGTAGAAGTTTAGAAATGGGATTGAAGGCTGGAAATAGTTTGGAGTTTGTTTTTACTCCAAAGGACCAGTGAAGTCTTCTAGCTTAGCATCGAAAGGTCTCTTCTTTGCCTTGTTATATTCTCTAGCTAGAATAAATAGAATACATCCGATAGATTTACCAGACTTATTGTTACATGGAATTATGTTTGTAATTCCTTGAGTATAATTGTTTGTATCACATAAAGAGATAATTGGTTTCTTTAGTTTTATTGTATCGTTTAGTGCGTTCTTGTCTATCCATGGATCGCAGATCATTGTCAAGTCTGCTTCAAAGAAATCATCTAATTCTAGATTAGTTGTAATTCCTGGAGAATATTTCTTAGTGAAAACTTTTATTCCAGTAACTTCTTCGAACTTTCTAGCAGCTTCCCATCCTGCTTCTCTCTTGCAGCATAGGTAGATTGTTTCTGGCTCGTATTTGTTTAGGAATTCAATTGTTTCTCTTAATTGTTTATCGATTAGAATTGTGTTGATAACAGCTAGTCCGTCAGCTCTTCTCTTGTAAACGAATCTCTTCATATGAGGAGTTATAACTTTTGTTCCTAGATGAACAGCGCACTTAATGTAATCCTCTAGAGGGATTAGAGTTTGTTCTTTAGAATCAATAGATTTCTTTTCTTCTTCAATATCTTTCTTTGAGATCTTGTCTGAAGCTTCTTCAATTTGTTCTGTTTCTTCAGGTGTGATGTTCTCAGAATCAGGTTTTGCTTCAGGAGCTTCTTCTACTTCTGGAGTAGGTTCCTTCATCTTTTCCTTAAGTTCTTCAGCTAAAGATTTTTCTGTTGCCATGAAAATTAGTTGAGATGTTTGTTTATAAAGGTTTGGTTAAGTATGGTTCAGTTGAAAGTCTCTTAGACTTTCAACATTAAGTTACTTGCAATCATTCT
>CAYFMD010000016.1:0-21530 GCA_964344105.1 Candidatus Woesearchaeota archaeon | reverse complement strand
TAGTAATTGTATATGGCTTCATAGCTCAGCCTGGTTAGAGCACCGGACTCTTAATAATGCATATAGAATGAACACAATAATACAAAAACACAAGAATTATATAAGATAATTCAATTTCATACTCAATGGCTTCGTAGCTCAGTCTGGTTAGAGCACGCGACTCTTAATCGCGGTGTCGGGGGTTCAAATCCCCCCGAGGCCATACCACTTTAATCATCATGGTCCTGACTATATCTTTCTTGAACATGACTTTCTAATTCTGCAAGTTCATCTGGAGAGATTCTATCCAAGTGGAGTCTTTTTATATTTCCAATAAATCTGGTAAGATATGCTTCTTCTATGTTTACATCAAATTCTTCAGCAAGCCAAGCAGAGTAAACTAGCAAGTCTGGGATTACCTTGTTTTTAATATCATTAGTAGAAAAGTCTGTGTTTCCATCTTCTATCATTTGAACATACTCGGCTAATCTACCAAATAATTTTCCCATGTGAGCATAGGTGTGTCTTACTTTATCAAATCCTGAAAATGTATCCGAGACAAATCTTTTATCATATTCTCTTTGAAGCTCTTGAAAAGATTCTATACTAAGTTTTTGGTCTCTGTTCAATATTTCTTTTAAGCTCATTACTATAATAAAAAAATATCATTAATAAACATTTATATCTAAGACTATATTGTTGAGAAACTAGGGGTAATGTTTAGTCTTTTTTTGGTCTCATCTTAGATAATTCTGCATTCAGGTCTTTAAGAAATCTCTTATGAGCTTTATGTGATTTACCCATATCTCTCTCAATTTCATCACGAATTTCATTAGCTTTTTTATCTATATGGACAATAGAAACTACATCTGTATTTATGGATACTTTTTTCTCCTTCCTCCCTCTTTCAGAAACCCCTGCAGTCAGCTTCAATATACCAAAATTTTTTAAATTTCTAATAGTCTTAAATAGCGTTCCATAACTATAACCCATAATTGATTTTAATTGTAACTGATTTATCTTTAATAATTCACCAGGTTTATCTGGATTTTCTTGAGATAGAATTTGAATTAATTCTGCTGCAGAATTTACATGTATCAATCTTTCTATTTCTTCAGTATCTTCTTCAGAATATCCAGACATTCTTAAAGCTGTAATTCTATAAAAGAAATTATCGATGATATCCTCCGTATGTTTCTGGCATGCAAATATGTTATGTCTATAAGATATTGCGAGGGTTAATTTTCTGTTTTTCATTTTTTGTTGCTAATATGTAGTGAAAAGTCTTTTTAAATATTCCTATCGCAGATAGCGAAACATTTATATAGTATCAAAGGGTCTTAATTATTAATAAATATTCATATTGGAGATAGCGAAAACAATGATAAGCAAAATGGTGAGTTTAAAAATGCCAACAAGAATGGATGATGAACTGAATAAGTTGTCTGAAGTTGAAGAAAGGAGTAAGTCTAATCTTATTAGAATTGCAATTAAAAAGTATATCACAGAAAAAAGAGAAAATGAAAAAAATCGAAAGTAATCAAAATAATGTGTTAAGCATAGAAGAACTGAGAAGAAAATTTAGAGAGTTCATCGACGTTTGCGACAAGGTTGATTCAGTAATAGATTCTAAACAAAAACAAATTCAGATAATTGTTGGAGGGGGAAATGGATACGGCAATTAATTTACCTTATATTTCTAGTTGGCATACTAGTGGAGGGCAATTGCCCTCCTTCACATTTATCTTAAGTAGAATAAAGGAGGAAAGCCAAATTATGCAAAATCATAATACAGATATTCAATTGCAATTGCTTTATCCTCATTCTACTGATTTTTTTAAGAGGTATTAATGCTAAAATGGTTGATTCAAACACATTCCAAGGGAAAAACGAAGATAACACTAATGTAACATCTCCTCTTTTTTTAGAAGGGCCTTCAATTTGGAGGATGCAGGATGTTATACCTAATCCTAAGTGCGTAAGGAATTTTTTTGAGACCTTAAAATTGAAAGGGGTTAATTTGTCTGAGTATGCCAAATCAAAATCAGTTAACAGAAGCAAACTGTCCCAGATATTGCATGGACTGAATGTTCCGAGAACTCCTTCAAAGAGAAGATTTTGGGCTGAAGAAGTTTTAGGTTTTGATGTGCAGTTATTTTGGGTTTTAAATGAGAGTAAGGAAAATTGTTCTGGAGGAAAAGATGATAGGGATTAAACCATGGTTAGATAATTTGTATTATAACCTAGGAAATCAGCAGTATGACTTTTTTGTTTCTGGCTTGAAAAAAACAGTTGATGGAACTAAATCAACTAGATGGAGAAAATTTTCAGAAGTAGTTTTTCCTTTAGGCATTGATGAAGAATATAAATTGTCTTGGGTTAACCAAAGACAAATTTTACCAAACGAGATAGTACTGGATTTAGAAAATAAAAGTCAATTAAAGCCAATTAGCAAAGAACTGAAAAAACTTGGGATTAATTTTTATGTTTTCTCAACAAAGTCAAGAGGATTTCATATTCATATTTTTCTTGATAGAGAATTGAATGAAGAACAAAAATTATCTGTGATAAAATACTTTGGAGCTGATTCACAAAAAGCAGGGAATAAAACGATGATTGCTTTGGAGTTTGCCCCTCATTGGAAGTCTAATAAAATTAAGGAGCTTATTGAATATGGAGGTTAAGAAAAATAGTCCACAAATACTTTTAGAAGTATCTAACTCTGATAGTAGCAATTATAATTCTTTGAAAATAAAAGGAGTTGGTCAATTTAAGATTCAATCTCAAAGGGTGCTTAAAGAGTTAAAATTAATCTATGAATCTACAAAGTATGATGAACCTTTGTCATATAAACTTTATGAATTTAGGTTTGGAACTGGACAATTGCCGGAATTTTTGATAACTCCTCCAAATGAATATCTGCAAAACGGTGAGCAAAGGGTTTATCTTTGTCCTATGATAATTGGTGAGAATGATGAGATATACTATGATATGCCTTCTCCAGGAGTAGTAAAGAAAATTGCCAAAAGATTCGGCATAGATTTGGTTGATGATGATAAGAAAATAAAATCTACAGAAGACATATGGAATGAGATTCTTATTTCAAAGCCGAAATTTTATAGGATTGCTTCTCCATTAAGTAAAGATAGCTTGGATAAATTAAAACAATCTAACAATCAGAAATTAAATAAGATTATAGATTATTATCTAACAGAAGGAAACGAAATAGATAAGAGATTAATTCTTGCTATAAAATCTCATTTTTTGGATTATGATTTGGAATCTGCAAAACCTAAACATATTATGCCTTATAACCCTCATGCAGTGATTGTAACAAATACAAAAACGACAAAATCTTCTCTTTATGAAAAGATTGGGGAAAAGAGAGAGCGGATGAGCATGGCAGGGGCATTAGGATTTTCTACAGGTAATGAAACGAATTATGGAGATTTAAATAATGTTATGGGTAGCTACGCAATTGATGAAGTGCAGGAGGAGAAAAAGACTAACGTTGTGCAACAGACTCTAACTGCTGCTGAGACAGGTACTGTTGCTATTAGTGTTGGCAAACAAACTGTTAGAACTTCTACATGTGGAATACTTACATTTTTAACTAATCCAAAAGAATTAACTGAACCAGTTGATTATTTTAATCCAAGGAAAACTGCAATCGGGGCCTTTAGAAGGGTGTGTGAAATTCTTACAGACAATTATAGGGCATTTGGAAGCAGGATTGCAATACATTTGTTTGGGACAGATTTTGTTTCAGTTAGAGGGCAGCGATTAGATTACAAAACTTCTGAAGGAGTAAAGGCTATTGTAGATTCAATTAAGAAGGAAGTAGCTCCTGAGTTTACAAAAATTATGTTAAACCAAGAAGTACATGAGTGGATGAATAGCGACTTACCATCAGAATATATAGAGAAAATAAAATCAACTTGTAAATCTATACCGATTAGAGAAGTAAGAGAGATATGGGAAGGTCATTCAGAAGCATTTAGGCATATAAGAGGCGGTGCGGTAAGGAGGTCTTGTATGGACTTTTTATTGGATATTTGGAAGGGAGATTATAATGTACCAGAAATATTAAAGAATGCTGAAATTTACTTAAGACAAATTTTGGATTTTAATTTAGAGAGTTTAGGAGAGATTGCAGAAGTGTCTGAAGATTATTTGGATGGATTTTTAGATAACCTGTTGAAGAACGTTCAACCAGAATATATTAGACATTTTGTATTATTGCTTAGAAAATATTTAGACCTTAATGAAAATGCTGAGCAAAATTATATTTTATTTAATGAATTAAGAAATGTATTTGATAGTATTGAGAATAAGGATTTATTATTTGGTGGGAAGTATTCCAGATGGAATGAATTGAAGAATAAATTTGAAAATGTTCGACCTACAATTCAAACAAAGCTATTAAATGACTTTGGAATACAAGCTACTAAGATTGAGGGAGTTACAGCTTTCCAAGTTATTGATATTCCAAAATTCAATCAGTTTAGGGATACTGAGTTGTTTAAACAGGTTTCTCTAGAAAATAGCGGTGTAAGTGGTGAAAATGGTGTAAATGGTGTAAATCAAGTTGTTAAAAATACACCGTCTACACCAAAAACACCGATTACACCAGAGAAATATAGTAGCAATAAAAAAAATATAAAATATGATAAAATAAAATCTATTTCTGTTGCTCCTGAAAGGTTCTTGGAGGATTCTTCAAAATGAAATGTATAAATTGCAAGAAAAGGATGGAATTAAAATGTTTTAATGACATAGAAGGAGATACCTTTCTTTATGAATGTTGGGAATGTGCAATACTGCTGTCTCCTCGATTACAAATTTTAAGAGACCCTCAGCTAGATATTAAATTTATTGGAGATTTAAAAGAAAGGAGTATTGAAAAATGATAATTGCTGATATATGTAATTTATGTAAGAATATTTTTATTCCAGAAAATAATGAACAGATGAAATTTCAGGTTTGTTCTAATTGCATTATTGATTTTCTTGTTTTGAAAGAGACTAAAAAAATATGTTCAATGGGGGAATCAATATGGATTTAAATTCCAAGGTTTGTAATGTTTGTAATCAAGAAATGTCAAAGGCAGAATCTTGTATTAACAAGAAAATTGAAATTAATGGAGAATTTTTTGATAGAGATTGCAACTATTTTGATTATAGAGAGCGATGCCACGATTGTAATATTGTAAATGCTAAAGGCAATTTTCATCACTTAGGTTGTGATGTTGAAAGATGTCCTAAATGTGGATTTCAACTGATTGGTTGCGATTGCAATGATAATAAAGGAGGCCATAAGTAAGATGAAACAAAAAATATTGAAAATTAAGATTGGGTCTGTTTTCATTAATGGAAAATCTCATGATGTCTTTACTGATGCTTGGGAAAAGAAATCAAAGAAAGGGGATATTTATTATGAAATGAAGAATCCAATTTTTGTTCAAGAGATTGAAAAGAAGGAGGATTCAAATTCTCAACAATCAATAACAGCTTAAAAATAAATTTGGAGGAAAATAAAATGGCCAGTAGAAATAATGAGACTGAAAGATGTATTACCAATCTTATGAAATCTAATAAGAGAATTTCAAAAGATAAGGCAAGAAAATCTTGTGAGACAAAAACTAAAGATAAAAGGAAGGTATAAGGAGGTGATTAAAATGAGGAACGAAATGAAAGAAGTTCATATCTCAGAAATGAGTAATGAAGACTTTATTAGGTGGCATGAGCAACAGGAAATTGCTCGATATGGAAAAGTGAAATTGAAGTTTGTAAAAAATCCATTTAGGGAAGAAAATAAAGTTAGTGATAGCTTTATGACTAATATCGCATGTGCAACTGATAACCCTATAAAAGTTGCCAAGAAGGTGAGTAATGGGTATTTGGACCTATCAAAAATGGTATCAAAAATTTTGGAGAAAGATTAATATGAGAGATTTTGAAAGAAATTCAAACATATATAACGTAGGAGGGGAATCTCCTCAAGAATATAAACAACTAGTGGAGCATTTAATTAGGTTTAGAAGGATTTATGCTAATTATCAGTGGGAACTTAGTCGTTTAATTGAAAATAATTATTCTCCAACTAATCTTATTGAACCGATAAATAAACTGATTAATATTTTGGAATCTCTATTGTCAGAATTTATCTCTGTTGTTAAAATAAAAGTATCTGATTCTGAACTAGTTGAAGAATTGGAGAATGATACTTGGAATTATATGACTTTTTTGAGAGTTAAGGTTGATAACCTATTTGCTGGTCCTGTTGAGAGGGTCAATGCTTTCAATATCTCTAACATCGGTCAAAATTTGATAAGTCCAATAAATATGATTATCTTTCCTTCCCTCTATTATTCTTGGGAAAAATCAAAAAGAACAAGACCAAAATTTCAGAAATCTATAGCTTCTGATAGGGTTTACCAAGCTGGAACAGAAGATTATTGCATAGAAGAATTCTATACTAATGAGTTTCTTAATCAATTAAAGTCTCGAGCTGGAACATTTGATAGAATTCTGTTGGTGCTTAGTGGTGGAAAATTAGGCAAGAATACAATGGTTCAATTTGGTAGAAAAAAGAAGGATAGCAATTCTAACAAATCTGCTGATGAACCTAAGGATTTTTCCGACTTAGACAGTTTATTTGAGTCAGAGAAAGAAATATTTGGAGATAATAGTATAAAATCTGGAGAATTGGACAGTGATGAAACTGTTTAATCTACCCTAGGTTAGAATATGGTTAAGAAACAAATTTGGAATGAAAGATTGGGTCAATGGCAAGAAAGAAATCTTAGTGCAAATAGGATTGCTATAGATACAATTAAGAGAAATTTTGGGAGAAGGAAATTCAATCTATCTGAAATGCAGCAAGCTCTTGGAGTTGATAGAAAAACTGCATGGAACTGGTTATATTTATTGAGGAAATGGGGATATGTAAATAGCAAGGCGGAATCACCTAGAAGAAATCTGGATAATAGATGGTACAAACTGAATAATAAAGGGGCTAAGAAAATGCCCAGGAAAAAAGGGATTGTGAAAAGTCCAGAAGTTAAAACAATTGTTAAAGAAGTTCCAGTTATAAAAGAAAATCTGGTTGAATATGAGGATAAATTTGTTGAAACATGGAGAAAGAAATAATTATTGGAGTTGTTATTGTTGTTATAATTTTTGTAATAGCCAAGATGAGAAGGAAAGATGAATGGGATATATTTGAGAGAAGGGATAAGACTAATGATAAAGTTTTGTATAGGTTTGGAGTTAATAGAAAAACGGGAGAAAGAAGGATATTAGAGAGGTGAAGATGGTATCAGCGGAACATAAAAGAGTTGTGCAAGAATGTCAGGATAAAGTTACAGGCACTCATAGTTGTAGAAAGGAGGCAAATATGTATAGAGATGGATGGCGTGCTATAGATTTGGAATGTCATCCGCTTGATAAATCTAAGTTTAAGGCTGCAGCAATAGAGGCAGAAATAAATTCTAGTCAACTCCAGAGAGACTCAAATTATAAGGACCTTGTTGCGTGGCAGAATTTGGAAAAACCAAATCGGGAGATATTTCAAATTTCTGATTCTTCTGAGTTTGATATTGAGAGATTGGTAAAGCAGCAATTTAGGAAATCTAGTCATGCTTCAATTTTACCTAGACAATTAATCAAGGGAAAGGAGAAAAAGAGGTGGTTTTGGAGATGAAAGGGAGAAGGATTCCTGAAACAATAACTGAGGAGGAATTAATAGATATTGTCTCTAAAACTAAAAGAAACAATCATAAGCTTGCTTTTCTTCTTGGTTTTTATCAAGCAATGAGAGTGAGTGAAGTTGTTAGATTAAAGATTGATAATATTGATAAGAAACAACATTTGATTATGATTAAATTAGGAAAAGGGAAAAAAGATAGGCATATCCCAATTATCAAACCGCTAAAGATTAATCAATCAACTGTGTTGCATGCTCTAAACAAGCTTCCAGTTAATTGTGGTGAGAGAGCTTTGGAGATAGCTTTCAAAAATAAATCTAAAGAAGTCTTGGATAAGGATTTACATTTCCATACCTTAAGACATTCTGGAGCAACTTGGTTATTGAACAAAAAGAAATGGGATGTTAGACAAGTGCAGAGATTTTTAGGTCATTCAAAATTACAAACGACAGAAATATATTGTCATGTTAATCCGCAAGATTTGGTGGAATTGGAGTGGGAAGAAAATTAAAAAATGTCAACTTATCTCCCATGTCTCGATAGCCCTGTCTAACAAAGAATCAAAAAAACTTTCCCTATAAGCAATTAATATTTTCAATAACTTACTTTTATCAGACTTCAACTTGTAGACTAATTTGTTATCTTTCTGCATCTTCATAACAATTTCCTTTTTGAGAAGATTTTTCATATACCAGATGATTGTTGATGGAGCGAGTTTAGTAAAATGTTCTAAATCCTTGTAAGTGCATTCTTTGTGAGATGCAAGGTAAAATAAAATTCTTCTGGTGTTTTTCTGCTTAACCAGTCCCAACAGTTCAATATCATCTAATTCGATTGTTTTTGGATAATACTGGCTCTTGCCGTTGCTTGGTTTTTCAAATATCAATTCGTGTTTAACAAGATAATGTAAGTGGTACTTCAAAGTGCTGTAAGGAATATTGCTTCTTCTTTCAAGTTCTCTCAAATGACTGCCTGGATATTTCTTAACAATAAGAAAGATTTCATTTCTTAGTTCTAATTCCAGAATTTTTTCGTTTTTTTTTAATTGGTCTATCATTTGATTTCATTTCTTAGACACTCCATAAAAGAAACTGATTAGAGCTAATAATTCTAATGCTATAGCTGCTGGTTCAAACCATTCTATTTGTTCAATAAACAATTCAGAAGATAGCATTAAGCTTTTAAGGGCAAAGAGGAAAAAAGCCATGGAGATGTAAAATAATTTAGGTCTTTTATCTCTGTTGTAAGCGGCAAATGTAATGACAAACAAGGCAAGTGCAACAATACCTGTTATAAACATGACTAATTTTTCAAGTTCAACTCCAAAAAATTCAAAATCCTTACCTTCATCCTCATGGGCACTGACTATGTTTAATTGAAAAAGCATAATTGATACCAGCAAAATAAGGGGTATTATTTTCTTAAGTTCCATAGTTACTAATGAGAAATACAGCTATTTAATAGTTTTTAAACTGCATAGCTCAATAATTGAGCAATAAAAATAAAAAAAATAATTAATTAATCGTACTCTACACTTAGTACATTGAAATTCTTATCAAGATGTACATCTGCTTCATCACCATTGTCCAGAGTAATCTCGATTTCGTAGTAACCTTCCTCATCACCAATCTCAGAGTCAGTTACTCTCCCTTCTCCAATATGGGCAAGTGCTACTTGGCTTGCTCTTTCAAGCGCATTTCCAGTAATTGGGACATCTGCTTCTTCATCCTTTACTGAAAGAACATTTCCTTGCTGGTCTAAGGTTACCTCTTTTTCAACACCGTTGTTGGCAACATCAACTTCATAGACAATTTGCCCATTTTCATATTCAGTGTCTATTTCTTTGACTTCTCCAGGAATAATTCGCAAAGCTGCTTGTTTTGCATCTTCCTCACCAAATAATACCTGAAAACCGCCTGCTGAGACAAACAAGGTACCCATTCCAACAAGCATGATTGCCAATGCCACAAGAAGGACTTTATCGGTTGTTTTTACCATTTGTTGTAACCTCCTTACAATTATTCATGATTAGTAGAGAATTAATGCCTTTAAATAGAGCATAGCTCAATTTTTGAGTGCTATTCTAAGAATAATTTTATATATCTTTTTCTCAGAAACATTTAAATAGTTAATATGCTTTTAATTAACATATGATAAATAAAGGCATATTAAAAGAGCATAACCATCGCAAAATCTCTGAGAAAGAATTATATGAATCATACAAATTGTTCTTTGGGACATTAGTTTCTGAACCAAGATTAAAGATTATCAATGTATTGAAAAAAAAGAAAATGACTGTCAGTGATATAATGAAAGAATTAAAAATGAACCAAACTCGTGTTTCTCATAATCTTGCAAGACTAAAAAGATGCGGGTTTGTGGTTAGCGAAGTTGATGGCAAGTTTCGAAGATATAGCTTAAATAAGGAAACAATAAAGCCAATGATAGAAATAATAAACAAGCACATGTCTGAACATTGTGTGCATATATTAAGAAAAATGAAAGGAGGTGCTGGAAAATGAAAAATGCATTTATGTTGGTAGTATTAAGCGTATTAGGTTCAATAGGATTGGTCTTGGCTCAGGGAATTGATGGCTATTGTGGCATGGGCGGAATGATGTACGGAGCATATGGTGGAGGGATGATGGCATTTGGCTGGCTATTTAGCACATTAGTCTTAGTTGTATTGATATTGCTTATAATTTGGCTTGTAAAGCAAATACAAAAGAAGTAAGATGAAAGAAACAAATAAAATAGTGGTTTCAATAGTAATTGCTGTATTGTTTATTCTTTTGTTTTTTACTTTTAACAATAAACATGAGGATACTGCATCTTCTTATGTTGGTCAAGAGTTGCGAGGAATAAAATCATTGTCGCAAGATGATGTTGATGGACTTATAGCTGGAGAAGGAACGCCGTTTGGTGGAATGGCAAAATTAGCTGAATTAAACGGCTATCCAGGACCACGGCATGTATTGGATTTAGAAGCTCAAATGGGCTTAACTCAAATTCAGAAAGAGGAAATAGAATCAATCTATGATGAAATGAATGCTGAGGCAAAGCAGTTAGGAGAACATATTATTGCAATTGAAAAAGAGATTAATGATAAATTTGATGACGAATCTATAACTGATAATTATCTGAAACAGAAAGTTGCAGAAAGTGCTGAAATTTACGGAGAATTGCGATACGTTCATCTGTCAGCACATCTGAAAATGGTTGATGTTCTTAATGATAAGCAAGTTGCTTTGTATAATGAGTTAAGAGGATACACTTCTGATGAAGACCCTTGCGAAAATGTTCCAGAAGGACATGACCTTCAAATGTGGCGATTGCATCACGATTGCTCTTAATTAGAATGGTAAAAGTCCATGCAAATAAAGAAGTATTGTTTGAATGCGAGGAATGCAATCTTAGTTATAAGGTGAGAGTATTAGCTGAAAAGTGCGAAGCTTTTTGCAAGAAACATAAAGCATGCAATATTGATATTATTAAACACGCTTCCCGAATAGAATAAAAAATGTCTGATACGATAAGCATTAGCAGGAATGGTCTTAGAAACCTTATCATAGTCGTAATTTTGTTAGTTGGTTTGGTTATTTATGGTACAAGCTTAAAAACAGACTATAATAGTTATCAAATCGATACATCTGAATATGTCAAATTAAATAAAATAGAAGTCAAGGATAAATATGAATTTATTATTGATGAGAGTAAATATCAATTTATTGAGGGTAAAGAAACAGATGTTTTATCCTATAATAATCAGATTCCTGGTCCCCTAATTACTGGGAAAGTTGGAGAAACAATAGAAGTTAATGTTAGAAATAATTTAGATGAACCAACAACAGTTCATTGGCATGGTCTTCAAATCAAGAATATAATGGATGGAGTTCCGCAAGTTACTCAGAATCCAATAAATCCAGGAGACAGCTTCAATTATCAAATTGAATTAAGAAATCCCGGACTATATTGGTATCACAGCCATGTTGATGCCCATAAACAAGTCGAATCAGGTTTGCAGGGAGGAATTTTAGTAAGAGATGTAAATGAGCCTGAATTTAATGATGAAGCAATATTAATTTTAGATGATATATTGTTGGGAAATGATAACCAGCTGAGGAATTTTGATTTGGGTAGAATGCATGGAAGATTTGGAAATATACTGTTAGTTAACGGCAAAATTAACCCTACTATTGAACTTAATGGAGGCAAAGTTAGATTGAGAATTGTGAATACTGCTAACGCAAGAAGTTTTAATCTGAATTTTGAGAATGAGCAGGCAACAGTGATTGGAGAAGATATTGGCAGGGTTGAACCCTATGAAGTTTCAATTTTAACAATTCACCCTGGGGAGAGGTATGATTTAATGATGGACATTGAACATGCTAAAGAAATTAGCATGAGGCATTTATCATCGAGAGGTTCTTCTAGTTTAGCGACTTTTGATTTTAGAGAACCTAATAAAGTTAAGGACATTAATATTGATTACAATTTTGAAGTTCCTTTTTTGATAGAAGAAATGCGTAAAAAAGAACCTGACATTAATATGGATTTAAGGGGATTTGTTAATGAAAAAAGAGAATTGATATGGTCAATTAATGAGAAATATTTTCCAGATACTACAGAGGTTTTTAGTGTTCAAGAAGGAGAGACAATTAAAATAAGAATAAGGAATACGCAAGGTCAGCCGCATCCAATGCATTTGCATGGACAAAAGTTTATTGTTTTGAGCAGAAACGGAATTTTGCAAGACCATTTTGGATGGAAAGATACTGTAATGGTCAATGGAAACGAATTTGTTGATTTAGTATTTATTGCGGAAGAAAAGGGTGATTGGGTTTTTCATTGCCATATTTTAGAACATGCTGAAGCAGGAATGTTAAGCATACTAGGGGTTGAATAGAATATGAGCAATAATGTTGAGAAAGAGGAATGCGATAGTTGCCATGATAAGAGTCATACTCACTCAAATTCTCTTAACAAGATAAAAATTGGCAAGAAATTAAAAATATTTGGAAGTTTGTTTGTTTTTATAGTCTTAATCTCATTTATCCAAGTTCCTTTTCTTGAAAAACTAAATGCAAGCTTGCTATCTTATCTGAGATTAGTTTGGTGGGCTGTTTTGCTTGGTTTCTTGCTTGGAGGCATTATTGATTACTTGGTTCCAGAAGAATTTATTTTTAAATATCTTGGAAGAAGAAAGAAACGAACCTTATTTTATGCTGTATTTGCAGGATTCCTCTTATCTGCTTGTTCTCATGGAATTTTAGCTATTTCAATGCAATTGTATAAGAAGGGAGCTAGTATTCCTGCTGTTATTACATTTCTTTTAGCTAGTCCTTGGGCTAATTTGCCGGTTACAATTTTGCTATTTGGGTTTTTTGGTTTGCAGGCACTTTACTTTATTGTTGTTGCCATGTTGATTGCATTAATTACAGGATTTGCATATATTGGTTTGGAAAAGCTGGGTTGGATTGAACAATCGAAAAAAGTTGATTTTAATACAAATGAGAAAATAAAGTGGGATAAAATTATGCAATTTAATTTTAAGAATAGTGTTTTTGGAGTTACCAAAGGGGCGGTTAATTTAGCTAACATGGTTTTGTGGTGGATTTTAATTGGAGTTTTACTGGCTGCAATCATTGGAGCGTATGTTCCTGCGCATATCTTTATGCAGTATTTTGGACCTAGTTTCTTGGGGTTGTTATTAACCTTAGTTTTTGCAACGATTATAGAAGTATGCAGCGAGGGGAGTGCTCCTATAGCCTTTGAAATATTTTCAAAAGTTGGAACATTAGGAAATCCTTTTGTATTTTTAATGGCAGGAATAGTAACTGATTATACTGAGATAGGATTGTTATGGACAAATATTGGAAGAAAAACTGCTCTTTGGTTGCCTGTGATAACAGTGCCATTAGTATTGTTTGCTGGATGGTTGTTTAATGTCTTGTTGTAACAGACACATTATTACATGTAAGATTTACCAAAATCCGAAAATTTTCTTGTTAATCTGCAAATAAAACTTAACAGTTTCTTTCGTAAAATAGTATAGAATGCGAAAGTTTAAATATATGATAAACTATTTTTAATTAGTTAGCTAATTGCGGTAATGTATTGCAAAAGGTGGAGAGATATTGCAGCTAACCTATTTCTCAACCCCTAATTAAATTTATTAGGAGGTTATAAAATGAAGCGGAAATCAATGCAGTTGGTTAATAAAAAGACTGGTAGAATGGAGTGTAAGAATTGTGGAGCTATTCATTATGCTAATGTAAGACCTGATAGCAATGGTAGTTATTATCAGGAATCTTGGCAATGTAGGAATGGTTGCTAATTTGTAGATAGTTAGATTTATTTTTTATTTTTATTATCTAATTGAAAGGAGGTTGATGATTATGAGAAAAAAAGAAAGAGAGTATCTGGAAGAAGTCTATAGAGACTGTGTTGAAGTAGAGAAAACTGAATGTTTAACAGGACATGGAGCTGGTGAAGGGGATTTGTGTATCTTTTTGTTAGGAAAGAACAGAAGGCCTTTTAGAATTGGAAAATATGCATAGACCATTATAAAAATTAATTGTTATTTTTTAATAGTCCCAGTACATTTTTTCACAATCACATTCTGGACATTTTCCAGTTGTTATAAGCGCTTTATTATCTTCTGAATAACCATAGTAGGTTAGCCCATATTTTCTCATAAGTTCCTTCTTGACTTTTTTATGGATAGCCTCGCTTTCTACAGGAACATTTAATAGGAAAAATCTTTGGACAATATTCTTTCTGTTTCCACAAGTTAGACATTTCTCTGGATTGAAGTCTACTATTTCTTCATTTATCTTGTAGGCTTCGTCTTTGCTTACTTCATTTATTTCTATTTGTTTGTTGGACATAAACTAAGCTGAACATTAATTATTATAAATTTTATTACATTTGTTTATAAAGATATTTTTCCAATAAAAACCATGAATGAAAAGAAAACATACAAATTAGAAAAAGAGATTGAATTTTGGTCTAAACATCTTGAGTTAGATAAATTCAATTATGATAAGGCTGTTTCTAATCTTGTTGCAAACATGACAGTTATAATTTCTGCATTCATAGGTTTTCTAGCTATATTAACATCTATTGAAGAAATTAAGGGAGGATTAAGAAATTCCATAATAATTGCTGTTTCAATAGTTGTTGTCATATATTCTTTAAAAGTAATCAAAGATTATAAGGGACAGATAAAAGGGCATAGAGATAACTTTCTTGTAAGAGATGAGCATTTAAGAAGAATGTATAAAAAATTGGCAGACGTTGATAAGGATAAATTAAATCAGGAATTTAGAGAGATAAAAGAAGATTACAAGAAAGGCAAAATAAAACTTCCTTACCAGAAATAATTATTCACAAACAGTTTCTGTTTTGTACTTAGTAATTGTTCTGTATTTAGTAACCGGTCTATATTTTGTAACTGTTTCACATTCTTGTTTTTGGGGAACTTTTGTTAAAGAACAAGTACAGCTTTGAATCCTTGCCATTTTTTCAGCATAAAAAGTTTCTGATGATTGTGGGTAAATGTACTTGCTTATTGTTTCTACATTTTCCTGCCCATCAATATAAAATCCTATTTCCATAGAGAATGTTCCAGCTTTATTATCTAAGTTAGTAACCGTACAATCATATTTAGAAGGTTCGTCTCCTGCAAAGAAGTTATCTGCATATTGTTTGCATGAACCAGTCTCTTTTTTGTAGACTAACTCAACATTATTACAGACTTCATCACTATAGGGTTCTTTATCTTGATAGCTTTCTTGAGCTTCATAAGGAACTTGAACATCCCTACACTTTACTTCAGCTAATTCTTCCAGTTGTTTTTCTTGTTCATTAGTAAGTTTACCTTGTTCATCAAGCTGTCTTTCTAAATCAGCTATTGCTTTTCCAGTAATAGCTTTTTGATTTTCGCTATAAATATAAAACGCAGAAATTCCTACTATAGCAACTAGTGCAATGACAACGAATAGTTTTGATTGAGCTTTTTTCATTTTTATGTATTAACTATCTGGTAACAATATGGTAAATACTCCTTTATAAATGTTTTGGTTACCATCTGGTATGAAAGATGAAACTATCTGGACTGACGTGGGTTATGTAGTATCAAGTTCTTATAGAAAGAAAGTCCTTGAAATTTTAGATAAGCCAAAAATGCCTTCAACTATGAGTAGGGAAGTTAATGTAAACAAGACCCATATAAGCAGAGCGTTAAAGGAATTAGTTGATAAGGATATAATAAAATGCTTGAACCCAGAATCAAATAAAGGAAAGTTGTATGTAATATCTGATTACGGAAAGAAGATATTGGAAAAAGTTAATAAAATATAGTTACCATATTCTTACCAATAGGTAGTAATACACCTTTAAATAAATTGAAATTAACTAGATTTTATGAAAAAGAGGTATTTAGTCTGGATATTTTGTTTAAATGTTGTTTTAATCTCTATAGTGTCAATTATGGCCTTGAGTCCTTCTGCAGGTATCGAGGATAAAATTGACTCTCATCTTCTAGCTAAAATTAATAATACTTCAAAAATCCCTACTAATTCTTTTTCTGCATCATCTACCTTTTCTTCTAATAAAATTCCTGTTATAATAACTTTAGTTGAAGAACAAAACCCGGTAATTTACTCAGTAGGATTAAGAGAGAAAGGGATTAATATCCCATATACTTTTAACATCATAAATGGTATGGTTGCAGAGGTTTATCCAAATCAAGTTTTTGATATAGCATCAGATTTAAGAGTAAATAAAATCTATTTAGATAGACAATATAACATCACAGACTCTGTTTTTAGGAGTCTTCAAGATTTCAATCTTTCACAATCTAATGAGAATTTTATAGAAACTTTAAATGAAAGTACTCATCAGATTGGTGCAACAGATTTATGGAATTTAGGATATAAAGGAGAAGGAGTTAGTATAGCTATACTTGATACTGGTATAGATAATAATCACCCAGCTCTTGAGGGTAGAGTATTAAAAAATAAAGATTTCACATGGTGGGACGGGAGACTTGATTCATCGGATTTTCAAGGCCATGGAACTCACGTTGCAGGAATTGTTGGAGGATTTATGCAAAACGCATCACCTTCATTTGAGAATACGAAAACAAAGTATTCTGTTAATAGAAATACTATTTTTGATGGAGAAAATCTTATTGCTTCATATTCGATTGATGTAGATTCTGGTCCTTCTCCGCCTCCTGGTCTTTTCTATGATGAGCATTTTCCAATAGGCTCATCTCATGCAAGGATTATAGATTCAAATGGAGCTTCAATCAACCTAATAACTTTCTCTAATATTACTTGCAATCCTACTATAGGTTCTTGTGATTTTCCAGAGGCCGTTTTTACAGCTATTACTTATAATGATACATTCATTGATGTAGGAGACGTATTAAAGAAAGAAACTGGAACTGAAATTAACTTTAGCTGGTTTAATTCCTTAGAACTAAATCGTAATTTTGAAGTTTTTGATGATGAACCAATATTTAGTGGAGTAGCACCAGAATCTGAGTTGTGGAACGTTAAAGTATTGGGGGATTATGGTTATGGATTTGATTCTTCAATAATCAAAGGTATTGAATGGGCAACAGAAAATAATGTTGATATCGTAAGTATGAGTTTAGGCGGATTTGGACATTCTGATGACATACTAAGTAAAGTTGTAGATAATGCTATAGAAAAAGGCACGGTTGTTGTAATTGCTGCAGGAAATTCTGGTTATTTTGGAGAATTCAATATAGGAAGCCCTGGTACATCAAGGGAAGCTATAACTGTTGGTGCAACGGATAGTAATGGAGATGTAGCTGGATTCAGTAGCGTAGGCCCATTAATAACTGGAGAGATTAAACCAGATATAACTGCTCCCGGAGTTGAAATTCTTTCAGCTTGTTCTGGAGACTCTTATTTTGGATGTAATCACGATGAAGGAGATTATTTTATTCCCTTGAGCGGAACCTCTATGGCAGCCCCGCATGTTTCTGGTGCAATAGCTTTATTACTTAATGCAAATCCAAATCTAAATCCAATTCAGGTAAAGTCTGTAATTAAAAATGGAGCAACCCCTTTGGAATATTATCCTATTCTAGAAGGTGCTGGTTTAATATCTCTTAATAAAAGCATTAGTTTACTTGATGGTATATTTATGTCTCCCCAGAGTTTTTTCTTTGGAGCTTTAAAAAATAAATCTGTTGAAGATATTGGTATAGATGTAACAATATTTAATTTTAATAATTTTGACGATAATGTTAGTTTAGATATTAATAATGAACCTGCTTTATATTTTAGTCCTTCTAATCTCTTGATTTCAGCAAATGGTAATAAAACGATAAAATTGTATTTGAATGTCTCAATGTTAGAAGATTTATATGAATTTCCAGATTGGTATGGAGGAACAGTTTCTTTTAACATAAACAATGAAGAAAGGTTTCTTGGAGTTAGCTTAATAGTCCCAAAAGAATTACCATTTACAGATTTTGATTATTATTCAACATTTTCTGATAGTGCACAAATTGGAGTAAGTGATAAACCTTATGATTGGTATACATTTAAGGTAACAAATAATACATTCTTATTTAATTCCTACTTAACAGAAACTAATGGGAGTTTTCTTGATTCCATATTTGCTGTAATAAATCCAAATTTAGGGATTGAATATAAATCATATGTTTTTCCAGATTATTGGGGAGACTCTTTTACAAGCTCTTTTTCCCAGTATTTTCCTAATCCTGGTGATTGGATATTTTTTAGAAACACAGATTTAATTAATGGGCAATCTATTGAACTGGAATTGCAAAAACCCTCTTTTAGGACTCAAACCCATTATGATGTAAAACAAAAAGGAGATATTTATCAGAATAACTATACTATTTTTAATTTGTTAGACTTCCCATTGCATGCTTCTATTACCGATTTTTATGATACTTATGCTAATGGAAGATTTATTTTGGGAGTGAATGATTCTGTTAATAATGGTTATAGCATGGTTTACATAGAAGCTAACATTAATAATCTGACTGAAGGATTTGTTACTGAATTTAAGAGAGAGGATAATCAATTTGACTGCAAAAAATTTAGTCTTTATATATTCGAACCTTCTGGAGAACAGTGGAATTTTTATCCATACACCATTTGGCTAAACAATGACCCAACATATAAGTCTAGTAGAGAAATCTACATATATGAAACAGAAAAAGAAAAAGAAGGTACATGGACTTTTATTTTAGTTCCAATTACTGATTTTGACCAATACTGTCAAAGTTATTCATCCATAGATAATTATGAAGCAAATATAAATTTAACAATAACTGATATGGTTGTAGATGAGTTTTGGAGTACTCCTCTTTTGGATAAGGTATCTATTAATCCTTATGAAAATAGAGATTTAATTTTTGAAACTAAAATTCCTGAAGATACAGTTCAATCATTTCATTATGATAGATTTGAGCTTACCCTATCTACAGATGATGAAGATTCAATATTTCAAGTAGCTTATTTACCAATATTTATTGATAATAGTGAACAAGGGGATGATAATGAAGAAGTAGATAATATTATAATACATTCTCCTTCTAAAGAGTTATTTGATAGTAGAAAGATTCAGTTAGACATAGAGATACTTGAAGAAGTTGATGAAATATCTTATATTGATAAAGAGGATAGCAGACCTAGAGAAAGAAGATTGTGTAGAAATTGTAATAAGTACAATAGAACTAGAAGTTTTAGAGAAGGATTTCATATTTTAGAAATTAAAGGTTATCTGAATAAAGAATTAATAGTTTCTGAAGAAGTTAGTTTCATAATTGATTCAAAAAGTCCAAAAATAAGTAAGACTGAACCTCGAAAAGGATTTGCTAATGGAGAATTTTTATTAGAGTTTATCGAAGAAAACTCTGAATCATTAGTATTAAATTATGGCAACTCCATAGTTGGATTCAGAACAAATGACAACCCAGATGAATGTAACCTAGAAAGAAAGATAGTTTGTTCTACTAATGTAGATTTATCAGATTATGATAGTCAAGAAATTACATATTGGTTTGAAATAACTGATATTGTTGGAAATAGTGCCCAAAGTAGAAAGATTTCATTAGAGGTTGATATGACTGAACCAAAGATATTGGATTTTGATTATTTAGTAAACAAGAGAAGGGTTGAGTTTAATTTTATGATTGAAGAAGATAATTTTGATAGCATTACTTACATTGATAATGCTGATAGAAGACCGAGGGAAAGAAGACTATGTTCTAGGTTGAGAGATGGTGCATGTACTGCTAAAAAGAGCTTTAGGAGAGGAGAGCATGAATTAACTATATTTGTTAAAGATAAAGCAGGTAATATGGTTGAAGAAAATATATCTTTTGAGATATCTTAGCTTCTAACAAAGTTATTAACTTTTTCTAATGAGGAATTACCTCTTTTGATTGTTTCTAAGAACATTCTTTTTAGTTCCTTTATTTCTTTGTTCATAGATTCTATTTCTAAATCTTTTTCATATTTGATTTTCTTTAGCTGCTTCTTATAGTCATAACCCTGCATCTTCTCAGCTTTTTTATCAATTGATTTAATAGATATTTTAGAGCTGTTGAGATATCTTCTGCTTGTTCCTGTACCATGAGACCATCCATAAAACTTTTCCATTTCAACGCTGTCATTAATTAGACCTGATTCTGCATTTCTATTGACAGCTGTAGCTCTGAGTTTATGCGGATTATATCCTATTCCGAATTCTTTTAAGGATATTCTCCTAAGCCATTGTCTCATTGCATTATGAGTTAGTGGAAAGAAATCATCGGAAGGTTTAGCCCCTTGTCTTAATCTTTCATTATAATAATCTATCAATATCCTTTGGTCATCTGGGTCATATACTTTAACAAGTCTTTTCTTGGTTTTTGATTCTATTATGTCTAGTTCAAGCCATTTCCTTCCCTTTGTTAAATCAGGAAGTTTTACTCCCTGCATCTTTAACGTATGCCATTCTCCAGCTCTTGAACCAATAGCTCTATTTCCAATTAGGTATGCTTGCTTTTCTGGATTTGCTTTTTGAAGCAATATATCAAAATGTTCAGTAGGGATATCTTTAGGGTCATCTTGTTTTATCTTAATTTTTACTGAGAGAATATCTGTTAATACTGCTTTCTCAACTGGATAGTCCGCAAGTCTAAATTTTACATATTCTTTGAATATAGATAGCAGATGTTTCCAGCTTTTCTCAGAATAAGGTCCTATGTCAACTTCTTTTAATTCTTGTATAGGTTTACCATTTCTCTTTTTATTTGTGTCAATCCACTTGATGATAGTTTTTCTTATATTACTCCCAATTAACGAGTCAACATATTCTTGCAATGAAACATCTGAGATATACTTTTTGTTTAACTTGTTGAATTCCTTAATCTCTTTTTTGTAATTTTTTAGTTTTTCTTTGCATTCTTTTTTGTTTAAATCTTCTTTCTTTGGCTTTTTTGGATTAATTATCGCTTTGTCAAATGATTTGTTGATATATTCAAAATGTTTCTTTGTTTTATCAAGCAGATTTTCTATTGTTGCATCCGTAACTACTTCCCCAGTTATTTTACCTGTTCTCCAGGCTTTTGCGAATGCTTTTACATACTCTTTTTCAGACTCAGGAATCTTCCAATTCTTGATTCCATCAATCCTCTCTTGCATTTTATTTGGTCTTAATCCCATGCATTTATTAAGAAAAATTCACTATATAAATAAGTAGTTAGTGTAACATAGTGTTACCCTTACTCTTAATCCGGGTGTCGGGGGTTCAAATCCCCCTGAGGCCATATTTTTTCAAA
>CAYFMD010000015.1:0-24345 GCA_964344105.1 Candidatus Woesearchaeota archaeon | reverse complement strand
AAGGTGCAGGGGTGGAAAAATTTGTGTTGAGATATTAATTGTTAGACACGTTCCTTTTTGTTGTTACTCCTTAGTTGTTATTAAAATTTGCATATTATTAAGTCTTAACACTTAGGGGTTTTCAGTAGATAAGCGTTATTTACAAGTAATTTCTATTGAGATTTGTTAAAGAATCTCAGGAGAGCATTTAAATAATTACATTCATAATTAGCTGTATGAATAAAAGAGGGCAGATCACAGTTCTCATAGTCGTAGCTATAGTAGTGGTAGCTGGGTTTTTGATATATTTTAGTGTTAGGGAAAGCCCTTCCTTTTCAGTTAGTCCAGAAGTAGCACCTATTTTTAATTTTGTACAAAATTGTGTTGAAAAATCTACTGTAGATTCAATATACCACGTAGGCCAATATGGGGGATATTATTTAGTTCCAGAAAGAGCAAGTGGAGTAGGAATGCCATTTTATTATGAAGAAGGTAGAAGCTATATTTTATCAAAAGAGCAGTTGGAGGTTGAATTAGGAAAGTTTGTTGAAAATGATTTATTTTTCTGTACAAAGAACTTTGTTGATTTTCAGGATTATTTGGTTACTAGTGGTGAAATAGGAGTTGATGTTGAAGTTGTTGATAACGAGGTTAGATATCTTATTGACTATCCATTAAGTATTAAGAAAGGAGAAGATGTATTTACCATTAATAATTTTGAGAGTGTTGTTGATAGTAGGTTAAATTCGATCTATGAAGTTGCTTCATTGATTGTTGAAGATTTGGTTTTGGAAAGGGGATTGTTATGTATCAACTGTATTTCTAAGATTGCTGAGGAGAATGAGATTGTTGTTGGTATTGATACAGATTTGTTTGAATCAGATGTTTTGGTTGTTAGTTTAATTGATGAAAAAGAGTTGATTGGAGGTGAGCCTTATAGATATTATTTTGCCATTAAACATGAGAGCTAAAATTTTGTTTTTAATTGTAGGATTGTTGTTAATATATCCAGTTGCAGCGGAAGATTTGAAAATAGGTAATGAGATCCTTGGAGAATTTTCTGGAGCAGTTACGATTACTGGAGAAGATGAATTAAGGAAATTGGAATTTGGTAGCGGAGGTATTGCTACTCTTGATCATAATATTAAGATTGGTAGTCAGGAAAAAAATATTAAAATTAATTATAAAAACTTACAGGCTACGGATAAAGGAGAGCCTACTATTACTGTTGATGCTAAAGGAGATGTTGTTGAAGGAAGTTTTAAGACTGGTGAAGAAGGAGAATATTATTTAGGAGGAAGGATATTGGATCTTCCAAAAGGTACTGAAGTTTTAATAGTTGATGGGAATGTTAAGATTAAGTATCCAGAAGGAGAGGTTCTGAGAGATCACCAGGAGAGTGATGGAAATCTTGGAGGACTGAGTTTTGAGAGTGCTGATGGGAAGTTTAATTTTGGCGAGGATAATATTGTCGAGTTTACTAGTGGAGGATTGTTGAAATATGAGAATGGCAGGTATTATATGGATAGTGGGACTGCTAGAGTTAATGGGCATTTTGAGGTGACACCAAATGAAGAAGGGGATAAAACATTTTTTGATTTCAAGGGAGAGATAGATTTAGATTTCAAAGGAGGAGGATATGTTTCGGTGGATAAGGCTAAGAGAAAGTTTGTTACTGGAAGTAATATTGATGTTAGGGGGCCGAAGGTTAATTTCCTAGAGGGCAATCCATATGTTAGAATAAGGAAGGGCATTCCTCAATATGGTAGTAAGGATGGTAAGTGGGTTAAGGTAGGAGATACCTTTGAAAGTTTTGCTGTTCAATCATTGGGTAATGCTAAGGGATCTTATGTTAGTTTGGTTTCTAGAGATGATCAAGGAAGAATTCCTAAGATAGATACCCTTAATCAGTATGTTATGGATTATGATGGTGAATCCATTTTCTATCATTATGGAAAGGATAAGATATTGTGGAAGCAACAGAATGGATTGATAGAGGGTTATGAGCACGGTAAGGCATCTACTCCTGTTGAAGTCCATATTAGAAGAGATGATGGAAATGGTGCAGAGTATGTGGAATTTTCTGATCAATATAAACAAGGTGCTGTTTTAGGAGTAACTGATCAGGTTCAGTGGGCTTATGGATATGGTCCAAATTATATAAGAACTGCATTTAGCTATGGGGGAGAATATAGCTCATTAAGAAAAGGATTTTCAAATAGTTGGCTATATTATAATTTAAAAAGTGCTTCAGATCTTCAGAGATTTTTAGGGAATAGAATTCAGATTAATGACCAGTATGGCGTTTTTGATAATAATCCAGGAAATGTTAAGTTGATTGCAGATACATTTTCTTCATTGAATGAAGGAACTTTTTCAAGCGTTACATCTATAACTTTTGTGGGTTCACTAGGGGGAAGCACTCAAGCTCAGGGAGATGGTAATGGACATATTACTGTTGCTGTTGCACCAGGAGGAGGGACCCCCTCAGGATTTAATCCAAATACCATAAGGCATGAGATTGCTCATACATATCACTATCGTGGCCCAAATATGAAACAATTTTGGGATCAATGGACAAGAATTGGCTCTAGGCCTCCTGGGTTTAGAAGTTATGGAGGGCCTAGGAATGGTTTTGCTAGAGGTTATGGAGAATCTAATTGGGAAGAAGATGTGGCTACATTTGTTGAAGAAGCTTTGAATCCGCCCTATTGGAGAAATGTTTTACAGACAAGTGATCCTCATCATCAGGTGTATAGAAGAAAGCTAACCTTGTTAAGGGATTTTGGATTCATTAAGCCTTCAGAATATGATGCTATATTTAAACATGCAGGAGTCACACTATGATAAATAAAAAAATTCTATTGTTAATATTATTGTTGCCAGTTTTAGTTAGTGCTCAAGATAATTTTTATTATAGTTTTGAAGTTGACTTTTCTGAGAATGCTAAGTTTAAGGAAGTTGAATTGGTTTTTGATTTGGAAGGCTTAGGAAATAATTATTATGATTATTTTGGAGATAATTATAGGATTAAGCTTTTTGATAAAGATGAAAATTTGTTGATTGAAAGTGAGTTTAGCCCAGTTATGAAGAGGATTATTGAAGAAGTTGGAATAGAAGAATATAGAGAATCAGAAGGAATGTTAGTATTGCCTTATTTTGAAAATGCCTATAGTGCAGTTATCTATGATACGGAAGGTAATGAGATAGATAGTGTTTTAGTTAGCCAGTATTCTAGGAGGGGCTTTGATATTAATGATTTTAATAGCAATGTTATTTTGGATGAAGATATTGATCAGGAGATAGTTATTAGAAGGCCTGTTGAAGATGGTGTAGATCCAGTTATTGTTAGTTTGGCAATTTTGTTAGTTGTGTTGATAGGATTGTGGGTTGTGTTGTTTAGGAAGAAACAGTAAACCTTTGGTTTCCTGACTTGACTTTTTAATAGCCCCTTGTTCCAGCCATTCCAAGGCTCTTCAAAAAAAGTCAAGAAAAATTAATTTGAGGCTAATGTAGAAGTATCTGTTTGATATCTATCGAAACCAAATTTTGCATGAGATGTTCCAATTAGTTGTGCAGAAGGACCTTCATCATCTAATCTTTCTGAATCATAAATTGTTCTTAACATAGTTCCGTTAAACCATCCTCTGAAAGAGCCTCTTGGAGAATCGGCATAGGTCCTTGTTCCTAGATCTTCCATTGGCCTGGAGGTTACAGAACCATCTTCTGCAGTAACTAATTCATAGTCTGTTATTGATATTGAGCCAGATTCAGGATCTGCTCCTGGTGTGAATACAAATCTAGCCATAGTATCTATAGAATAGCTATCTCTCAAAGCTCCATCTTGTCCAAGAGTTGAAGTTATGTATTCTGTATCTTCAGGACCATATCCAGGTACAACTCCTTGATCGATGATTATTTGAGATGTTAAATCCCAATTTCTTAGAATATCTCTTTTCATTATTTCTGTTTCATGAGGTTCTCTTTTCTCTTCTGGAGCATCATTTGCATCTGCTAGTCTATTTCCTAGAGTTATCTTCCATCTAGGAAGGTTTAATAGTGCATAAACTTCCAATGTCTTACCCATGCCTTCTGTAGCTTCGTAAAATTCAGGCTCAGTTAATCCTGTTGAAATTTGATCAGTCCCGGGACCTATAAAATATTTAGCAGTGTAGGTGTGTTCACCACCAAATCTTGATTTGAAGGTTAATCCAGTTTCTGGAGATAATAACATGTAGCCAGTTGGTTTTTCCTTTTCTTCAGCCACTGGATTTTCGACTTTTTCTTCTATAGATTGTATTGCTAGAGGGGCGCTAGAAGGTGGCAAGGGAGCAGCCTGCTCGGGACGTGTTAAAAAATGTGTTAGTGCCAATCCACCAGCCAAAATTAAAGGGGCTAAAAGCCATCTTTTTTTCATAATTATTATATGTAAAACTTCTTTATAAGGTTAGTGTTTGTCAAGTTTTATATACTATAATTGTTATTTTCAGGTATGAAAAATAAAAGAGGCCAGGAGACACTTGGTATTGGATTTGGAGTTATATTTTCAATTATCCTTATTGTGTTTTTTATAGTTGTTGCAGGGATTGTAATAAAGTCATTTTTGGATACTCAGAAATGTGCAGAGATAGGAATCTTTAAGGATAGATTTGAGAGTGAAGTTAAGAAGACTTGGAATTCTCAAAGTTTTAAGGGGCAGTTTAAAGGGAATCTTCCAGGCAATATAGACTATGTTTGTTTTGCTAATCTGTCTAGAACCATAAGAGGGCCTTTTGAGGATGAGGGATTTGATATTGGGTTGTATGAAGGTAAGAGAGCTAATACTTTCTTCTATCCAACTAATAGGGCTTGTGAAATGCCGTATGTTCAAATTAATCATTTAGATATTGAGAGAATTTCTGGTTCGGCGAATCCGAATTGTATTCCTGTTGATGATGGAAGAATAGTTATTGAACTTGAGAAGGGTTTGAATGACAGGTTAGTTAACATAGATATATGATACTTAGAAAAATAGAAAATAAGAGGGGTGTAGCGATGTCTTTTAATTGGATTTTTGCAATTCTTGTTGGAGGTTTTATTTTATTTCTTGCTGTTTTTTCTGCAGGAAAATTTATTAGGACGAGTGAGCAGACGCTTTACACAGAGACGGCTGCGAGTTTGATAAGTTTATTCGATCCTCTTGAAACTGGGTTGGCATCGGGAAAGGCTCATGAGATTGGATTTAAGAAACCATCTAGAATCTATTTTGATTGTGAAGAAGACTTAGGGCATTTTGGAAAACAGACAATCAGTTTTTCTGAACAAACTTTTGGAGATCAATTTAGTGAAAGGGGTCAGAGAGTTAGTATAAGGAATAAGTATATTTTTGCTGAAGATGTTGTAGAAGGCAGAGAAGTATATGCTTTTTCTAAACCATTCTTCATGCCATTTAAGGTAACTGATTTGGTAATGGTCACTAGCCAGGAAGATAATTATTGTTTCTATGGAAGTCCTGATGATTTTAGAGAAGATCTTGAAGGGCTCAATATGAAGAATATAATTTTCATGAATGGGACTAATGAATGTGAGGGAACTGATGTTTGCTTTGATGGAAGTGCTGGTTGCGATATTAAAGTTTTTGAGGACCAAGGATATCTGTTGAAAGATGGGAAGAGAGTTTATTTTGTTGGAGATTTGATTTATGGAGCTATATTTTCAGATACAAATACTTATGAGTGTAATGTTAAGAGAATAAAGACAAAGTTTGACGAGCTTGCTCAGATTTATTTGGAGAAGATTGCAATAATTGAAAGGAAGGAATGTAGTTCGAACATTGCTGGAAAGTTAGCAGCGATGTTAGGAGGAATACAGGATTCTAGGTCTCTAATTGGATTATTTATTTTGGCAGAAGATGTTGATTCAATAAATAGGCAAGCTAGATCTGGTTGCCAGGTTTACTACAATAATAACTTTGATATATGATGAATAGAAAAGCTCAACTTAGGATACAGGAAATGGCATTCATGATAATAGCTGTGTTTTTGTTTTTTACATTGGTCGGATTGTTTGCTCTTACTATTGTTTATACTAATGTTAATGATGCTGCTAGTCAGATTGCTGAGGATAGGACGCTGAGTTCAGTTACTAGTTTGGCAGATACTCCGGAGATGAGTTGTGTTGCTGCAAGGTCTAATTGTATTGATGGAGATAAGCTGATTAATCTTGTTGGCAAGGAAATTTATGAAGAGCTTTGGCCATATAGCAGTTTGAAAGTGATTACGTTTAGTGGATTTCATAAAGATGAAGATCAGTTAGTAGAATGTACTAAAGCTAATTATCCGAGATGCGATGTATTTTATATTTATGATAAAGAAGTTCAGAATGAAAGAGCAATTAGTACTCACGTTGCTATTTGTAGAAAGGAGTTGGAGAATGGGTTTACGTATGATAGATGTGGTAATGCTAAGATAGTTGCTGGAACGAGGTTAGTTAATGTAGAATGATAAGTAAAAAAGCTCAACATGAAATTGTAGGATTTGTATTGATAGTTTTGTTAGTTAGTGTGGTAGGAGTTATCTTTCTTGCTATAACTCTTGGGAATCCGGAACCTGAAAGACAAAATAGTGTAGAGGTTTCTAATTTATTAGAAGCTAGTATGTATCATACGACAACATGTGCTGTTAATTATATCCCTCAATATAGAGATGTTCAGGATTTGGTTAAGGAATGTTATAAGGATCAATCAGGGAATAGAAGAGAGTGTTTGGATGGAAGTAGTGTTTGTGATAAGTTGGAGGAGGATCTTAAGGCAATAATAAGTGGTAGTTTAGATGTTGGAGAAGGGAATGTTAATAGAGGGTATAATGTGGATATTTATTTTGCATCAGATGATGAGGAAGTTTCTAATGATTTGATCTTGCAATTTAATGATGGAAGTTTTTTGAATTGTACGGCTATTGTTGGGGGAGGGCATCCAATACCAGTAAGTAGTTTTGGTTTTGGAAGGATAGAAACTGAGTTGAAGGTTTGTAAGGGTTAGATAATTTAACTATTGTTTTCCACAATATATTTCTTTAAATAAGATCTTTGTTAATGCATTTCATAAAAAGAGAAAATGGATAATTTTACAATAACTTCTGAAAGTGTGACGGAAGGTCATCCGGATAAAGTTTGTGATCAGATAAGTGATGCTATATTAGATAATCTAATTGCTCAGGATCCGGAAAGCAGGGTTGCCGTTGAGTGTTTGGTTACTACTGGAAGTGTTCACGTCGCTGGTGAAGTTACAACCAAAGGATTTGTAGATGCTCAGAGAGTTGCTAGACAGACGCTTAAAGAGATAGGTTATACAGATCCTAGATTTGGAATTGATTGTGATGATGCAGGTGTTTGGGTTGCCATTCATGGACAGTCAGCTGATATTAGTCAGGGAGTTACTGAAGGTCAAGGGGATGATAAGGAACAAGGTGCTGGAGACCAAGGAATGATGTATGGTTATGCTTGTAATGAAACTGAGGAGTTGATGCCCTTGCCAATTACTCTGGCACATAAGTTAACTAGAAGATTAGCAGTTGTTAGAAAGACTAACATAGTTAGAGGAATGGGACCAGATGGAAAGAGTCAAGTTAGTGTAGAGTATAGAGATGGAAAGCCGCATAGGGTTAGTGCAGTAGTTATTAGTAATCAGCATTTAGAGGATGTTGAGGTTGAGAGATTTAGAGAGGAAATAAAAGAGAAAGTTATTAATCCTATCTGTAGAGATTATATCGATGAGAATACTAAGATTTATATCAATCCAACTGGAAGATTTGTTATTGGGGGTCCAGAAGGAGATGCAGGATTAACTGGAAGAAAGATAATTGTAGATACTTATGGAGGTGTTGGAAGGCATGGAGGGGGAGCATTTAGTGGAAAGGATCCTAGCAAGGTAGATAGGAGTGCTGCTTATGCTGCAAGACATGTTGCTAAGAATGTCGTCGGTGCAGGACTAGCAGATAAGTGTGAAGTTCAATTGAGTTATGCTATAGGGGTTGCACAACCTACTTCAATAAATGTTGATTGTTTTGGAACAAATAAGATTCCCGAGGAGAAAATAGCAAAATTGGTTTATGATAATTTTGATTTGACTCCAAGAGGCATTATAGAAGGATTGAATTTGAAGAGGCCTATCTTTAGAAAGACTGCAGCATATGGACATTTTGGAAGAGAAGAAGGAGATTTTAGTTGGGAGATGTTAGATAAAGTTGAAGCATTAAAGCAAGGATTAAGTGAAACTGGTTCTGTAGAGAGTCAGGTAGGAGAGCCTTCAGTTTTACAGGGAAGACCTGAGATAAATCCTAGCAGTTTTGGGATTTCTGAAAGTAATTTTAATAGTGATGAGAAGTTACATTATTGAGGACCTTGAAATTTCAGTCCTCAAAGAAAGATTTTGATGAGATTTGCTTCGCAAATTGAATTTATTCAAAATCTTCTATTGATTCTAGATATATATCAGTTGACAAAAAAGTTTATAAATAAAAAGTGATTATATTTTTCATGAAAAAGAGTGTGTTGATGGTTTTTACCTTATTGGCATTATTAATATTACCTTCTGTTTTAGCTGATGCTAGTATAAGTATTAAGACATTACCAGACCATAGAGTTTCAGTTATTGTTAGAAATGCTGGAAGTTTAAGTACTATAGATAGTTTGCATAAAGAAACTGGTCCAGGTACTGCAGTTAACCCAGATTATGTTATAGTTGATTATACACCGAAGATAAGTAATACTGAAGTTGATTTGTTGGTTACGTTAAAGAAAGATGGCGTTGAAATTTTGAAGGAGAAGTATTATGAGGTTTCTACGAGTGATTTTATCAATATTAATTTGTTACCAGGAGAGACTGGATTGGTAGATAGTTTTGATGAACCTGTAGAAGAGGAAGTTGTTGAAGAAGTGACAGAAGATGAGGAAGCAAGTGATGAAGTAGAAGAGACTACTGGAGAAGTTGAGGAAACAAGCGAGGCTGCAGAAGAGGAAGTTGTTGAAGAAGTAGTGGAAGAGAGTAACGAAGCAGAGGAAGAAAGTTCTGAGGTTACTGCAGGAATAACAGGTAATGCTGTTCAGAATGTTAAAGATGTTTTTAGCAGCAAGACACCATATTATATTTTGGGAGCTATTGTAGGAATATTTGCTTTAGTATTTATCATTCAAGTAGGTAGAAAGAAACTAGAGAATGGTGGAAGCTATAAAGTTGTTAAGTGGGGCGGAAGTGAGGATAGAAGATTAGCTGATGCAGAGAGAAAGTTGGCTGAAGCTAAGAAAGAGTTAGATCAGATTAATGCTAGAAAGAAAAAATTAGCTCAAGCAAAAGAGAGATTTCAGAAAGATAGGGAAGAGCTAAGAAAATTGGAAGATTAGTTTCCTGAAATATTTTTCATATGAGGAATAGATCATTTAATTTGTTTTTTTCAAATATTTTTAGTTTTGTCGACGGCAAATTATTAATTTTTTATTGTTAAGTTGAAAAGTAACATTTATATAGTAAAAGACATTATAGATTTCATTAAAGAGAGTGATGAAAATGGAGAGAGGTAAAATTTTCAGTATTGTTATTGTGGCTATTTTAGCTGTTACTTTCGTTTTTGCTGCTTCTTCTGTTCGAACTTCGGACATTTCTAACTTACAACTTCGTGGAAATTATTCTGATACTATGAATGTTAGTATCTATACTTCTCTCAATGTTACTGCTACTGAAATGAATGCTACTATTTGGTATAATGCTACTGGTGGCCCTGCTAATGGGACTACTGGAACCTCCTTGGTTACGATTAATAATGGTTCTGATGGAAACATCATAGAAAATGCCACTGTTCGAGTTGCTGATCTTTCTGATACTGCTACATATAACTTCAGTATTTATGTAGATAATGGTACAGATCAAGAGTGGATAGTGAATATTGAAACAGTTAGAATAGATAATACTGCTCCGAATGTGTCTTCTTATAGAAATGCTTTTGGAAATTACTCTTCAAATAATGTTACATTCAATGTTACAGTGGATGACTCTGGAATGGGAGTTGAAACAGTTATTTTGAATATTACAAATAGCTCTGGTGAGCAGAATTATTCTGCTACAGCGACGGGATCGGGAAATAGTTATACAATAAGTGTTAATGTTACTACATTGCCAGATGGAAAGTATAATGTTACTGCATGGGCTAATGATACCCAATTAGGAAATCTAAATAGTTCAGAAGAGGCAGAGTTTGTAGTCGATAGAACAAACCCTACCGCTACAGCTAGTTGTTCTAATGTAGAGACTGGATCAGCATTCCCTTGTACTTGTGGAGGTACAGATGCTACTGCAGGAGTTAATAGTACAACTGGAACTTCAAGTTCTCCAGATGGAACTGCAACACCCTCTAGTACAGGTACATTCACATATACATGTACAGTTACGGATCATTCAGGAAATTCGGGAACTGATACTAAGACATATTCTGTTACATCTCCTCCAGGTTCATCAGGAGGGAGTGGAGGAAGTTCAAGTAGCAGTTTCTACACTAAAACTATACCAAAGAATGGTGCAGAGTTCTCTACTCAAGGAACGATAACTCAAGATCTTAAGGTTAAGGAGAGAATAAAGTTGTTGATTGATGGAGATACTCACCATATAGGTGTTAGAGCAATAAGTTCAGGAAAGGTAACAATAGAAGTTACAAGCAATCCTCAAACTTTTGATCTAACTGCAGGTCAAATGAGAAAGATAGATGCAGATAGTAACGGAGTTTATGACATGGTTGTTGAACTAGTCTCAGTTACAGGTACAACAGCGAGGATAAAGACATATTCTATCTCTGAGACTGTTCCAGAGGATCAAGTAGATGATGAAGCTGCTGATGACGAAGAAGAGGATTCAGAAGAGCCAGAAAGTGAAGATAAAGGCAGTACTGTATGGATCTGGGTGCTTGTTGCAGTAGTATTAGTAATACTAGTTGTTCTATGGACAAGGAGAAGTCATTAATCGACTTCACCATAGCAGTATAAATCAATAGATTTAGTACTGCAAGAAGAAAGTAATTATTTTTAGTTTTTTATTAAGTTAATGCATATATATGGGAATTATGTTGTAGTAATATGACACTAAGAAGGTAGGTAAATGGTTTTTGTTAGAAGTATTACAGCTTTATTGTAATAGTTAGCTCATCTAGGTCAACTATAGGCCTAAGCCTTTCTCGACCATCCTTGTGAGACGAAATAAGCTCTATGAAGCCATATTTTTCTAGTAATTTGATGTCATGCCTTACAGCCTTAAAATCTCTCCCTAGAAGCTTTGCAAGCTCGTAAATAGATGAGGGCTCTTTAGTCTTACATATATGTAGCAATCTAGCCTTCTCATTGCTGAATATTTGTCTTAAAACAGAGATCTCAGACTCTTGTTTTTTAGAAGATTTGAACCTTTGGAAGATAGTTGAGAAGGTTCCTTCCTTTTCAAAGATGGAAATTGTTCTAGTTTTTGAATTTTTTTCGGCCATTCTTTTTTATTGCTTGATTTCAAGATATTTTTTATCCTGATTTTTTATCTAATTTACACAGGAATTAATAGTATATAAATATTTCCATATATCTAGAGTATATATATTGGAGATACTGGTTAAATATTTATACCTATGTTTTAAAATATAGAGTATAATGAATGAATGAAATTTTATGTTAAAATTGGAAATCCGTATTAATGATAAAATAGTAACACAAGATTTATAAACAAAATTGGAAAAATATAGCATTTTTGAAAAAAATATACGAAACATTTTTAAAAGAAAAATAACTCCTCTTGTTAATCACTAGCATTTTGTTAGTGAATCGAGAAAAAAGACAGGTATCATATAGGGATTACAGAAAAAAAGGTGTACAATAACTTCGTTATTGAGCATAAAAGTTATTATCGATGAAAGGAGGTTAAAAAAATATGTTTAATTTTAAAAAGATAGCATCTGTATTAGCTAGTGCTGTTATGTTATCGAGTACAATTGGATTTGCTGCTGCAGCAAGTTATCCTGAGCCATTTGTTACAAATGGTGTTGCGGATGCTGCTGTTGTTTATGGTGACGCCGGAGCTATTAGCGACGTGACTGCTGCCATTAACGTTCAACAAAGACTAGGTAGCCTTGCTACAAGCGGAGACGCTGGAACAAGTGCTGCTGTTAGCGGAGACGCTGCACCTTTGTTCAGCGGTGGAACAAAACTATATGTTAACGATTCTTTGAACACTGTAACAAATGTTCTAACTGATGATGAGTTACCTGTTGTTTTGGCTGATACTTCATTCTCTGGAAACGTTGATTCGTCAATGACTCAGACTATTGATATCGGTTCTAATCCAAGAGTTACTTTCAAGAGACAGCCTACTAGTTCAGACGAGCCTGGTTTTGCTTTGCAAACTAGTACAACTCAAGCTAACTATATCTACAATGCTACAATAACTTTCAATAAGGCAGTGAATTTTTCACACGCAGATTCTGAAGGAGAAGACATTGAGCTTTTCGGTCAGACTTATACTATTAGCTCAGCTACTGACAACGATAACTTAATTTTGTTGAAGAGTGCTGAGAAGCTATCACTAGATAGCGATAGTCCTGTTGCGGATGTTACTATTGATGGTTCTGTATATACTATTGAGCTAGTTTCAGCTTCAGATACTTCAGCAACTGTTAAAGTTACTGATAGTAGTGGATCTTCTGAAAGTAAGGAGATTAACGAAGCTGCTTCTAAAAAGATCAATGGAATTACTGTAGCTGTTACAACTGCTGACGAGACTAACTTAAAGTTGTCTGCGACAGTTGTTGCTGGTTCTGATAAAATTACTCTAAACGATGGTAGTAACGTTCAAGTTGGTGAGGATGATACTGTAGTTGATGGAACTTTGGTTAGTTTCGAAGATACAACAACTACTTCAAATATCACTAAGCTAGCTATTAGCGTTTATGCTCCTGACTCTGATCAGGACGCTATCAAGAATGGAGAGGTTTTCGTAGATCCTGTATTCGGTAGTTTCAAGGTTGATTTTGCTGGTTTAAGTATTGCAGACGATGGTGCTGCTAGGGAAGAAATAAAGTTTACCACTAATGGTGATGATAAGATCGATTTAACTTTTACTGACCATAGAGGAAAGGAAAAGACTTTCACATGGGCGCAGAACAGAAGTGCTGTTGCTTTGATGAGAGATGACGATTTTAGAAACATTACTGTTGCTGAAAGAGGTAAAATTAAGGACGAGGAATATACTGTTGTTGGTAATGAGGATGAAGGTTATCTATTGAGACTTTCAACTGTTAAGAACCAGACAACTGGTACTGATCAAGATAAGGTTATCTTTACTGATGTTTTCAGTGGAGAAACTTATGAGACTGTTTGGTCTTCGGACGGAACAGGAACAATGAGTGTTAAGGGTAAATCCTACTCTGTTTCGGTGGTTGGTCCAAGTTCTTTCTCAAGTAACCAATATAACGTTACTCTAGGATTCCCTGATAGTACAGGTAATGATGTGATTGTTTATCCAACAATTCAGACTAATAAAGGAGCAAAAGTTGCACTTTATGAGCCTTTGACTATTGACCTATCAGATGATAATAATGATGGTACTGAAAGTAATATCAGTAACTTCAAGTTCCCTGATGGAGATGGATATACATCTATCGCTGTTGCAAAGACTGGTGGTGCTAATAACTGGACAATTAATAGTGTTGAAGTTATTTCAAATGGTACTGCTGGTACAAGTTTTGCAATAGGACAGCTAGCTTATTTCGTTAATGGATCAGGAAGTGGTGATAGTGTAACTATTAAGTTGAGGGACACTAACGGTGCTCCGATTAGTAATCCTGCTGTTGTGATCTTCGAAGAGAAGGACGATAACAGTAACTATGAAGCTTGGATCGCAACTGTTGAAGTTGGTGGTACAGGTGATGATGGATTAGGAATTAACAAGCTAGAATCTACTTGGACTAATGACTCAAGTGCATGGTCGGATACTAGTCCTGCGGACAGTAAGAAGACTTTGAAGGCAGACCTATTCGGTGCTATTGTTACTGAAGACTCAAGTGATTCAGATCAGAAGGACGCAACTCTAAGTTACCCTGATGAACAAATCTACGCACAAATTTATGTTGCAGAAGAATCTGCAGCTATTACACCTGGAGCTGTTGCTTCAAGTGGAAGTGGTGGACAAGTTCTAATCGTTAAGGATAACGATGTTGCTTCTGTTGCTGGTAAGAATTTGGTAGTTGTTGGAGGAAGCTGTATTAATACAGCTGCTGCTAAGATTTTAGGAAGCGATTCTCCTGTGTGTACCTCAGGGTTCACTGACGCTACTGGAGTTGGATCTGGACAATACATCATTAAGTCAGTTACTTCACCTTACAGTGATGATAAGGTAGCTACTTTGGTTGCAGGTTACAACGCTGCTGATACAACTAACGCTGTTTCTAAGTTCTTAGAAGGAAGTGTTACAACAGATGCTGGAACTGAGCAAGTATATCCAATTGCGAGTGCTTAAATTTTAACTTTTTTTTATTTTTTTCTTTACTTTTTTTAACGACTTCTACTGTGAAGTTTATTTTGAATCTCAGAAATTTTTTGGTAATGCTATAAATATAACGATTATAGGTTCTTTCTCGTTATAGGCCCGTGGAGATATTAAGAATTTAATCCTATTATCTATATGACATAATCTATATAAATCCTAACTGATAGGTTAGTTGATGAAAAAGATTTTGAGTAATGAAGACAGAGAGAGGGTGGCTAGGAGGAATCAGTTGATTGTAGGAGTTGTATTGATTCTTTTAATGTTATTTAGTACTATAGGCTTTGCCTTTAATTTTAGATTAACAGGGAATGTTGTCGAAGAGATAGAACATAATGGGGTTGAGTTTGCTAGGGACCCTAATACAGGTTATTGGGTATTTAATCTTAATGGAAATGATTATTTCGCAATTTATAGTCCTGAAGAGGTTGCAGATATTAATTTTGTAACTGGGAAGAGTGTTAATAATTATGCTAATCGGCCAGTTTATTTTGTTGGAGAGGCAGGAGATGGTTTTGCTGAAATCTATAGGGTATTGACCAATTATGTTTCTAGGGTCGGTGGAGCTTGTTTAGATGAAGAATGTGAAGAAGATTATCCATTAAAGGATTGTAATGTGGATAATGTTATAGTTATTGAAGAAGTTTTGGATGTGGAAGGTCAGGAGAGTATTACTAGTGAGGGTAATTGTGTTTATATTAAAGCTAAGCCTGCTAATTTAGTTAGATATTCTGATGCATTTGTGTATGATTTGTTAGGTTTGAAATAGTATATTCTTGATATTGAAAATACTTAAAAAGTGATTATCTCTTGTTGTTAAATGGATGAAAAAGAAGAGAGAATTGATCATAAAAGTTCTGAAGATGAAGGTGAGTTTGAAGAAGTAGAGAGAGAAGAGCCTATAGAGGAAATTGAAAGTGAAGGGGCAGCAGCTAAATCAGATGAATCTGATTCAGGTCACAAAGTCCATATGACAGATAGTGAGAGTAAACCTTTATTGGGCATTGATGCTGTTGAGACTGAATATAAAGAAGAGCCAGAGGCTCTGTTTGAGAAGAAAAATCATGATAACTCTGATTTGAAGAAGATACAAGAAGGTCAGATGAAATGGGCCTTGTTTTTGATGGCTGCTGTGTTGATAATTGTTGTTGTGGTGCCTTTTGTTAAGTTTAATTATGTGGATAAGTTTGATTATCATGGATTGACTTTTCAGAAGACTCAATTAGGAGAATTAGAGTTTTATTCTAGTCAGTTTCCAGTTGTTGTTGGTACAGGACAGGTAGTAGGTACTTATTCAGTTAATTTGAGAAATGACCCTAGAGATTTAGAGAAGATTCCATTGAATACGGGAGATGGGAGGATTGAATTTACATTGAATGATGGTAAGTTTGGAGATGCTTATATTACTCTTAATCCATTTATGGAATTGTGTGAAGATAGCGGGATTGCTATGGCTAGCCTTTCAGGTTTCTTGAAGGACGCTAATCTTAATGTTATTTCTGCAGTTACAGACAAGGCTTATGCTAGAGATAATAATATGACCCAGAGATGGTGTAATAATGATCCTCTGGATACCGTATTTGTAGTAACGGATGGGAATGATACTATGATTACAGAGATTCAGGAAGGATGTTATGAATTGCAGTTTAATGATTGTGAGATAATGCAAGTTAGTGAGAAGGCTATTTTAGTAATGTTAGAGCAGTATGGCGATAGCTTTAAGGTGCAGTAAATGAGAGTTGGTTTCGTATTATTTCTTAAGGGAATGTTAATGGGGATTTGTGATTTAATTCCGGGAATTTCTGGAGGAACTATTGCATTTATTACTGGGATTTATGAAAGATTGATTAATGCTATAAAGGGATTTAGTCCAAGATTGTTTGTTGATTTTAAGAGCCAGGTTAAGAAATTAGATTTGGGTTTTCTAATTGTTTTATTTGCAGGAATTATATTTGCTATATTGTTGGGAAGTAGAGTTATTGAAGGATTGCTAGAAAATCATTACGCTAAGACTATTAGTTTCTTTGTGGGATTAATATTGGCAAGTAGCTTTGTTATTTATGAGAGTATTAAGGAACATGGTTTTTTGAATTATCTTTATGGTTTTGCTGGACTTATTGTTGGAATAGCCTTGGTTTTTTTGAATCCTGCTCAGATAGAAGTTAGTACCGGATATTTGTTTATTGGGGGATTTTTTGCCATAGGGGCAATGTTCCTTCCAGGGATTTCTGGATCGTTTATCTTGCTTATTATGGGGTTATATGAGCCAATTATAGCCATGCTAAGAGATCTTTCTGGTAGTTGGCAGCAATTAGGAGTGTTCATATTAGGGATGATCTTAGGGGCTTTTGTTATAAGTAGAATTATAAGTTATTTGTTTAAGATTGATAAGAATAAGACACTTTATTTCTTGTTAGGGCTTGTTATAGGTGCATTAGGTGTGCCTATAATGAAGATTTATGAGGTTGGGATCTTAGATCCATTGTTATTTGTATTAGGGAGTTTAGCAGTTTTGTTAGTTGTTAGATTATCTAGACATTAGTTTTTTATAATCACTATAGAACGGAATTTCTTTTATGTTGAATTTTTTTACAGTCAGGAACCAGATCCCTATTACAAATAATGTTGAAAGTCCATACCAGAATATGGCATGTGTGAAATCTACATAAGGGACTTGATTATGGTATAATGAAGCTAAGATAGCTATTCTTATTACGTTTAATAGGAATAATGCTATAAATGAATATAGAATAGATCTTATTCTTGTTTCTAGTTTCATATCAATGGTTAGATTTAAGATTAATAGCAATAAGTATGCAGAACCTGCTACGCAGGCATCAACTATGTAAACATGAGTCGTTTTATTGATTATTATTAGTTCCTTGTTTGTTATTATTTCGTAAAATAAATCTAGGATGAAAGAGGTTAGATTAATAGTAAGAGGTGTGAATAGGGCATAGATTATAGGTAGACTGAATGCTACTATGATTAATAAGATAATATATCTTGCAAGAATTGAATATAGTTTTTTGTCACTCTTTTTCATGATTTTATTTCCTCAACAGTCTTCTTGAATTTCTTTTGTTGTAATTGTAGAATCCATTCGAGAGGTATTAGGTATAACTTTAGAAAATAAGATGATTTGTTGTGTAATTTGTTATCTTCTATTTGATCCTTTAGTGACTCTATCATTCTTTTGATCTCTTCCCATCCTAAAACATATAGGGCTGCAAGAAGAAATATCCATCCAGGGATTATAGGCAAGATTATTCCAAGGCCTCCAAGGACAAGGAAAATAAGTCCTAAGGTTCTTCTAATTAATCCTAATCTTACCTCTTCATTCATGTTAAAAATAGGTAATTGAAGGTTATAAAATATTGGTATCTGTTAATAGTTAATCGAATTTTGCCTCGTAAGCCCTTAAAAAAGTATGAATATCTTCACCAGGTATCCTCTCTCCGATATCATAATGTCCATTATCCGATAAGCTTACACTCCCTGGAAACCCATAATCAAACACAGCTTTTTCAGTTCTACTGCCTTTTTGATCTGCAGCAAAAACCCTATCTGCTAATATCTCAAGACTTTCAGCCTGATCTATTTCTGCAAGGACCCTGTCACTTCCTCCGGCCTCTATAAGTTGTCCTCCATAAGACCATGAAGGAGAATCTAATTCAGTACTCGAAAATCTGTATAATATCCATTCAGGAACCTTTTTAGAATTCATTTTAAAAAAATAAAAATTAAAGTGGTCTAGGTGAAACCATACTTCTTATTACTAGGATTATAGCAACAATCAATACGATGTTAACCAAGATTATTAGGTAGATGAACCAATTGTCTCTTAGGTGGTTTACGAATGGTCCAAGATCTGTTGATCCTGTTGAACCTTCAGTAACACTTAGGATTACTCTCTGGTCTGTTGTCTTACCTTCGTAAGCAGCTCTGATTGTTAGTTCGTTGTCACCTGCAGCGTCTTCGTTAACTGCTAGTGCTATGCTAACATCTCTTGACTCACCAGGAGATAGAGCAACAACTTGTGGCTCGATTGAAGATAGTGTTGACCATCCAGAGTTTCCTAGTACAGAAACTGTGTATGTAGTCATAACATCTCCAGTGTTTCTTACCTTTGCGTTGATTATAACTTGCTTACCAGGAACTGCTTCAGGTGTTTCTGAATCTAGTGTTGCAGTTACAGCAGCATTTGTATTCTGAACATTACAGTTACCAGCAACTCTTACAGTTGATGTGAACTTCTCATCAGACACAATATCGTATGTATCGTCATCATCATCGTAGTCGTAGTATGTTCTGAACTCGATGTTGTATAGCTTCTCTTCAGCATCAGCAGGGATGTCAAACTCGAAGTCTACAACTTCTGAGTCACCTTGATCGAAGTCTTCCCTAACAGTCTGTTCTAGATCTAGACCTAGGCCTTCACTGAATAGAGTAACTCTTACTTGGTCCTCATAGTCTTCATCTCCAATGTTGAAGATCTCACCTGATACTTGTACCTTCTCATTACACTGAGCAGGTGAAGGTGAAACTTGAATATTATCTAGTATGATGTGCATCTCTTCATCTTCTTCTCTCTCACCATTGATAGCTTCATAGAAGTCATCGCTTAGGTCAGATGAGCTAGCAGTACACTCAGCATCTTCACCAAGATCGTCGCTGTATGCCTTGATAACTAGTCTGTAGTTGTCATCATCGAAATCAGCAGGGACTGTGAATGTGAATGTAGCAGTGTCTTCGTCATCATCCTTTATTGATCCTAGGTCAATTTCTTCATCATCTAGGTCATCCATGTCCTTGATAACGTTCTTTCCAGTTGAATCGAACAATCCGATTTCTACGAAAACATCCTTAATTTTATCATCGTTATTATTATTTGTAACTTCTACCTTAACTTCGATCTCGTCTCTTGGTGACCACTCATCATCGTCTCCATCATTGTTATCAATCTTAACATCTGTTATTTCAAGGTCTGATCCAACTTCACCATCTGTACAGAAAGAACCAACAAATTCTACTGGGATTGTTACAGTGTCTGTACCAGGTGATTGCTGTGTTAATACAATATTACCTGTGTATGATTCACCGATTTGGATCTCATCATAATCAACTGTAGCAGCAACAGCAATGTTAGCAGTTGTAGCTGAAGTTGTAAGAACAGAACCAGCAACCTCAGAACCACTAACAGTCAAACCGATAGCAGCATTGTTTGCTTGGTTAATAGTTGGAGTTGTAATATCATAGTTAACTCCAGTATTAAGTCCGCTCAAAGCAGCATTTAATGAAGTAGTAGGTTCAGTGAAAGTTAAAGTTGTTGGGTTTGAAGTACCAGCAAGAACTAAAGATACAGCTAGAATTGCTGTCATGAAAATCATTGAAAATAATTTTGTTTTTGTCATGTTGTAATTTTGTAGTTATGACACCTTTATAAACTTTATGGTTTTCGAAAATGTATAATTTTTGATATAAAAATCATAAATTTTCATGTTTTATCGACGGTAAAATGGTATTTAAAGATATGTGTGATAAAGTTTTTTGGTTTGATGATGAAAAATATTTTGGTAAAAATTAGTATTTTTTTATGAAAAAATTGGTTGAATTTTGTTAATTAATTTAGAAAAAATTGTCCTATTATATATAGTACCTTTTACATCCCTTCAGGACCAGGGCCAGACTTATGGATGTCTGCGAACTGTGGAGTAACTATTATAATGTTCTCGCCGAAACCTGCGATTGAGCCCTCTAGAGCATCTGCAGTTTTCTTTATCTTAGAGATAGCACGCTTTAGTTCAATAATATCTTTAGATCTTAGTGGCTTGATATCAATAACAGCTATTGTGTAGCCCTCTCTTAGCGAGTTTAGAATAGAATTAATGTCTTCAAAGCTTTTCAGAACAAATGGTCGAACCATTACCTTTGACTTTTTTTCCTCACGGCCTAGATCAATTTCTATGTACTCATCAATAGGTCCATCATCCTCTGATCCGAACGCTCTTTTTATATTGTCAAACATAGATGAGATTATTGGAAGAACTATATAAATATTACTGTGTTTGTTAAATTGTGATAGAAAATTTATTTCTTCCTAGACTTTTTTGCCTTGGTTTTTCTAGATTTTTTCTCTGGATGAGGCATAGGTTTAGATGCCTTAGGTTTGAATAAGAAAACCATAGCCGCTACGCTTGCTATTAATAATAGGATACCTGCACCCATATCAACAGGCAAGTTACCAGATCCCACTGCATTTCCAGTTATCTTTGGTGCTAAAAGATCTAATGAGAATATGAATGCTCCTGCGATTACTACTGGCGTTACTGCTTTTTCTAGTCTGCTTTCTGGGCGAGCCCTTCTTAGTGCCTTAGCATACTTATCACCTAGCCTCATTGCAGTAGGATTATCTGGTTTTAACTTAAGTGCTTGAGTAGCTGCATCCCTTGCATTTTCATAAAGTTCGTTAGAATTTTCTGCATCAGCAAGTTCTCCTGCAGAGCCATAATTTCTTGCAGCAGCCATTAAATTCCTAAATCTCTCCTCACCATTAGATTTTGTTGCCTTAACGTAAGCAGAATCGCCTAAACTTGCATATGCACTCGAACTCTTTTTTGTCATACTAACAACTAGTAAATATCTTTTAAAAACTTTTAGAATATAAGGATTAACCTTGGATCTTAGCCATAACGTCAGACTTTAGAGCTTCTGCCTTATCAGTTAGATCCTTTTCTTCACCTTCAATTGACTTAAGTCTTAAAGCTAATAGATCTTTCTTCTTAGTTAGATCTTCTTCAGTGGCCTTCTTATCAGCCTTAATCATTATGTTTCCAACCATCTTGAAAACATCATCTTCTGACTTAGAAATTTCGGTAAGAGCGTTTTCAGTCTCTGTTAGTTCCATCTGGAAAGCTTGCTTTTGCATAATTAGTCCATGGAGGCTTTGCTCCATACCTTGCAATTCTTGGATTTTTTGTTGTGTTTCTTGATCCATTTCCATTTTATTGTTCTAATTGATGATTATTTAAACTTATTGTTTATACAGCTTTAATTTTCACCACGTGTTTCCTTGGCTTGTAGAATATCTTGTATCTACAATTAGGACACAGAAATCTTTTTTCTAGAGCAGCAGAAGTTATTTTCTTACCGCATTTGAAGCATTTGTATGTTGCCATGTTTTAATTTATGATTTTTAATTTTTAATTGTTTCTATTCTTCCTTCTTAATGAAGTACGTATGTCCTGCGAACTTTTTGTCGCATTTCTTACATTGCCAGATTCCAGCTGAAACTCTTTTAACAGTTCCATCGCAGAAAATGCATGATTGTTTTTTCTTCTGAACAGCCTCGATCTCAGCAGTTTTCTTTCTAACTCTAGTACCATATCTAGAACCAAATCTTCCCGCTGATTTTACTTTTTTTGTTCTCATTATGTTTTTAGTTGTAATAATTGGTTTAAAAATCTTTGTGAAGATTTTTAACTCATTCAAAATTGAAAATTTTGAAGATTTTAAAAAACTTTGTTATGCTGCAAGGTCTTGATCGTTGTCATCTCCAGATTGAACCCTGTCTTCTATAGATAATACCCTTGATTTCTCATCAATCCTATTTCTTGCTGCTACACCCTTCCAAAGTGTTGATGCAAGTGCAGAAAGCCCTACAGTTAGTGCTGCATATTTAACAGTATCTGCATCCATTCCCCAAACTTGATTTTGACCTGCTTGCTGAGCTATATCTATTGCCTTATACATACCAAAGCCCAAACCAAGAGAGGTAAGTCTAAGATAGGTTCTGACACCTTCTGGTAATTGTAAATAATCGTAAATTGCCATAAAATTCCGCCCCAGAGAGGGTATTTAAACCTTTGGTTCTGCAGCTTTTTTGGGTTTTCTTGTTAGGCCATAGCCCGTTAAACAGAACCCTCCAGCTACTCCAAATGCACAATATAGGCCTCTAAATGAATTTCTGTCTCTAGCGTAATTGGTGGCTTCTTGTTGGACCTCTTCTGTTACAGGTTGATGTGTAGAAAGGTATTCTTGTCTATAATCTTCCTCCCATTCAGGCATTTGATCCCATGCATATAGGCTTCCTAGAAATATTGAAATTCCTGCAACAGTTGAAACAATTTTAGTTAATCCCATGAAACACCTTATTTTATATGGGGTAGCCAGGATTTGAACCTGGGCCGGGAAGTCCCAAACCTCCAATCCTAACCAAGCTGGACCACTACCCCGTTAGTAAAAGTAGAATTAATGCATTTAAAAAACTTTCCGGTTTTTTAACTCATTCAAAATTAAAATTTTGAAGATTTCAAAAAACTTTGTGAGAGAATTACTTCTTTTCTTCTGCAGGTGCAGCTTCTGTGCTAGCAGATTCTGCTGGAGCTTCTTCAGCCTTAGCTGATTCTGCAGCTTCAGCTTCCTTAGCTTGCTCAGCAGCCTTCTCGTCCTGAGCTGACTTGATGTCTGCGAAGAATTCCTTTAACTTCTGTCTCTTTTCAGGAGAAGTTTCAGTAGTTTGATTGTTAATTTCGTTATCGAATTTTCCTTCATTAACTTGTGCTATTAGATCGTTAGCGTTTTCGTTCTCAACAAGAACACCAACACTAGCTGCAGTTCCAAGAACTGACTTAACAGCTGCCTTCATGTCTCTATCTAACATGTTTGGTAGTTTGATTTTAGCTATCTTGATCATGTCTTCTATTGAAGCGTTTCCAACCTTAACTTCAGCATGCTTATCAGAACCCTTCTCTAGGTTAAGTTCCTTTTTCAATAATTCAGAAGTTGGAGGTGATGAAGTGTGGATTGTGAAATCCTTAGTTTTTTCATCAACATCAAGTTCAACAGGGACTTTCATTCCCTTGAATTCTTTAGTGGCTTCGTTAACATCGCTGATAACCTTTCCCATATTGATTCCCATTGGACCCAATTGCTGAGCAACAGCTGGGCCTGGCTTCATGTCTCCGCCTTCAATCAATAGGTTAATTTTTACCATGTTGTTTTAGAAAATGACGATTATTTAAATCTTTAGTAATCGTCTGGTATTAATCCTCCACTTGGTTCATCGAAATCGTCTCCGCCCAAACTAATGTCAGGAGCATCACCTAATGGAGTGTCTTCAGACATTTTTTCTTCAGACTTTTTGGCTTCTTGCTCTTGAGGAGTATCGTCTTCATCATCAGCACCTTCCTCATCCTTATCTCTTCTAATAACCTTTACATTATCTAGCTTAACAGTAACTGGGATTGGAACAACTGCTGCCAATAGTGTAACAACTGCTTCTCCCTTTGACTTGTCAACTCTGATAACCTTTGCCTTCTCTTTCTTGAAAGGCTCTCCGATTATTTCTACAACATCTCCCTTCTCTATATTGATTTCTTCTAGAACTGGCTCTAACATGTTCTTTATTTCTTCATAACTAACTGTCTTTCCAATTATTCCTTTAACGTATGGTAAATTGTAAGCCGCCTCTTCTGCTGAATCTCTATCTGCAGCCTCTAAGAAAATGTAACCTCTAAGACCATGAGGTCTTGCTAGAGAACGAATGTTAAGATCTTTCTTATGTACTTTATCAGAAATTAATTCAAGGGCTCTGTCTTCCTTGTTAGTTGTGACTTTGATAATGAAAATTTGACTGCCTTGCTCTTCGACAGTTTCTGTTTCTTCATTCGTTTTTTCTAGGTCTTCCATACTATTTGAGCTTCGCTAGTTGATAACAACTTAGAAGCCTTAATAATATGATAAATAAATGGTTTATAAAGTTTTGCTTAACTTAGGAATTGTTGAAAGAGTCTCCTGAGTAAAATATATCTACTCAGGAAACCTTG
>CAYFMD010000014.1:0-30459 GCA_964344105.1 Candidatus Woesearchaeota archaeon | reverse complement strand
TGCTAAAATTAGAAGGTGTGCTAGCTATTTAATTTTATTTTTAGACACGTTCCCAGTTTAGTAAAGTTTAAATAGCTTCTAATTGGCGAATTTTTATGGATAGTATAGCGAGTAGATTGGATCCAACGCATCTTATGATGGCATATGATGTTGTTGAGAGAGAACATAGGAAGACTCCCCTTGTACCATTTGGCATATCTGAAAGACAAGGAGTTAATGTAGATGTTTATGTAAAAATGGACAGTTTGAACCCTGGAGGATCTTTCAAGGATAGGGGGAGCTTGTATTTTGTGCATAGAGAATATGCTAGGGGTAATGTGAAAGATGGAGATCCAATAGTAACTGCTTCGGCAGGAAATCATGCAAAAGGTGTTGCAAGGGCTGCTAAGAAGTTTGGGTTAAGAGCTATGATTTATATGCCAAGATTGACTCCTGAAACAAAGGTCGAAGGGGCTAGGGATTTGGGAGCTACTGTTACATTGGTTGATGGTAGTTATAATGATGCCGCAGTTGCAGCAAAAGATTATGCTGAATCTAGTGGCCATTTATATGTTCCTGCTTATGAACATGAACATGTAATTATGGGGCAGTCAACGGTTGTTAGTGAGACTATGATGCAGTTATGGAATAGAGGCAAGAGGCCTGATTTCTTTATCTATCCTTATGGAGGTGGTGGATTGTCAAATGGAGGAGCTTTTGCAACGAAGTTCTTTGATAGCAGTGGCATGTTTAGAGTTAATGGAGAAACTACAAAAATTCATAATTATGGAGTTCAGGCTAAGAATTTTAATACCATGGTTAGATCATATCATGCAGGCAGTATTCAAGAACACATAGATAGTGGCGAGACTATTGCTGATGGAATTAGGGTTCCGGTTGCATCTCAAGGTATGCTTGAGTTATCTTTGAGAAATTTAGATGATATGTTTGACGTTACTGAAGCTCAGATTAGGGAATCTATTAGAAGGACATATAATTCTTCATTGGTTAGAGATATTCAAAGTATGTCTCCTGAAATGTTAAGTCTTATGGGATTTACGGATAGACAACAGACCGCCATTGATAAATTGAATATTATAGAAGGTGCTACGGGGGCTGCATTTGCAGCAGCTTATGCGCAAGATAAAATTCCTTTTGCAAAAATTGCTGCTGCAGCAGTTAGAGAAAATATTGTAGGAGTGATTGTTGCTTCAGGAAATAATATTGATAGAACTTTGTTGGATGAGATCCTTGCCGAAGGCCGTGATTAGTATATCCTAGGATATATATTTTGGAAAGAGAGTGAACGTAAAATCCATGTTTTATCGACGATAAAATAGGTTTATTTTTTCAACACTATGATTGAATAACAAAAACATTTAAATACTACTTTCAAATTAATAAAATATGAACGTTAGTAAAAGAGTTTCAAAGAGGTTGTTTGTAAAATGATAGTGAAAGATGAGTTTTTGAGCCGACTTAGAAAGATTTTCGATTTGAATCTGTATGAAGTTAGAGTCTGGACTGCTTTGCTTTCTAGAGGAGTTAGTACTGCAGGTGAGCTAAGTAATATTAGTGATGTTCCAAGGTCAAGAACTTATGATATTCTGGAAACTTTGGAGAAGAAAGGATTTATTGTTATGAAATTGGGTAAGCCAATAAAGTTTGTTGCTTTGAAACCTAGTGAAGTTATCGAGAGAGTTAAGAAGAACTTAGTTGTCGAAGCTCAAGAGAAGAGTAAGAGACTTGATAAGTTGAAGAGTGAAGATATTTTGGAAGAATTAAGTGGATTGTTTAATGAAGGTGTTAAGTTTGTTGAACCTGCTGATCTTTCTGGAAGTGTTAAGGGAAGACAGAACGTTTACAACCATTTGGATATGATGATAAGAGATGCTCAGTCTACAATAACTATTGTTACAACAGCCCAAGGATTGAATAGAAAGATGGAAGCTTTGATGCCTGTTTTGGAGAAGGCAAAGAAGAGAGGAGTTACAATAAGAGTTGCTACTCAAATAACTGATGAGAATAGAGATACTGCAAAGAGATTGAGTAAAGTTGCAGAAGTTAGGCATGCTCCGAAGATGAGAGCTAGATTTGCTGTTGTTGATAGCAATCAGTTGTTGTTTATGATTCTAGATGATAATATAGTGCATCCTAATTATGATGTAGCTGTATGGTTATCTACAGACTTTTTTGCTGCTGCAATGGAGCAGTTATTTGAGGCGGCTTGGAAGGGTTTTAAAGGGGTTTAGGATGTCAGCTACGTGTCATGAATGTTCTGGAACAATTGCTAGTGATCTTTTAAAGGAATATGCTCCTGCATATGGTGTGAGTATTATGCGTAGAGAGAGAGGGCAAGATTTATTGATTTCTGATATGCATCAAATAATTTGTCATGGAGATTATAGTAAGATAGTTGAAGGTGTTAGAACTCTTGATGAAATTGAGGATTATGAGAGCCATATGGATGGAAGATATAGAGACCATTTGTTTGTTATAACTAATGAAACTCAGAATGTTTTGCAGATTAGAGGAGTTATTGTAGATCTTGTTGTTCCTACTGTTGGTAGATTTGGATTAGCTAGAGATGACTTGTCTTCTCAATGGGAGGAATTTAGACTGCCTACATATGGAGTTATTTCTCCCGAACTTGCTGAAAGGTCCTTACCGAATTGTTATAGAGATTTATCTAGGTTGTTGGAATCAAATTCTGAAGAAGATTGGATTGATTTTGCTGAGTTGCAGCCTGCGTAAGATTTATAACCCAATAGTTTTGTTAACTTTTATGTTTGAAGAATTAATTGTGGCATGTGAAGATGTTAGAGATTTGAGGTCTGGAGAATTGGTTAATGTAGAGATGATTGACCCTGCTGACGGAAGTAAGTCTTATTGTATAGCGTATCGATATCAAGGTGGAGGACCATATGATTCTAGTAATTGGAGATTTGATCATGCTAACCATTGGCAGAGCTCTAAGAGGGGGGATTTTTTGGATAGAAGTGAGTCTGATATGCAAACTGTATTACCTGATTTTCCATCATTACTTCAAGAAGTTTTAAAGTTTAGAATAGGTTAGTTCTCCAACCATATGATGAACTCCTAACTGAGTGATCTGAACTTCAAGAGTTTTTCCGAGGATGTTTTCTTTTGAATTTAGAAGGACTATATTGTAATTTGGATCTCTTGATTCATATAGATTGTTTGATATCTTTTTGTTGACTAGGACCTTGGTAGTTTTGTTTAGAAATTTATTTTTGTTTTCCTGTGCGGTTTGTCTATGAAGCCTCATAGTTTCTTGATTTCTTTTGTTCATTATTTCAATTGGCAAGTCTTTTAGATTTTCTGCTGGAGTGTTTTTGTGTTTTGAGAATTTGGATAGGTTTAGCACGTCTGGTTTTACTTCTTCTATGAACTGTTTTGTTAGTTTATGATCAGCATTTGTTTCTGTGGGGTAGCCAGTTATTATGTCTGTAGCTATTGTGATATTGGGGAAGGCGGTACGGAAACTAGTGATTATTGATTTGGCTTCTTCAATTGTGTAAGGTCTTCTCATATCTTTTAAGACTTTGTTGCTTCCTGATTGGACTGGTAAATGGAGGAACTTGTAGACTTTGTCGCTCTTGAAGGCTTCTATTAGTTCATCTGTAATTGGTAGAACATCCTTTGGGTTCATCATTCCAATTCTTAGTTTAAATCTATGTTTTAGATTTGTGATTTTTTCTATAAGCTGTGGAAGTTCTTGTTGTCCTCGATCCATTCCATAACATTCATTTCCTTGGCTAGTTAGCCAGACTTCCTTTGCTCCTCCTTGGAGATCGCTTTCTATAGATTTTAGTATTCTTTCTTGGCTGTATGAAAAAACATCTCCTTTCGCTAATTTTGTTTTACAGAAAGAACAGCTAGATAGACAACCTTCAAGGATTTGTGTTATTGAAATTAATTTGTTGATTGGTATTTTTGGTAAGAAAATCTTTTCTTCATGATCTTTGATTCTTTGTGATTGAATGATTGGAAGTGATTGTTCGTTTGTTAGAAGTTTGTTTATTGATTTAATGTCGTGTGTTGAAAGTTGTAGTGCTTGCGGGTTCAGCTTAGAAATTGATTTTGAATCTGAGTCTGGCATGCAGCCAGTTATTATTGTTTGCTTCTTTTCTTTTGCTAGATCCTGGATTCTTCTTTTGATCTTATTTTCAGTTTTGTTTTTTACTACACAGCTATTGATTATGTGGATGTCTGCTATTTCTGGATTGTTGGTTACTTGGTAGCCGTTTTGTGTTACTAGCCCTGCTATGATTTCAGAGTTGTTTTGGTTTGCAGAGCAACCATAAGTGTCTATGTAGATGTATTTTTGCATATTTTAGTTGGTAAATATAAGTTTATAAATCAAAGGTTTTTCGAGTTGGGATGGATAATGATGGTTTGGAAGAAAGTAAGGATAGTGGCTTAATGAGCCTTATTAATACTTTTAGTAATTTGCAAAGGATTGGTCCAGATAATGAAATTTATAGCAATATAAGAAATCCACCTGGATGGGATAAGTATTTTATTGCTCCAATGCAAGGAGCTTCTGCAGGATTAGTGGAGGGAGTTGTTGGGAGCGTAGTTTTACCTACTTCAATCAGGATTATGAGTGAAGAAGTTTCTAGAGAATATTTTTATCCAAATGAAGAAGATAGTGTTTCAGTTAGAATTTATGATCGTTTATATAATGACCTTAGATTTGCATCAAGAGGGATTGTTAGTACTTGCGTGGCAGCTGCTATTGCTTGTGATCCTAAAGAATATTTAGTATTTGCTGTTGGTGCAGGAGCTAGCCTACTTTATGAAGGATTTAGATTACTTAGAAATTATTTGAGAGATGAAGAGGCTGAAGCTGCTTTTGAGGATTAGTTACATTTCTTCCATTACATCAATTCCTAATAGGTAAAGTGCGTTCTTCAGAGTTGTCCTAAAACTATCTATTAGTTTCAATCTGAAAGCTTCTTCTTCAGATCCTATAACGGGGTTGGCATGGTAGAATTCGTTGAAATATTGTGCTAGTTGATGGCTGTAGTTTGCTATTACAGCAGGATTCATTTGTTTTGCTGCATTTTCTACTGCTACTGGGAATTTTGATATTTGGCTCAGAAGTTGTAATTCTTCCTTACTTAAGTTTTCCGGCATACTTAGAGTTTTCTTTCCTTTGGCTTTCTTTAGTATTGATGATGCTCTTGCATAGCTGTATTGTAGATAGGGTCCTGTATTTCCTTCAAAGCTTATAGCTTCTTTTGGATCAAACATAAAGTTTTTCTGTGCCTCAATTTTTAGTAGAGTGTATTTTATTGCTGCTAATGCAATTTTTAGAGATCTTTCTTCTGCATCTTTCTTTGATATTTTAGATTTAGATTCTAGATTCTTTCTGGCCATATCCTGAACCTCCGCTATTAGATTATCTGCATCTACTACAGTTCCTTCACGAGATTTCATTCTTCCCTCAGGTAAGCTGATAATTCCATAAGATAAGTGATGATGTTTCTCCGTATTTCCTAGACGCCTTAGTATTTCATATAGGGCTTTGAAATGATAATCATGCTCATTTCCTACTACATTTATCATTAGGTCTGGATTGAAGTCTTTGTTTTTTTGTCTTGCTAGTTCAATATCTTGAGTCATATAAACAGAGGTTCCGTCTGCCCTTAGGAGGACTTTTTCTCCCATGTCTTCTTTTCCTATGAATCCAAGTTTACAGATTATTGCTCCATCTTTCCTTTTTTTCAAGAATCCATCTTTTAATCCCTTAAGCACAATGTCTCTTCCCGATTCGAAGATCTTAGATTCATAATATTCTTTATCGAATTTTGCTCCGAAAGTTTGGTAGGTTTGTTTATAACCAGAAAGTGCCCAGTCAACAATCATCTTCCAAAGTTTTATGGTTTCCTTATCACCTAATTCTTGTAATCTCAATAATTCTCTTGATTCTTCTTCTAGTTCATCTGATTCATTCTTACTGTATTCAACATAAAAATTTCCCACAAAGTGATCCGATTTTATTTTTTCTGACTCTGGTGTTTTGTTATTTCCTAGTTTTTTGTACATCAGCATAGCTTTAATGACGCCCATTCCCCTGTCATTGTTTAGATTTGTCCTTATTACTTTATTTCCCATGTACTGGAATATTCTTGCCATACTTTCACCTAGTGCTATATTTCTTAAATGGCCTAAATGCAATGGTTTGTTAGAATTTGGGGAGGCATACTCAACAAGTATTTTCTGGTTCTCTTTTCCTTTCCCATAATTACTATTGATCTTTAGTATTTTTTGTGCTAAAATTTTCTTATTTATAAAGAAGTTTACGTAAGGCCCTACTGCCTTTACAGATTCTATTTCTTTTGGTAGTTTTTTATCATTAATCTGGTCTGCGAAATGTTTTGCTATATCTGCTGGATTTTTTCTTTGAAAGAAATCGTGTTCTACATTTGCCCACATTGGATCATCTTTTGCAGGATTACCAAATTGGAAGCATGGAAAAGAGTAATCTCCCATTTCTAACTTTGGCGGAGTCTCAAGTAAGTTGGTTACTTCATCAGAATGAAGTTTTGTTTCTTCTACTAGCAGTTCAATGATAATTGGTTTAAACATGTTATCAGATATAGAATTAGATATTTAAGTTTTGGTGTTATCTTCTTGGAGGCCTGTAGACTGGAGGGTTGACCATTTCTCTTACTTGATTAAGTCCACCACCAATCCCTTGTGACTCAAATATTTTATCTACCAGTCCAGTAAGATGTCTGAATTCATCGTAAGTAACATTATGATCATGCTTAGAGTAATCATCCATTAAAAGTCCTCCTGCCCAAACTTCATACTCACAGTTGGACCTAAATAACAGCCTTATGGGCATCCCATCACTATATCCTGGCCCATTCTGAGCCTTTCCTATAATTAATCTCTCTTTTCCCAGTTCCATTATCCCATGTTTTGGATAAATTAGAAAAGGTTCATTCTCTTTCTGTGAAATAACTAGTTGCCCACCTTTTTCATCTACAACATCCATTAATCTCCTTCTCCTAGGGTCCCGGGGCCTTCTTGGTAATTCTTCTGACCTTAAGCAGGTGTAATGAGTATCATCTAATATGACTATGGCTCTACGCTGCTGCCCTATTGATAATACTGCACTGTCAGGCACTAGCCCTTCATTATAGATTTTTGGGAATACCAATACCTTCTGTTCTGGCTCTCTTACATCTGCAAATACCATAAAAAATTCAGCTGGAGAGGGTATTTAACTATTCCTATGGCATAAAGTTTTAATATTAGTTTTATTTTGATTAATTGGGTGATGATGATGGAAGAGAGTGAGATTAAGTGTGTTTTATGTGGAGATGTTATTGGAGAAAATTATGGTAAGTTAAAGGGTACTGTTATTAGATCTAAAGATGAAAAAGGTGATCAGTTATTGATTCCTGTTTGTAAGTATTGTCAGAGATTGGAAGGTTGGGAAGAAGAGGCACTTATTCGTGGAGCCTAACCTTAATCCAGGAAACCTAGGTTTCCTAGATGCAACCTTCCTAAATTTGCTTATTATCCTTGAAAAAGTAAAATATTATTGTTGCAATTATTATGCTGAAATCTATTATTAGGCAGTATTTGCAGTAGGCAAATAGAACATATTCTTGGAGATATAGAAAGAATAATGCTATTGCTGAACCAATTATAAGGGCTATTTCTAAGATATTCTTTTTATCTTTTGTTGGTTGCTTCATATGAGAATGTGTTATGTAAGTTAGGAATGCAAAAATTGCTATGCCAAAAAAATAGTTTTTTATTCCAAATGTTGAAGCATATACGGAGTTTTCTATAACCTGACAGCCGCCTTCTATACCGCAGAATTCAGTTTGCTTTTCAACACTCATGGCTATCGAGGTTAGCAGAGCTACTATCATTAGAATTTCTATTAGTTGGTATTTATTGTTGAAATTTATCATAATTTTAGTGATTGATTAGGGTTTATAGCTTTTTTTATGGTAAGTTTTATATAGGTTTATTTGAGAGATAAAACATGAGATTTAGAAATGGACTACTATTAGGGACATTGGTAACAAGTTTGGCTGCATCATATACGGCTGCCATTTGGCCCCATAATACAGATGAGATTGAAGTGCCTACAGTTGTAGAAGGATTAGTGATTCAGCCAAAGGAACCGTTTCGTAACCAGGTGTGGGAATTAGATATGTATTTCAAGAAATTTGATTTTAGAGAAATGGATGCCTCTACAATTTATGAGATTGATTTAGATCCTTCTGGATCTGGAGCTTTAGATTCTAGAATAAATGGTGCCTCTATAATTCTTAATAGAGAAGAGGGCAGGTTGGAAGGAGGGTCCTCAATAACAGCAGATATTGGATATCATATTCCTACGAATAACATGGAGATGATTACGCAACTAACTGGAAGTTATAGGGTGGCAGATATTAGAACTTCTAATAAATCAGAGGATGTTGAGAGGAATATAGGATATGCGGCAGGTGAAATTAGGAGAGTTTTGGATGATCCAAATTCTGGTTTGTATAGGCATCTTGATGATCTGGATCGTAGGGCTAATCCTAAAAAGAGAGAACGGTGATTTTTGTTACTGATCGGTAGGTTTAAATAGAGATAATTTTAGGCTAGATTATGAGATTTAGAGATAAGGTAGCCTTAGGAATTACAGGATTAGTTATTGCTGCAACTGCTTTGCTTTATCCATATAATTCTGGAGAGTTGGATGTTCCAAAAAGGATTGGAGATACAACAATAAAAAAGCATAGTAGGGTTCATTATTCTAGACACATTGGATTGTTTGGGTATGGGGTTACACTAAGAACGGGAAAGACAGATACGTACTATGAATTAGATTTTGACAATTATGATAGAGGAGGTCTTAAACTGGTTTTTCCTGCAGATGCGCATATTCAGGTAGAGAGGCAGGAAGGTGGATTATTTGGAGATTCTAATATTTCTGGAAGAATTGGATATACTATTAAGTCTGAAAAGTATCCAGATGCTTGGCCAGATACGGGTACTATTAATTTTCCAGAGGCAAATACTAGTAATAGAGAAGAAGATATTGTTAGAGAAATTACTGCAATGACAGAAAGATTGGAGTCTGCAGTTGAAGACCCTAATTCAGATTTTTATGGGGAACTTGCTAAGAAGAAAGTTGAATATGAAACAAGACAGAGAAATATTAATAGGATAGCAAATAATTGGAGAAGGCAGCAGGTATATTCAGATATTGGTGATTGGTTTATGAATGGTGTGAATAGTTTTATTGGACCCTATGTAAGAGCTTATGAGCAAGCCATAAAAAGAGATTAAGAGCTTTTGTTGGCTATCTCTTTTAGAAGTTTTATTGTATATTTAGGGTGTTCGTCTGTTTGGATGTCAGATCCCACTACGAAAGCATCTCCGTAGCGCTTTGACCTTTCTAGTGTTTTATCATTTATTCCACCATCAATTATTATTTTTATTTTTGGGTTAAATGATTTTATTTTATTTGCCTTTTTTAGGGCGGAAGGTATGAAGCGAGAGCCATACATTCCGGGTTTAACGGTCATTATTAATACAAGGTTAATTTGCTTAGCTAAATGTTGTAATGTTTTTACGGGAGTTAGTGGGTTGATGGCTATTCCTACTTTTTTCTTTTTCTTTTTTATTAGGTCAATTGTTTCTTGGATTTTTGAGAATTTATTGTAGCTTTCAATATGAAAAATAATTGTATCCACTTTATGGGAATTTTTTTCTATCCAAGGAATTGGATGTTTCATCATTAAATGGGCTTGATAATCTCTTTTTTCCCTTGGCAGTTTGAAGGGGAAGTTTAGTGATTGTTGTCTTACGAACTTTCCATCCATTATGTCTAGATGGAGATTAGAAGCAGATTTAACTTTCTCAAAACGTTCGTCAAATTCTTTTTGATTTTTTGCAATTATTGATGGAAGAATAGACTTCATTTTTCAATCTTCTCAATTTTCCTTAGACGCCTAGTATGTCTGCCGCCTGCAAATTTTGTTTTTAGAAATATGTTGATAGCCCTTTTAGCTTCTTTTTCTGTTACAAAGCTTGCGCCCAAACATAAAATGTTGGTGTTATCGTGTTCTCTTCCTGTATGAACTATCTTTGTAGAGCCTCCGTGATAGAGTCCAGCCTTGATTCCTTTGATTTTATTTGTTGCTATGCATTCTCCTTGTCCACTCCCTGCAATTATTATTCCTCTTGATGTTTTATCTTTTGCAACTTTTCTTCCCATAGGAATTACAAAGTCTGGATAGTCATCTTTTTTATCATAATGATGTGGGCCTATATCTTCTATCTGATATTTTTTAGATAGCCATGGCTTAAGCTTTTCTTTTAGGTTAAATCCTGCATGATCTCCTGATAAATAGATTTTCTTTATTGGCATTTTATTTTTTCTTCACTCTTTTTTTGAATTTTAGATTGTAATCTGGTTTAGACTTCTCATCATAAACAGTTAGGACCTTAAGTACTTTTGGTCCAGTGTTAACTAATCTATGTGCATAGTCCTTAGGAATCAAAGTTATTTTTCCTTTCTTTAATTTTAATTCTTTTGATTCCTTTCCTTTTTGCAATACTAATGAACCTTTCCCCTCTAGCAAGACATAAAATTCTGGCGATTTGTTTTTATGTACATGGCCTTTAGTTAAGTTGAATTCTTTATCCACTATTCCTGGTTGGATTTCAGTTAAAGTAAGTTTGATAGGGCTGAAAGTTTTTGTGAATGTCTCATATACTTCTTTGTTTCCTTTCTTTTTTAGAATTTCATCAACTTCTTCCTTATCTATGAACCTTTCTCTTAAATCGGCTAGTTTCCTAGTCCCCTTTTTCTCATATCCTTTTTCGAATTTTTTTATTGTTTTTTTGTAGTCTGCCATTTGATTTGAAGTCACATAGGCTCAGTATGTCCGCCGAAACTATGTCGGATTGCTGAGATGAATTTAGTTGCGAAAGATTGTTTCTTATGAGACCTTTTTCTTTTTCTTATTGCATGTTCTATTGTATGAACATCACATTTTCTTTCTTTTGCCATCTTTACTGTCCACATTCCTGTTTCTCCACCACCTATCACTCCCTTAAAGCCCTTCAGACTATTATGGTGATCTGTAAATTCCTTTTCAGCTAATTCAGTTATCCAAGACCTTATTACAGAACCGTTAGACCAGACTTTTGAAACTTTTCTCATGTCAAATTTATAGGGAGCCTTATCTAACAATTGATAGCCTTCTCCATACGCTTCCAATAGGGCATATTCTATACCATTGTGGGTTGTTTTTACATAATTTCCGGCTCCAGATTCTCCCATGTAGCCATAACCATCTTTTACAGCTAGATCTCTAAATAGAGGCTCTATTTTTTTGAATGTAGATTTGTCTCCACCAATCATTAAAGAAGCGCCATGTCTGGCTCCAGATAAACCGCCTGAAGTTCCCATATCCATAAAAGAGACTCCTAGTTTCTTTAATTCTTTATAACGCCTTATTGAATCTTTGTAGAAATTATTTCCTGAATCTATTATTATATCTCCTTTTCTTAGATAAGGTTTTAGTGAATTTAGAACTGCATCTACTGCTGGTCCTGCAGTTATTGAAATTAGGATGATTTTTTGTTTTGGAAGTTGAGTTACTAGTTCTGGAATTGTGAAAGCAGGCTTTGCTCCTTTTTTTGTAATTTTTCTTACTGGTTCTGGAGACCTATTGTGTGCTATGACATTGTATTTATGATCTAGAAGATTTTCTGCTAGCATAGAACCCATTTTTCCTAGACCAATTATTCCAATGTGTTTTTTCATAATCCAGGGCACCTAAGGTTCCCTAGATGCAACCCTCCTAATATTGCTACTCCGTAGCTTTTATGAATTTTCATTTGCTTACCTCTTTGCACATCTTTTTTGCATCATCTTTTGGATGATAGTTTACTAACTTCTTAGCTGAAGTAAGATCCATATATAGATGTTTATTATTTGATGAGCCTGCTAAGATTCCATACTTTACATCCTTTGGTGCGATGATGCACTTGTGTATTAATTGTCCTAGATCTCTTTGGCTTATAACATAATCAAAGTTTGTTCTTGTTGGACAGACTGCTTTCTTTCTATCGTTTGAAATATATGCGCCAATCCTTATTGCTAGACAAGATAAATTATATTTTGTTGAGAATACATTACATAATGCTTCTCCGAATACCTTTGAAGCACCATAGAAGTTTATTGGTTTAGTTACATCTGTCGATCTAACTGTTTTGGATAGTTTGTAGCCTTTGATTGCGTGTACACTGGATGCAAAGATAACTCGCTTTACTTTTGCTAATCTTGCTGCTTCAAAAACATTGTAAGGGCCTAACAAATTTGGTTTAATGAGTTCATTGAATTCGGCGTTCTGGTCTGATTCTGCAGCTAGATTGACTATGGTATGAATTCCCTTGAAGGCCTTCTTTAGTTTCCTTATTGATTGAAGATTAATTTTTCGGTTTTCATACCCTTTCATTTTTGTTTTATGAATTCCTATAATTATTTCATAATCATTATACTGATCAAGTTCTTCAAGTAAAGATGGCCCTATTCGGCCAGTTGCACCTAGAATTATCACCTTCTTTTTCATATAGAGTAGAAGAATTGATATTTTTTAAATCTGCTCATAGAGTGATTATTATTCCAAAGATAAACACGTTAACTATTCCTGCAGATACACAGTAGAAACAGTATTGTTTTAGGACTGCTGCCTGAATGTAGAACAGATAGATTGAGAATAGTAGTGCTAGTGAGGTTATTATCTTGAAATGGATTATTAGATTTGTCATCAGTGCAGTCAGTAAGAAGAATTCTATTATTATGATAGTGTAGTAGATCATTCCTAGAATGTCGTTTCTCATTCCGAAAGTTTTGCTGTATTTGCTATTTAAGACTGTGTTCCATCCTCCACCTGTTGGGCAGACCTTTACTGAATGATATCTGTTTCTAGAGTAAACAAGATAACCTGCTATGGCAAGTCCAATAATTCCTAAAATTAATAGAAGTTTTAATTTTATTTCCATCTTTTTAGTATCTATGATTAGATCTTTAAAAACCCTTGGAGATAGATTTTTAAGCTACCTTTCATTATCTTGATAGCTAGAAAGATGGCTAGTTTGAAAGAGTTGAGAGATATAGCGAATTTAATGAGGAGAGATGTTCTTCAGATGACTACTAAGGCTGGTTCGGGGCATCCGACTAGTTGCATGTCTTGTGCTGAGATAATGAGCTGTTTGTTTTTCTCACATATGAAGTATAATGTTAAAGATCCTCATGATCCAGGTAATGATGAATTTGTTTTGAGTAAGGGGCATGCTGCTCCTATTTTGTATTCTGCTTATAATCGTGCTGGCGCGGTTTCTGGAGACCTTATGACTCTTCGTAAATTTGGGAGTAAATTCGAAGGGCACCCAATACCTAGTGTTTTCCCTTGGGCTAAAACTGCTAGCGGGAGTTTAGGACAAGGACTAGGATTTGGTGTAGGACTTGCATTATCTGCTAAATTGAATAAACAAGATTATGAGACATTTGTTTTGTTAGGTGATAGTGAGATGGCTGAAGGTAGCAATTATGAGGCAATGCAGTTAGCTAGTTTTTATGGCCTTAGTAATTTGACTGCAATTGTTGATATTAATAGATTGGGTCAAAGCAAAGAAACTATGTTGGGACATCATGCTGTTAAATATAAGAAGAGGTTTGAGGCATTTGGATGGAAAGCAGTTATTGTTGATGGGCACAGTGTTAATGAAATTTTAAGTGCTTTGAGAAAGAAGAGTAAGGTGCCAAAAGTTATTTTGGCCTTGACTGTTAAGGGGAAAGGTTTCCCATATGTTCAGAATAAGAATGGTTGGCATGGTAAAGCATTTGATGAAGGTCTGATGAATTTGGCCTTGAGAAATATTCCAAATCCTCCGATGCCAAAGATTTCTATTGAGAAAAGAAAGAAGAAAGTTAATAGGGTGAAGACTAAGCAAGTTGATATTAGTGATTATCATAAGGGATTTAAGTTGGCTACTAGGAAGGCTTATGGTCATGCTTTGAATAATTTGGTTAAAGCAGATAGTGGTGTTTTAGTTTTGGATGGAGAGACTAGTAATTCTACTTTTTCTAATTCAGTTGAAGGTAAAAACTTCATTGAATGTTTTATAGCAGAGCAGAATATGGCTAGTATGTCTTTAGGATTGAGTAAGAGAGGGCATACCGTTTTCTGTAGCAGTTTTGCTGCTTTTTTGACAAGAGCTCATGATCAATTTAGAATGGCTAGTTTCTCTAGTCCTAACTTTACTGTTTGTGGAAGTCATGCTGGAGTTTCTATTGGTCCAGATGGAGGAAGCCAAATGGGATTAGATGATATTGCGATGTTTAGAGGATTTCCAGAAAGTACTGTCCTCTATCCTAGTGATGCATTGAGTACTGAGAAGTTGACTATATTGGCTTCGAGGATTAAAGGTATGAAGTATATTAGGACTACAAGATCCAATACGCCTGTTATTTATGGCAAGAGAGAGAAGTTTGAAGTTGGTGATTTCAAAGTACATGGAAAGGGAAAAGACGTTGTCTTAGTTGGTGCTGGAATTACATTGCATGAGTGTTTGAAGGCTAGTGAGAGATTGAAAGGATGTTCTGTTATTGATTTGTATTGTGTTAAACCGTTTAACAAAAAGAAGTTTGTTGATTTTGTTAAGAAGCATGGTAAGAAGGTTGTTGTTGTGGAAGATCATTTTAAACAAGGTGGAATAGGTGAGATGATAATGGGTGCTGTTAATGGTAGTGGGATTAAGGTTAAGCATCTTTGTGTTAGAAAGATTCCCAGATCAGGACCTGGTGAAAAGTTAATGAATGTTTACGGGATAGATGCAGATAGCATTGTTGGGGCTGTTAAGGGTAAGTGGTAGATAGTTTTTTAAGTGGATCCTTCTGTGAAATTTTATGGCAGATCAAATTGGTTTAAGGATAGTTGCTATGAAGAGAGCCATAGCATTGGGCAGGAAATTACAACAAGATAGCCCCCAAATAGCAGACCTATATAGAGAGGGAAGATCTCAATATGATATTGTAGGAGATTTGGGCATAGAAGCTGCTTATACAGTTTCTAGAGAAGTTGCAAGGAATGCAGTTAGAAATGCTCTTGGAGGGTGCGCTAGCGAAGATTCTAAAATGATTTATGAAGGACTTTTAGAAGAAGATGAGATGAGAAGGATATCTCTAGAACATAGAAGAAACTCTAGTAGGAGAGTTGCAAATGACACTCTTGAAAGAGCGGTAGGGATACATGGAAGAGATAGGGAGACCAGAGTAAGAGATTCTATTAATGCTGTTATTAAGAGAGGAGAACTCCCTTGGAAAAGGAGCGGAGATTCTATTGGAGAAGGCAAAATTTGTGAAGTTGGAGAGATGGAAAGAGCCTACCAATTATCATTACTGCCAAATTATAGGACTTCGACTGGGAATAGGGTAAGCAATGTTAAAGTAGCTAGACAAATAAATCTAGAATATCATGAAGGAAGAGGGGTTAGAAATTCTCAAACGGTTAGACTGGCTATAAGAAGATATTTAAGTGAAAGTGATAAAAGTTAAACCTTGTTAGAAATTTTTCCTTTAGAGAAATCCTTTATGTTATCTATTGTTGTATCAATAATTCTTAGTAAGGCTTCTTTAGTGTAAAATGCTATGTGAGGAGTTATGATTACATTTCTTTTCTTCAGTAGTTTTATGTTTTCTTTCAATATTGTTTTTTCATCCTTTGTTAAGGAATTTTTTATTAGTTGTTTTCCCTCTTTCAAATCATCTTCTCCCTCTAGAACGTCTAATGCGGCTCCTGCAAGAATCTTTTTGTCTAATGCGTAAAGTATTGCAGTAGTATCTATTACCCCTCCTCTCGAGGTGTTAATTAGATAGGATCCCTTTTTTATTCTCTTTATGTTATTCATGTTGATCATGTGTTTTGTTTGTTCTGTTAATGGTACATGGATAGAGATTATGTCAGATTTTTTTAATAGGCTATCTAAAGAATGATATTTGCATGAGAATTGCTTTTCTATCTTTTCATTTTTGTGTCTTCCGCAGACTAATATATTCATTCTAAATGCTTTTGCGTATCTCATAACATGTTGACCTATATTTCCTGGCCCGATAATTCCTATTGTTTTTCCCTCTAGATCAAGTCCTTCAAGTCCTTCAAGATCGAATTTATTTTGCCTTGTTTTATTTATTCCACGATGGATATTTCTTAGTAATGCTAAAATTAATCCTATTGTATATTCAGCTACAGTATTCATACCGTATGTTGGAACATTAGAAACTTTGATTTTTCTTTTCTTACATATGTCTAAGTCAATATAATCAAATCCGGTAGACATTGTTGTTATGTATTTCAAATTGGGAAGTTGCTTAATAATTTCTTCATTTAATTCTGAGTTTACAAAAGAGGCTATAATCTCTGCGTCATTGTACTTTCTGATATTATTTTTTGTTAAAGGTTCATCTATGAAAACTAATTTATGACCCCTTAGTTTTGATTTTATGTATGACTTATCTTCTTGATCTACTTCTGAAAATACAATCTTCATTCTTTCTCTATTTTAAATTTATATTTTTTCATTTGAGTTAGAGCTTGCTTCATGTTTAATAGGCCGCCTGTTGCACCATCCTTTTTTACTACAGCTGAAGAATTTACTATTGCTAGCTTTAGAGCCTTTTCTACATTATCAAATTTAATTAGTCCTGATAAGAATGATCCTGCGAATGCATCTCCGGCCCCAGTGCATTCTCTTACCTTAATTTTTCTTGGATGATATTTATAGATAGTTATCCCATCATAAACAAATCCCTCATTAGTTCCATCAGTTATACTCACAACTTTTGGACCTAGTTTGCTTATTTTTTTTAGGAGAGATTCTTCTGAAGCATTACTTTTTAGCAAAGCCTTTGCTTCCTCCTTGTTCATACTAATGAAGTGAGTTTGCCTTATTATCTTCCTTAATTTTGGTAAGCCTTGTTTTATTTTTGCTATTCCAGGATTGAATGAAATCTTGATTTCTTTTTTTCTTGCTAGATCTACTAATTTATTTTGAGTTTCAAAGGAATCTCCATCCATAGATGTGAAATGGAACCATTTTGTTGAAAGTTTATTAGGATTTATCTCAGAGAATTTTAGTTTGTTGCTTGCACCCTTATAAGATAAAATTGTTCTTCTATTATTTGTTGTCTTTAGAATTATTGAATATCCAGTATGTTCTTTGTTTTTTACCCCTATGAAATCTACTTTGTCTTTCTTTAGTTCCCTTAAGATAATTTGCCCATTATAACCAGATCCCACTTTTCCTAAATAAGCTGTTTTCATTCCCAATTTTGATAAGCATGATGCTGTATTCGTTCCACCACCTCCTTTTGAAAATACGATTTTGTTTATTGGAATTTTTATTCCTATTGGCAGGTTGATGAATTTCTTTTTCTCTTTTATACCAGTAGGTATTGAAGCATCAACTAGCCCACTACCAACTGTTATTACATCGTATTTTGCCATTATCTCTTTTTTAGAACCTCCAATCCAGGAAGTTTTTTTCCAGCCATATAATGGATTAGTGCTCCACCAGATAAGCTAAGATATCCTCCTTTAATATTTATTTTATATCTTTTAAGTGCTGTTTGTGAATGACCTCCTGCAACAACTGTGAATGCTTTAGATTTTTTTATTTCTTTTAAGAGTTCTTTAGTTCCCAACTCAAAATTCTTTAAGGAATTATCACCTGCAGTCCCCTTCCAAAATATTCTTTTTGCTTTTCTTATTTCCCTTTTGTATAGTTCTATAGTCTGCTTTCCAATATCTAATGCTAAATGATTTGATGGGAAATCTTCCTTAGATATATCTTTTCTTTTTCCACTTATATTAAATGCCATGTCTTCAGGAATTTTTATATTTTTTATATTAGCTTTTATTTTGGGTATAAATTTTAGTTGTTTTTTTAGAGCCGGAGTTTGTTTTTTTCCTAAATCATATCCTTTTGCCTTAAGAGCTAGTAGAGCTAGAGTTCCAGTTGGAAGAATATTTTTTTTGTTTAATAGTAATTGGATATCGGCCACCTTATTTCCTCCAAGAATAAATAGGGAATTATTAATTTTGGATTTTATTTTTTCAGCATTATTTATCTCTTTTTCTAATGTAGGTCCGATAGCCTTAATTTTGATTTTTCTTGGAATTAAAGTTAAACTTGCTTCATCCCTATGACACATTGAAAAAGAATCATTTATGTAAATATCTATCTTATCTTTGAAGAATTCCACTATCTTGTTTTTACCCTTTAATTTATATTCATCTTTTAGATATCTTATATTTTCTAAGAGAATGGCTTCCCCGCCTTTTAGATTGTTTATGGCAAGTTCTGCTTTTTTGCCAATTATATCTTCTATAAATTTTATTTTAGTTATCTTGTTAACTAATCCTGCATGTTTTTTTAGTGAAGTAAAGTCTTTTTTCCCAGGTCTTGATTGGTGAGAAAGGACAATTATTTTTGCTTTCTTTTTCTTAAGTAGAGCTATTGTTTTAGAGTGCTCTTTTATTCTTGCAGAGAGAGTGGGTTTGTTGTTTTTTATTTCAGAATTTAAATCTGCCCATAGAAGAACTGTTTTACCTTTTACATTAAAGTCATTGATAGTTTTGAAGTTTTTGTATACCATATCATTTCATTTGTCTTGCTTCTATTTTGCTTAAAACATCAACTACTCTGTTTGAATAGCCATATTCGTTGTCATACCAGGCTAAAACCCTAAGAAGATTTCCTTCCTTTGAAGTAGATAGTCCGTCTATTACTGCAGAATGGCTGTCTCCTATAATATCGCTTGATACGATTTCATCTTCAGTATATCCAAGGATGCCATTTAGTTCTTCTGAAGCTAATTTTTTGAAATCTTGATTTACTTGTTTAACATTAAAGTTTTTTGATAGTTCTACAGTTAGGTCTACCAAAGACCCTGTTGGCACAGGAACCCTTACTGCAATTCCTTTTATTTTTCCTAAAAGATCAGGGATTATTTTAGCTATACTTTCTGAAGCACCAGTAGTTGTTGGAATTATATTTTGAGATGCAGCCCTGCCTCTCCTAGTTTTTCTATGTGATGAATCTTGCAATGCTTGATCGTTAGTGTAAGCGTGGATTGTTGACATCATCCCCCATTTTATTTTGTATTTATCGTGAAGTATTTTTGCTATTGGAACCAGACAGTTTGTTGTGCAGGATGCAACGCTGATTATTCTATGAGATTTCTTTAGTTTCTTGTCATTAACTCCCATGATTACAGTTATGTCTACATCCTTTTTTCCCTTGCATGGAGCTGTTAGCACTGCGTATTTTGCACCGGCTTTTTCATGCAGACATATTTGTTTTCTCTCTCTAAAAGCGCCAGTTGCTTCAACTACTATATCTACCTTAAGTTTCTTCCAAGGAAGTTTAGAGGGATCTCTTTGAGATAATACTTGAATTTCCTTTCCATCAACTATTAGTTTTTTATCTTTAATGGAAATTTTTTTATTGAATCTACCATAGACTGTATCGTATTTTAGAAGATAGGCTGCGTTGTCAATTCCATGCACATCATTAATTGCGACTATATCAAAACCTCTTTCTATGGCAATTCTAAAAATCATTCGGCCTATTCTTCCGAAACCGTTAATTGCTATACGCATCTTCTCTTTTTTATTATACAGTGAGAAAGGTATTTATATCTTACTAAGCTTTTTTTGATATGAAAAAGAAGGTGTTGATTTGTTTTGATAGAGATGGTACAGTTATTTATGATGATAAGTATCATTTAGGAAGTCAGAGAAATTGGAAGAGTTTGATTAGATTTAGGAAAGGGGTTTTTGGAGGATTGAAGTTATTGAATAGAAAGCTGCCTGATGCCAAGATCTATATGATTACTAATCAGTCAGGAGTTGCTATAAGGGAGTTTCCATTGTTGACTAAGAAGAAAGCTAAAGATGTTTGTGATTACGTAGTTAATTTAGTTAAGAAAAGAGATGTTAGAATGGAAAAGTGTTTTGTTTGTCCGCATACTACCAAGGCCTATGAGAAGTTGCATCCCCAGTTTCATTTTGATAGAAAAGTTTTGTGTAATTGTAGGTGTAATAAGCCATTACCAGGAATGGTTGAGAGTGCATTGAGAGATTTGGGTTGGAAGAAAAATGAAACTATCATTTATGTTGTAGGAGACAGAGCTAGTGATCTTCGGACTGCACATAACGTTGGAGGTTTTGGGATATTGGTTCCTTTTGTAAATAGGCCTGGAGAGGATAAGTTAACTAAAAAATTAAAGAGCAAGAAGAAATATATTGCTAAGAGTTTTTTGGATGCTTGTGAGTTTATTGTTAAGAAAGAGCGCTAGATTATTCTAATTTGTACTTCTTAGAGTTTAAACAAATGTTTTTATCTCCGGAGTTGAATTTTTTGTGGGCTGCTTCAATCATCTTCATAGCCTCTTGATTATTTTTTGCTAAGAATATAGAGGTTAGATCTTCTTTGCTCATGAATTTCTTCTTTAGAGGCCAGTTTTCTAACCATCTTATTAATGGAGGCCACATGTCTCCAATTAGGATTATAGGAACGTTGCAAGTTTGCTTAACTTGAATTAATTGTAATGTGTAGAAAAATTCTAGTGTTGTTCCTATCCCTCCTGGAGCTACAACAAAAACATTGGATAGTTCCATAAATCTATCTAGCCTTCCAGAGAATCTTTGGAATTCTTTTTTTATGTCTAAGAATTCTGCAGTTTTCTGTTCAGTAGGCAGTTTAATTAAAAGACCTATTGAATGAGAGTTATTTTTTCCCTTTTTTGTACCCTCATTATGCCCTGCAGATGCTGCTTGCATTAATCCAGGTCCACCCCCAGTTACTATATCAATTCCTTTTTCACCAAGCATCTTTGCTAGAGTCCTTATTTGATTATATCTTGGTTCACCTCTTTTTATTCTGGCTGATCCAAAGATAGTTACTCTGAAATGGTCTGGGTTTATCTTATCAATATCTTTTTTCTTCTTGAAGAATTTCATTTTTTGCTCCTCATTTTTTTAATTATTAATGCTATTAATGCTCCAATGATGAAGTAGATTATTATGTTTATTATCCATAAAACTGCATTCGTTGCAAACCTACTGAGATCTATTGCTATGAAAACTATTAGTGGGAATATTGCTAGTATTGGTGATTTAATTAATAGGAAAGAGGTTTCTAGAGATATTGGATGTGAGAAAATTGCAATTATTATGTAGATAACTGATGCTACTAGCCCTCCTTTGATCCACTTTTTCATTTTATCACCCTTTTTATTGTAAGCTAAGTTGTTTTAATAAACCCTTCGGGTTTTTAGATTTCATTACTGCACTGCTAATTAAGATTCCTTTGCATCCTAGTTTAAGTGCGTTTTCAACATCTTCTTTTTTATTTATTCCCGCTCCGCATAATGGGATTCTTTTGCAGTGTTTGAAATGTTTTGTGAATTTTAGTAAGTCCATTGGATGGTCAGTAACTGGGTTTTTTGTTCCGATTAATTTTGGATCTTCATAGGCTATTGCCCAAGGCTTGAATTTTCTTATAGCATCTACATTTCTAGTTGTTTTTGTACAAACAATAACTTTTAGTTTAAGCTTGTTACATTTGTTAGTAAGTTCCTTGATTTCTTTTAATGGAATTGGATTATCGGAATGATTTAATAGCGTTCCATGTGCTCCTGTTGCTTTTAGTTCTTCTGGAGATTGTTTGTTAAGATGTTGAGCTATTGTTATTAGTTTTGTTTTCTTAGAAATCTCTGCAAGGCTTGGTGTGGGAACTGCAGCTATTAGACAAGGATCATTTATTTTTTTGCTGAAAGCTAAAATATCTTTTCCTTTTTTTGTTTTTTTGTAATTAACAATTATTATCGGGCCTTCGCAGATTTGGTTTTCCATATTATTTTTCTTAAGTCTTCAGTGAGTTTAATTGGATCTTTGGCTTGCCAGATGTTTCTTCCTACTGCAAGTCCGATAGCTCCTGATTTTATTATGTCTTTAACATCTTGTAAGAATTTCTTATTTGTCTTTTTTGTTCCTCCAGCAATTACTACTTTTGTTCTTGCTGCAGATTTTACTGCCCATTTTAGATCTGATGGGTTGCCTCCGTATTTTATTTTGGCTATGTCAGCTCCTAGCTCTAATGCTGTACGTGCTGCATAGGCCATGTTCTTTCTTGATGTATCGTTCTTGATATCTTTTCCCCTTGGGTAAATCCAAGTGATTACTGGCAGGTTATGTTTATGTGCTTCCTTTTGTATTTTATCAAAGTCTTCAAACATTTCTGCTTCATGTATAGATCCTATGTATATTGTGTAGCCTACTGCCTTTGCACCTAGTTTTATTGCTTCTTTTACAGTGCAAGTTGGTTTGCTGATGTAATTTCCTTTTTTGAGATTTGTTTTTCCATTTAGTTTTACTATTAAAGAAACCTTGGATGCTTTGATTTCTTTTTTGTATGCTTCTGCAATTCCCTTATGAAAAACAAGTGCTGTGAATTTGCCTTTTTTTGCAATATCAATTATGTAGAGAGGATTTACATTTTTATCATTGAAATCTGATTCAGGGCCGTGTTCTAGTCCTTGATCATAAGCTAGGATCATTGCCTTTCCTTTCCTGAGAATTGAGGATAGTTTTGGTTTCACCATCTTTGGACTTAAGTAATCATGCTATGAGCATGTTGGTATTAGTAGAAAATAGTATATAAATTTATTCAGCAGCGCAAGTTTCTATTGCATCTTTTGCTAGATCATCATAGATAGAATACATGGCAGTAACTGCTTCTCCGACTCCAGTTATTGCTTGTTTGAATTTTAGATCACCTACATCTCCTGCTGCGTAAATTCCTGGAACATTAGTTCTAGCTTCTCTTGTGATTATTATTTCTCCTTTTTTGTTTGTCTTAACACCTAGTTTTACTGCTAGATCGCTTAGAGGTATGTGACCGATTTCTATGAATACCGCATCAGTCTTTAGAGTTGTTGAATTGTTTATTGGTTTAGTAGTTTCAACTTCTGTTACAAACTTATCTCCCCTAATTTCTTTTAGTTCTATCCCGTTAATTAGATGAATATTTTTGTTTGCTTGTGCTCTTTGCATGTTAATAGGTTCTGGTTTGAAAGTTGATCTTGCTAGAACATAAACATTTTTGAAATATTCTGCAACTAGTAGAGATTCCTTAACTGCTGAGTCTCCTCCCCCAATAACAACTGCAGTATCTTTTCCTTTGTATAATGGTGCGTCGCAAGAAGCACAGTAGTGAACACCTTTGTTTTTGAATTGTTCTTCGCCAGGAGCGCCTAGTTCTTTCCACTTGCTTCCTGTTGCAAATAATACTGTTTTAGCCTTGTAAGATTCCTTTTTTGTTGAAAGTAAAAAGCATTTTCCTTGTTTCTTTATATCGATAACAGCCCTCATGATCATTGTTGGTTCGTAGGCCTTAGCATGATCTAACATTTTATCCATTAGATCTGGACCAGATATTGATTTATATCCAGGATAATTTTCTACTAGATGAGTTTTAGCAAGTGTTCCTCCTCGCTCTGAACCAAAGATGATTGTCTTTAGATTCATTCTCCTAGCATATATAGATCCAGCTAAACCTGCTATCCCTGATCCGATAATTGCTACATCGAAAACTTCCTTCTTAGAAGTTTTCGGGGCAGAAAAACTAGCGTTTTTTTCTGCATCGTATGTTTCTTCTTTTTTTGTTTCCATATTAATATGATGGTTTTGTCATATATAAACCTTGTCTTTTTTTCTATAATGGGATAAATTAATAAAGGTTTATAAGTTATTGTATAGATGGCTGATGTTCCCGAATGGAGACAAAGAAAATCTGAATTAAATACTAGATTGCTAGCTGAGGTAACCGAGGCTGCTGGCACTGGTAGCTTCCCACAGGGAACTAACGTTTCTCATATCTATACTAATGGGTTTGATAGTGTTGCTCGTGCACTTAGAGGCGGTCAAGATGGCGAGGTTAAAAGAGCTGTTAGCTTATTGGAGACCTATGCTAGTTTACTTAAAAGGTTCCCACAATATAGAGAGGGCGAGACTAGAAGACCTAGGACCCATGGATTTTTTCAGGATGCTGATGGGATGAATGCTCTAGATTACATAGAGGAATCAGAGAAGCGATTGGATCAATAATTTAATAAAGCTTAATTGATTTTGTTTATAGAGGTGATATGAATGAAATTATTCTTAGATTCAGCGAAGCTGGAAGAGATCAAAGAGGTAAAGGGATATGGGATTTTGGATGGAATTACTACAAATCCCAGTTTGATTAAGAAAGCAGTTATTGGGAAAAAGATTGATATGGAGAATTATATCAAGAAGGTTTTCAAGGCTTGTGGCAATCTTCCTGTAAGTTTGGAAGTTGTTGGGACTAGTTTTGATGAGATGGTTGCTGAAGGGAAGGTTTTGAAGAAGAAGTTTGGTAAGTTAGGTAATCTTTATGTTAAGATTCCTGTTGATCCTTGTATGAAAGATGTTTGCAGTAGGGAGGCTGATGGAATAAAGGCGATTGCTGCTTTGCGGAAGGCTGGCATTAAGGTTAATTGTACATTGGTTTTTAGTCCTGAGCAAGCCATGCTTGCTTCGAAGGCTGGGGCAAATTATGTTAGTCCATTTATGGGAAGAGAAGATGATTATATTAGAGAGGTTAATAGGATTAAGTTTGAGAAAGGAGATTATTTTCCCGATAAGGGGATTAAGAAAGGTAAAAAGATTTTGAATGATAAAGGAATTGTTAGCGGTGTTGATTTAGTTGAGGAGTGTGTTAAGGTTTTGAAGGGAAGTAGGACAAAGGTTTTGGCTGCTTCGATTCGTAATGTAAGGCAGTTTAGAGAAGCTGCTGAAGCTGGAGCGCATATTGCTACTGTCCCTCTTTCAGTCATTAGGAAGTTGTTGATTCATAAGAAGACCAGGGAAGGTATGAAGAAATTTACGAAGGATGTTGTTCCTGAGTATGCTAGGTTGTTAGGTAGATAGTTATCTTTTTTTTCTTTTTGATCTGGTTCTAGGGAAGAATTCTTGCCTTAATTGTCTTCGGTGAGGATCCCTACCTAATTCATCTATACTAGTTTGTCTATATTTTATATGGTATGCCAAATGATGTGCCCAATTTACTACCCTTACTCTCTTGTCATAATCCCGATCATGTCTTATTATTAGATCATCTCCAGTTATTCCACATAAATCCCTCATACTGCCCCTTATACGATCTAAAGTTGTTGATGTTTGATGGCCATCAATGCATAATATTAAGGGGCTGGTAACCCTTACTCCATATAACAAACTAGGGATTATGGCCCCCCATCTATAATGTGGTTCTAATTGGCTTCGATGTTCTGTATCAAATTGTAACCATCTATAGTCTAAATCATCTATGAATTCAGGAGGATTGCTTGCATTGGCCCTTCCAGGATTCTTTTTGCTGTAAAGTTTAACCCCCCTTGGAGGCTTAGTGTCTGCATCAGCAATGTTATTTGAAAATGCTGCTGTGTAAACTACTGGATACTCCTTGACACCACATTCATCAAAACCTATCACCCCCACCCTATCATCTGCCATATATTCTGAGATAGTAATGTGTATAAAAGGGTTTTGGTATGCCGAATAGTTTTTAAATTGATGATTATTGAGTTCTTTATGCGAGGGTTCCGGAGCGGTCAAACGGGCAGGACTTAAGATCCTGTGGCTTAGTGCCTTCGGGGGTTCGAATCCTCCCCCTCGCATTATAAATAAAGTTATAAGATAAGACCCTCTCTAAGAAATAATTTTAACTATATCCAGTCAATTAAGAATATTATTCTCTAAATTCTTCTGCCTGAGCCTTTGATAGAACTCTCCAACACTCATGATCTCCATTTGGAGATTTGGTTACAGCAAAAAATCTACCCTTTCTTTCTTCAACTCTAAAAGCATCAGTTTTAAACTTGCTCTTCGTCTTCACGTCGTAAAATTCTACTTCCATTTTGATCATTATAGGCCCCTACTCCCCCAATACAGATTTAGTAGGACGGCCAGGTACATTGTGTTAAATGTAATATTGTTTAGAATAGTATATTTATATATCTTATTGATTTCCATTATCAATAAGGGATATCAAGAAAATTATAATCCCTTTACACGAGAGGTGTTCGTTACAGGTTGTAGTGAGTATAATGATGGAGCAGCTGCCCTTGCTATAGATTCGTAACTTTGAGCGATACTACCAAGAGGCCCTGTTATATCTTCAGGAGCGCGGTTACTTAATTCAATTGATCCAAACATCTTGCTTAATGCAGTTGCCTTTTCAGAAATCATTGCAAATGAACCGGGAGTAGACTTGTATTTTAAAGCGTCCCAGGCACATGTATTTGAACTATATCCTCCTATAGCAATCCCCCCAGATACGTCACTTGAAAGTGCGGAGTTCAAATACCTATCTGCTTCGGTTTTTTCTTCAATTGCGCTTCCATCAACCCAAAGCGAAGGAACTTTAGTTTTTTCGTGCCCATGACCTTCCACACCTCTCCCCCCACACTTTATTAATTCATCAAAAAGGGCATAAGCTTTCTGTCTTGTAGGGTCTAGATCAGCATAAGCTGCAATTGAATTTAGAGGAGCTCCAATTCTATCCATCTCACTTTGAACTCTAGATTTAAATGGTCCATCAAGATTCTTCCAATTTCTTGCAAGATATCTCACCTTTTCTGGATCAGTAATCAATTCAGAGTCTCCTGTAACTTTTGCTGCTCCCTCTAACATCCATGCATGAGCTACAACCCCTCCTTGCACAATTTTTCCACTACTCACTCCTAGTATAGCATTTACCGCTCCTTCTAATCCAGTAATTGCATTTTGTGAATTATTGATAAATCTTCCAACTTTTTGAGCATCTTCATTTCCTGAACTGTTTTGTATATATCCTATTAGAGGTCCAAGAGCTGCATAAACATTTCCTATACCTGCTGCTATTGTTGCAATCGCATTTCCTGGACGTGCCTCCATATCAGCGCCTGGTTGTGCGAATTCTATAACTTGTCTACTTACTTCGTCTGTCATTCTTCTTAATATCAAATTCCTCTTGGAAAATTGACAATTTTTATGATTTATAAATCTTATTGATACTAATTATCAATAAGAAATAGATCACGGTTAAGCTGCAACTTCCAAGATTTTACCAGAGGATAGTCTTCTTGCACTAGGATTTGAAATCGCTCTTTTAATTTTTTTCAATTTTTTATTCTTAACTTTTCTAGCGCTAATTTTTGATTTTTTTGCAGTCACTTCTTTTTTCTTTGTAGATTCTTTTTTGATTTTTCTATTAACTATTTTAACTCCCTTTTTATTTTCTTTCTGTTTACTTATAACTTCTTTTTTAGTTTTTGATTCTTTATTGCTCCCTATAGTTTCTAACCTTTCTCGTGGATCTTCTTTTTTTGCAACAGATTCCCTAGTTTCATTATCTGGTTTTTGATGTTCGCGGCTTTTATATTTAGCATCTGTTTCAGTTTCTTCTCCGATCACATTATCTAATTGATATGGTGAATCATTTTTGTGATTTGATTCTTCAGGAGAATTTGATTCATATTGCTGCTCTGCATTTATTGAATTTCCTTTAGATTCATTACCTAGAGAGTTTGAAGTTTCTTCAATAGTTTGCTCTAGATCATTAGCTTGGATATCATTAAGATCTGATGGATTTGTAGATGAATAAGAATTAACTGTATTGTCTGTTCTGGAGAATTGATCTATGCTTGTTTCATATCCAGTTCCTGCAATTTCTGCAGAAGACTCAACGCTTGTTGATCTCTCAGTAACAGTGCTACTTTCATATGCAACCTGTGAAGTACTTGAAGAGGACTCAATAGAATTTGTTTCAGCTGATCTAGATGAGATATGAGCTTCGATAGTTTGATCTAAGCTGGTTGTTGAGAAGCTAGTATCAACCTCTGACATTGTAGTAGATTCATAGGATTGAGATGATTGAATGGATTCTGTTGTATTAGTGGAACTTGTACTTACTTCTGTTCCAGACTGTTGTAATGTATTTTCTAGCCCATTATTCTGAGCCACGTCAAGACCTGTTTGCTCTCCAGAGGAGTAAGATGTAACAACACTATTTGATTCAGGTTGTGAGTTTATTGTAGCCCCATATTGGACACTTATTGATTCATTGACATTTCCAGATTCATTTTGTGAGCTAATACTGCCTCTTTCAGAAATGACGTTTTCATCATATGCCATTTGAGTAGAGTTGGAGGAAACCTCAATAGATGTTGATCTTGATGAGATATGAGCTTCGATAGTTTGATCTAAGCTGGTTGTTGAGAAGCTAGTATCAACCTCTGACATTGTAGTAGATTCATAGGATTGAAATATTTGGGAGCTTTCAATTGAATTTCCAGTATCTGAACTTGTATCATTTACATATTGTTGTGTTGTTTGTTCTAGCCCATTAAGTTGTGAAGTCATAGTCGAAGAATCTCCCAGGTCATTAGATTGTTGTAAGGAGGAAGTTGTAGACACTGAATCGTAGCTAGTGGCAACGGCGTCTATAGAACTCATAGATTCAGGTGCATTAGTTTCTTGAATAGTAGGTTCACTTACAGTAGAGGATTCTGTTGTTTGTATTTGTTCTCCTGCAAACTCTGGAGCGCTATAGGTGTCTGTAGAAGCTAGAGTATTATTTGAATCAGAAGAATCCATGTGCCCTGTTCCTATGTCACATCCTGGACAACAGTAATTGTCAGCCTCAATAACTACGGATTCTGCAGAGAGACTATTTTCAGCATATGATTGTCCTGTGTCAAAACTTTGTATTCTATCTTGTAATCCTTCAAATGATGAATCTCCTCCCTCTATGGCTGCTTGTTCAAGATTTTGATTTCCAGTTTGACTTACAGATTCTGCTGACACACTATAGCTAGCACTTTGGCCTTCAGAGCTGCCTAAAGCCTCAGTGGCATCATATGTGCTTGTAGAAACCAAAGCGCTGCTGGCATCGGAAGAGTCTATATGTCCGGTTCCTATGTCACATCCTGGACAACAGTAATTGTCAGCATCAGCAACTATTGACTCTGCAGATATGCTGGCCTCTGAGTAAGACCCACTAGCATCAAAACTTTGTATTCTATCTTGTAATCCTGCAAATGAAGAACTTGGAGCATTTGAGGCTGCTTGTTCAAGATTTTGGTGTCCGGATACAGTCACAGATTCTGTTGCACTGTAAGCAGAATTCTGATTTCCGGGGCTGCTTGCATATTCTGAGGGATTAGAAGTATTTGTCGAGGAAAGTGCGCTACCAGGATTAGAAGAATCCATATGTCCGGTTCCTATGTCACATCCTGGACAACAGTAATCATCGGCAGCTTCCAAAACACTGCCAGCATAAGTCTCCCCCACATCAAGAGTAGTTGTTCCAAAATTTGCTCCCTGACTAGCCCTTGCTGCAAGCCCATCTAGAGAACTCATGTCTCTCATTAACCCCTCTTCAGGAGCCATAACCGATTCAGATACTGCAGCGTAGGCCATAATGTTAAATTATGCTATTTTTATATAAAAACCCTATTGATTTCCATTATCAATAAGAAAAAGCACAGTTTAAATATTAGTATTTCTTGGCAGGACCAATTTAGATAATTAAGATGATATGGCCTGTAGATAGATACGATTTAGTTATTGTTTCTAATGTTTGTGATAGAACAACTTATCTTGGGCATTTTATCTCATCTGAAGATAGAGATGCTTATCCCGGGGCCTTCGCAAGTCAACGAACTGCCATTTATGCAACAAGACTTGATTTATTAGAGGCAGATGTTGCATTGCTTAAAGGGGCTTCGTTCAGAGGAGGTGGTAGAACTGGTCCAGATCATGTTGATGACCTTATTGGAGGATTGAATGGGAGGAGATGGACTCCAAGAGAAGTTCAGTCTGCTTTAGATCAAGTATGTAGTATGGTTTTGGGAGATTAGTAACACTTAAAAACCCATTGTATCTATTGGATTTATACTGAAAATGAAAACAGTTGTTGAAGTTCCAAGAATTGAATCGCTTGAGGGAAGGCCTGGTTATGGTAGTTTTACAAATGATTTGCAACTAGTCTATAATCTTGGAGGAATGACTCCTAATGAGCTTAGATGGACTGAAATGAAGGCTCCTACTACCGAGTTTGGGGTTCCTGATGTTATTCTGGATCCAGAAGGTGATGCACCTCAATTGTCTGTTGGACTATATCCTGTAAATGAAGGATCAGTAGTTACTGGATCTCATGTTTATCAAGCCCCATTGTTGTTGAGAGGGGTTGATAGATGGCAGAGTTCTCCCTTAAGAGATTATAAAGTTAAGCACTGGAGGATACACTAAACTAATCGTCAGATAAGTTTATTGCCACATACTTAATCAGGTT
>CAYFMD010000013.1:0-31746 GCA_964344105.1 Candidatus Woesearchaeota archaeon | reverse complement strand
TAAGGTGCAGGGGTGGAAAAATTTGTGTTGAGATATTAATTGTTAGACACGTTCTGGTTTGGTTTTTGTGTGTAGATGCCTGATATATCAGGTATAAAGGTTAAGTTTAAAAATTTCTAATAACTACTATGGTAATGTGGAGTCTTAAGTTTAAAGTAAGGAATGTGGATAGTGTTTATACACATCTTACTGATAAGTTCAAAGTTACAGATTATTTTTATCCTGTCGATAGATTTAAGAAAGGTGGGAAGATTCATATTTTGGGAATTCATCTTCTTAGAGGTAGTGAGGAAGAAAAGGATAAGTTTGCTAAGGCTTTGAAGAAGGATAAGAAAGTTACTCATTTTGAAAGAGATCATAATAGGATTGTTGCAGAAGTTGCAGAAGAGGAGAAGTTTTATGAGATGTTGTATGATCCTGAATTGTATTTGCCTGAACCTGTTTTGATTGAAGATGGTCATGAGACTTGGAGAATTGCGGCTTGGGATAGGGAGAAGCTTACTGATTTGATGCATGAATTGGAGCAGTGGCCTAAGAGGCTTTTAGATTTAGATATTAAAGCTATTACTAAGGAGAATTTGCATGATGTTTATTTTCCTAGGGTTTTGCCTAAGTTGCCTGAGAAACAGAAGAAGGCTTTTGAGATTGCTGTCAAGAATGGATACTACACTTTTCCTAGATTGATGACTCTTGACAAATTGTCTGGGCTAATGGGAGTTAGTGCCCAGACTTATCATGAACATTTAAGAAAAGCTGAAGCGAAAATGTTGCCTTTCTTCTCGGAGAATATGGATCTTCATTAATTAGAATTAGTTCTTTGTTCTAGGCCGTTACCTTCTCTAGCAGCTCTTAGATCCATTCTCAATGCCGCATTGTTTCTTTCGTTTAGAATTTGTGTATTTGTGTAAGTAGTTCCATCATCGCTAGATGCAGTTTGATCCTCTCCTCTGTTTGTACTTATTAGTGCGTATCTTTTTCCGTCTTTTTCATGTAGGAAAACTGAGTCAACTCTATATGGCTCTTCATTTTCAGGGCTAGCTGTTGGAGCATTAGCTTGGCCTATGAAGTATCCTAATAATCCTGCGCCTATTGCAACTCCCCATAGGGATCTTCTTAATCCTGTTACTGAATTGTACCACTTAGACATAGATGAGGGATAAATTTTCTATATATAAGTATTTGTGTTTTATTTTGTTATTTGAGATATCTGATATTTCAGGTAGAAAAAATATCTAGTGGGTTTTTCTTATCGAATTATTAAATATAAGAATAAAACAATAAGGAGAAAGTAATAATGAATTCGATGTATGAAGATAATCCCTATCAAGCTATGAGATCTTGTACTAGTACTGCGATTTTTTGTAAATTATTGGGTGCAGGAATATCTATCCCTGGATATATTTTGGGAAATGATGCTATGTTATTTGGTGGAATGGCAATTTATGCTACGGGAGACATAGTTGGAGATTTTGCTAAGAATGGACTAATAGATCTTTTGAATGATAATAATGATGATTCAGATGATGAATCTGGATTAAAAGTTATGCCTGGTTGCTAATTATCGATGAAGAGTTTCCGTAATCTAAAAGATTATAAAGGAAATTGTTCTTGTTAACAAATGAGGAAGTGGGTTAGAAATACATTGTATGGAGGAGGTTTATTATTAGCTATGGGAGTTGGTGCTGTTGGAGGAGTTATTGGAGGCTATCTTGGAAGTGATGCTATTGATGGTTATTTGGCTAGACAGTTTGATATTGGTAAGTCTTCTGAGGATTATTCTTTAGTTTTGGGGGTGGAGGTTAATAGGGGAACTAGAGAAAGTCCAGATTGGCAGCCATATCGTGTGATTGGGGTCGAGGATTTAAACTTTGAGGATAGGAGTGCTACAGGCACGGATAATGGCGGACGTCATTTAAGGGCCAAGGTTCAGAAATATGACCCTTTTGGGTTTGCTAAAGAGTCTATTGCTAGTAGTAATGCACCTTAGATACCTCAATAGGCCTATTGCCTCTTGATCTTACTAAATCTGAGATTCAGGAAGCTTTAAAAACCTATATTTTCTCTGAATTCTATAATATTGTTAACAATGGTAACCGGAAAAGTTGTGCAATTTAGAAGGGGATTGAAGAGAATCCACGAAAGACATTATCTAATAAATGTTGGCAGCAAGACAAGAGAGGAGGCTGGCAAGTTTGTTGGAAAGGATGTAGTTTGGACTAGCCCTGCTGGTAAGGCGATTAAGGGTAAGGTGAGTTCAGCTCATGGTAATAAGGGATTGGTTAGAGCTATTTTTGAGATTGGTTTACCAGGTCAAGCTAAGAACACTGATGTGGAGGTTAAGGCTTAAGATGGGATATACGGGTAATACTGGTAGCCCTGGAGCTAATGATTCTAGTGTTGCTTTGGGACCAGATAGGCAATTTAATCTTTATTTTGAACAAACTCCTGATGTTAATGCACTTAATCGAAGGTTGGATGACTTGTTAGCTGATGCTGATGCTGGTTTGACAAGGTCTTTAGATATTGCTGAATATGATGGCGGTCCTAGTTATGGCGATATGAGGGCTGATGTTTCCCCTGATGAGGTTACTGGATTAGATAATGATGATGTTACGGATCAATATAGGTTGGGAAGACAATTTGGATTAACTGATGAAGATTTTGATGATGAAGATGATTATGATTCTTTTGGGAGGGCTGCTTAAAATGTGTAAGTTTTATAGTAATGGTGTTTCTTACGAAATTGATTGTGGTAGGCCTGAACATGGATTTGCTCCTAGAAGTGGTCTTGAGGGATCTGTTGGTGCTGTTGGATATGCTGATAATGTAAACATGGAGAGCTATACTTTAGCTGCTTAAAATGAGTTATGAATTAAAGGGTACTGGTAAGATGGGATCTAGTTATGAGGTTGGATCAAGAGTTAATGGTAGAACTGCTTATGCGGATGCTGATAGAAAGATTGCTTTTAGAATGGAAAGTAGGCCTTATGAATCTGAAGATCTTTCTGGTTCTATGGGCAGAACTAATGCTAGAGATATTGGATATTTATTGGGAGAAGGTCCTTCTTTTGGATATGATAGACCTACTTCAATAAGGTCTGGAATGTCTTATGGAAAATCTGGAGATAGTAAACCTTCTATGAATGTTCCCACTGTGGGAAGGAGTAGTTAAAAATGGCAAGTAGTAGAAACGCAGCAGCATATTCGAAGAGAAAACCTATAGCTAATACTAGAAGATCTAAGAAGCAGCAGAAGAGTTATATTAAGACAATTCCACCGCAGAAGATTGTTAAGTTTAATATGGGTAACATAAAGAAGTTCGAGGCTGGAGAGTATAAGATTAAGGTTACATTAAGTGCTGGTGAGAATATCCAGATTAGAGATATGGCTCTAGAGGCTATTAGACAGGGACTGAATAAGGATATGACTAAGTTGGTTGCTAAGGATTTCTTTTTGAGAGTTAATGTTTATCCACATAATATTTTGAGAAACAATAGAATTTTTAGTGGTGGTTCGAAGGGTGAAAGAGTTCAGACTGGAATGAAGAATAGTTTCGGAAGTTCTGAAGGAAGAGCTGCTGTAGTTAAGAAGGGTAAGCCTATTTTCACAATCTACTTTAATGGAGAGGATAATGTTCCTAAGGTTAGAACATTTATGAAGAAGGTTACTCCAAAGTTGGCTTGTAAGGCTGTAGTTAAGTTCGAGAAGGCCGAATAATTTTTTAAAAATTAGAATAATTTTAACCTAATTTGGTTATGTAGGAAATTGCTAGTAAGATTAAACCAAGGAAGAATTCTATTAATCCTGCTTTCTTGATTGTCTTATCGTTTTTTGAAATTTTCTTTAGCATCTTTTTTGATGCTAGTGGAAAAATAAGTAGGAATAAACTCTCTAAAATTATTAATGCTCCTAAGATCCCTATTATAATTGATAACGTCATTTTACCTCTTCTTTATCATATGATGAAATTATCCTATTTAAATGTTTTGTAGATTTTTGGAATTTTTCTAGAATTCTCTAACTGTAACGTACTTTTTCGTAGGAGATTTTGCTAGAACTAATTGGAACAGCTGGTTCTTCATCGATCTTGGATCGGGTTCAGATATTCTGAAAGCTCCTGCGCATGATAGTAGGTAGTAGTCCCACATTCTCTTGAATTGTCCGTTAGCTTTATGTCCATATGTATTTTCTAGTTCTGGCCATGCTGCTGTGAAGTTTTGATACCATGCCATTAATGTTGGATCGTAGTCTGGTCCAAAATTATGGAAATCTTGAATTGTGAATAGGCCTTCTGCTGCTGTTGATAGTTGTGATAACGAAGGCAAGTTTCCTCCTGGGAAGATATATCTGTCAATCCATGGGTCTGTAGATGTTGCAGCTTCTCTTCTACCAATCATGTGTACTACAAATAGCCCATCTTGTTTTAGATTTCTATGTGCAGTTTGCATTAATTCCCTTGGATCTGCGTGTTCTCCTAGCCCTATTGAAACTACTCTATCAAATTGACCATGTGCAAATCTGTAATCTGAGTCTATTACTGTTACTGGAAGGTTCTCGTTCCATCTTCTAGAGAACTCTATTTGTTGTTTTGAGATATTATATCCTTTTACTTCTACTCCATGATTTGTAGCTGCATAGTTTCCAAATCCTCCAAATCCACTCCCTAATTCTAATACACTTTGACCACTTTCTAATTCCGCTTTTCTACAAATTAATTCTAGTTTTCTAATTTCATCTTTTCTAAGATCGAAGTCTTCTGGAGATGGGTCATTTCCTCTGTATGCACATGTGTATTGCATGAAAGCATGAGTTTCGGCATTTGCGGGATCTGTTGGATCTCCTCCTAACATTGGGATATATAGGTCGTTGCCTAGATCATAGTGATCTTGTGCAACTCTTCTAGAGCTTGATACTGATCTGTTATTCAAATGTCTTGCTAGGAAAGCTTGCCATTTTATTCCTTTAACCTCTTGTACGTATTCTCTTAATCTTACGTTTGTTATATTATTGATTGTTTCATCTACAGAATCAGCATCCCAGTCTCCAGCCATGTAAGATTCTCCTAAACCTAATGAACTTCCTGCTAGAACTCTTTCATAGAATCTTGGATTGTGAACTTTGATGTCTTGAGGTCTTTCTCCATTTATGGCTATGTCTGCATAGCTGAACAGTTCTGTTACAACGTCTCGTTTTGATGGTCTTCTTAGCCAATTCATTATTCATATCCTTCACCTCAAGAATTTCAAATTTTATTGGTTTTTAAACCTTGTTATTTACTACTGTTTCCGGACACATTTATCGTATAGTCCTGGGAAAACTCCATCTGGGTCGTAAGTGCTTTTTAGATGGTCGTAGGCAGATCTGTCAAAGATCTCCCAGAATTCATCTTCAGTGTATTGTGAACCTGAATACATCATTTTCTTTGCTTTGTTTCCTCTTCCAGCTATTTCAATTAATTTTTTTTCGAACATTCTGTTATAATGTCCATCTGGTTCTGTTGTTGGAACTGCTGCATAATATCCTATATTCATATACATTGTTTTGGGTTCCATTGAGAATAATGGGAAGTTTGCTGTATGGCTGTATGGGACTACTGCTGTGATTGTTAGTGGTCTTTGGTCTGTTATTTCTGTTTGGAACCATTCTAAGAATTCTGGAGCGTATTCTACAGGAACTTCAGCATCTTGGATTAGTGTTTCAAATCTTCTTCCCTTCCTTCTGTGCATACGATCTGAGAAACCTAATTTTTTATCCCATCCGAGAATTTTTCTATAGACATCTGATCTTAACCAGCCCATTGTGTGAAATGCTCTTCTTAGTAATGGATTTTCTAGACCCATTGCTCTAGCCGCCCAGAAATAGTCTGTATCATATCTGAAAATATATTCGTCAGTTCTTGTTGCGTCCTTTGCTTTGTCCATAGATTTATAGAAAATATTCATTCCTGTGTAATCACTAACGGTTTCTGGATTATCTTCGAATCTTGCAAGGTTTAGATACATTTCATCTGGTTTGAAAACAAGGCCATCGATGTAATCCCATTTTCCATCTGTCCTTGCTGCCCAGGATTCATCTCTCATCCTTTCTACGAATTCTCCATAATCATTGAATCTAATTCTAGTTGTTTCTACGAATTCTTTTGCAGATATTAATGGCATTCTTACATTTAGTACCGTACCGAATGAACCGAATGAGTTGGGTATTCCAAAGAATAAATCTGAGTTTTGTGTTGGAGAACATGTAACAACATCTCCTGTTCCAGTTAGTACGTCCATTTTTTGGAATGTTTCGTGGACAAACCCATATCTGAAACAAGAAGATTCTACACCTATTCCAACCGCCTCCCCACCAACTGTTATGCTTTTTAATTCTGGAGCTACTGGTGGTACAAATCCTTTATCTAATGTTGCAGCAACAAAATTATCATATCTTGTTGTTCCTCCAACGTTTGCTATACCTCCTCCAATGTCTATGTGATTAAATCCAGTTACATCAAGCCAAGCTCTTTCATTCTTACCTCTTCTTCTAAATCTAAATTCGTTAGTTGTTGATTTTTTAAGTGCTATAGGCAAGCCTGTTTTCATCAACCTCTTAAAATCATCTTGGACTTGCTCTCTCCTTAATTGGTAATCTAAAGAGGTCATAAAATTTCGTAATTAGAACTCTATATAAGTTTATGCTTTTGTTGTTAGGAGGTTTATTGGTAGCTCAAAAATTAACGCTTCATAGAATTTTGATTAATCGTTATTCTTGGAGAATTATTAAGTAATTTTACTTCTAGAATTTCTTTGTAGATCATTACTGGTGTGTTTTTGTACATGTCCATCCTAGCGGGCAGTCTGTTGGACATTTCTTTCTTGTCTCTGGCTCGTCAAAGTCGTGGAAATCTCTGTAGATTCCTTTTCTTTCTTTGCCTGTTTTGAAGAAATTGTAGTCTTTAGCTTGTTTGTTATAGCTAGAGAATGTTCTAGTGAATCTTGTTCCATCATCTTCTATGATCTCAAATGTTCTTGTTGTTTCTACCTTACTATCTTTTGGATTGTAGTGGAAATTATTTTCTAGAAAGTCATGTGGATGATAGCTATATTTTGGAGCTATTGCCACTGGTAGGATTAATAGTATGCAAAGTAAGATTATCACGCTCTTTTTCATGGATGAATTAATGGGTTGTTATTTATAAGGATTGTTGTGGTTTTAGACTATGACTCGCTTGACATATCTTTCTTCTGGTTTCAGAGGAGCTCTACATGCTCTTAACATTGTTGGGACAATTTCTCCTGCTGCAACTCTATCATAGGCTATATCTCCTTTAAGATTTATTCCTCCATAGACTTCTCCTTCTCTGAAATCTCCTCCAACTCCAACAAAATATCCTACAGGGTAATGGTCTCTTCCCGCATCTTTATTTATCCATGGAGTTCTTCCATGTTCGGAGAAACAGGCTAGGACAATTTCTCCCCTTAATGCTCTTTCAGCTAGTCCAGTTAATGCATGATCTGTTGGAGGAGACAGTTCTCTTGTATAAATTTCTATATCATCATGCATATCCCATCCAGATCCCATTGAAGTATATGCTTCGTTATAAATTAAGGTCATTCCAATTCCTGACATTGCTAGATTCTCTCCTATAGATGCAGCTTGACCAATGCCACCTTTCCCATTTCTCTTATTTTGTTCTTCAGTTATTTTGAATATTTGTCTAAAATAACCATCATTGATCATTAGTCTGAATGCTAGTTCTTGATTTTCGGTATAATGTCTTGTGAGTCTTGTCTCATCTATTTTCTTTTCTAAGGTTCTTAGTAGTGTTTTTCGTCCTCTTAGATCTGCGCCTTTCATAAGTTGAGGTGGAGCATAAACGTCATTTATTGGGTCCCATTCTATTGGGAAGCTTCTATGCATTTGCAGATCTCTATATACATCGAATTGACCATCTATCTCTACAACAGAATAGGGGATGTTGCCTTTAGCTCCTCTCTTTCCGTAATCTGCGAATTGCCCTCCAGTTATAGGTCTTACTTCATGGCTTGCATTTTCTGCATCTAGAGATCTTATTATAGTTGCTCTATGTGCTATTTGACTGAATCTTGGAAATCGATCTGAAATTCTTATTCCATGCTTAGTTTGAACTGATCCAAATGGCCCTCTATATTCTTTTATTGAATCAACTAGTGGTGAGAAGGACTCGTATGGGCTGTGCCCTCCTGCTTGGAAAAATATTACTAATGGTTTTTGTGTTTTTTCGCTTTCTTTAGCAATTGATGTTCCTAGATTTGGACCAAATAAACTTAATAAGAAAGGCAAGCCTATTGCCCCTATTGCTGTTCTTCTATTCATTCTTCTGAACATTATCTTGGCACAGGCTTTCCGTATTTAAATATATTGTTAGAATGTAATATCCCTCTGGCAGGTCCAAAGAATTGGAAATTCTTTGTCTCATTCGAAATCAAAGATTTCTCAGAAGTCAAACCTTGGTTCTCTTCTGACAGAGATATAATATCGCTTTGCGATATTATTATATCCCTCTGGCAGGAGTCGAACCTACGTCAAGCGGTCTACAGCCGCCTGTAATAACCGTTATACTACAGAGGGGTTATGTAACTTAGTAAAAGAGAACGTATTTAAAGGTTTTGTGCTTATTTCCGATATGGTGTTGAAAGAAGGTAGTAAGGCTCCGGATTTTTCCTTGAAGGATAAAGATGGTAATGTTTTCAAGTTGTATGATAGAAATTCTGAGTATAATGTAGTTTATTTTTATCCTAAAGATAATACTCCTGGATGTACAATAGAGGCTAATGAATTTAGTTCTGTGTTGGATGATTTTGGTAAGTTGGGTGTAGGAGTTATTGGGATTTCTGGGGGTGATGAGAAAAGTAAGAAGAAGTTTTGTGAGAGGCATGAGTTGAGAGTTACCTTATTGTCTGACCCTGATTTTAAAGTTTGCAAGAATTATAAGGCATATGGTGAGAAGAAGTTTATGGGGAGAACTTATAATGGGATTTTTAGAGTAACTTATGTTTTAGACAAAGATAAGAAAATAGTGAAAGTATATGATAAGGTTAAGGCTGCAGGTCATGCTAAAGAAGTTTTGGAATTTATTCAGAACCTTCATTAACATAGAAAGATCTGTTAGAATTAACTTCTTTTAGTTCTCCTTCATCTTCGTAAACCGCTCGTGCTTCTGGTAGTTCAAATCTTCCTACGACTCCAATCTTGCTATATATTATGTAAGTGAAGATTCTTGTTTCATCTTTGTTTAGGGATTCTAGGTTCCAATGTAATCTTCTATTTTCCAGATCTATTTTATCTGGAGCTATTATTCCAAATTTGTTATATAACTTCACTAGATGGGGGAACTTATCTATTACCGTTATCTTTTCTATTTTCTTTTTTGCTCTTGCCTTAACACTTACTTTTAGTGCGAATTGTCCGCCCTTGGTTTTTACAAATGCAACTTTTTTAGTTAGTTCTAAGCTATCATAGATAGATTTTCTGATTAGGCTTAGTCCTATCAAGATAACAATTACAATTATTATTGGGAATAGCCAGTTTGTTCTTGTTACAACTTTTAGTTCTTCGTTAGGAATTAGCACTTTTTCCCAAGTGTATTTTCTCATGAAACCGTCTGTTTCAACTTCTGTTGGGGCTATGTTTGTTGTTGTGAAGATATATGCTAGGAGATTTTTCTCTTCTGTAATTTTTACTAGTTTCTTTACATTTCCTGTATTCTTCTTGATTGTTTCTGATCTTTGGATTATAGTTCCTTCATTAGATTCAGTTGTGTCTACTCCTTCAGTCTCTAGGAATTTTATTTGAGATTCAATGTTTGCTATATCGTTATTCAAGGAAACTTGTGTGTTAAGGATGTAGTTTCCTGCATCTAGCGTTTTTATTTTTTCTTTGTCTAAAGTTATTTCTAGAAATTTCTTTTCATTTTCTTTGAAAGTTAGTGTTTCTTCATGATTGAATAGTTTTGAACTTATTTTGAAGTTAACATTTTTGAAATCTTTCATGACATTGTTTTTTATGTCTAATGTAACTGTTTCTGATTTTGGATCTAAAGGGTCTGCTTTAATAGAGAATGATGATTCTAGGTCTACAATATGCAAGGTTAATGTTTCAGAATGGATTTCATTGTTTGAATTTTTTATTTTGTATTCAAATATGTAAGATTGAGGCTCTGATTTTAGGTGATCTTGAGGTGTTAGGTAGATTCTTATTTTTTTTGTTTGTCCTAATCCTATGTTGAAAGGTACGTGTGTAATATCTACTCCTACCAAGGAATATATTTCAAATGTGCCCTCATCTTCTAGATTTTTTATTGTTAGATCAAATACTGCTTCTTCTCCAGTTTCTATTAAGTAGCTGTTTGATATTGGCTCTGCTTCGACTTCTAAATTGATAGCTAGAACTGAAATTGTGCTCAGTAGTACTGTGAGTACTAGCAGGGATAAAGCCTTCTTTTTCATATGATTTAGTACTGAAAATTGTATTTAAAGTTATATAAGATTGGAAGCATATTATCTTAAATAGGCTAAATTTGTTGGTTTTTGATGGACGAATTGTTTTTGGCGCAGAGGAGGGGGTATGATATTGCGTTGGATAAGCTGATTAGAGAAGCGGAACCTAAGGATCGTATGGTGCGTTGTGATGCATCCTTGAGAGTTGAGGAAAGGACAGAAGTTGAGTATAGGAATACTATGCTTCTTAAGGCAATCTATGATAGGGGGTTGGGAGATTTTAGAGAACCTATTCTTGCTGAAGGAAATGCAGGCTTAGATAGATTTGGATGGGATCTTAGTTCTATGGGTCATTATGATCGTCAAAAGGTGTTAAGGGAAAGAGAGGATGCTGTTTTAGCTCACTTCTTGCATGTAATTGATGGATATTCTGATAGAAGCACTGGTGAATCTGTAAGGAATAGGGGTGTTGAGATTAGATATTTGAAAAATATGGTACAAAGGCAAATTCATAGTAGGGGGCTTAGGGGAGATGTTATGATTCCAGCTGCGTTGGATCGGGAGCTTAATTCAAGAGGGTTAGATGTTAGCTATGATTATGATAGGATTATGGAGTTTAGTTTGGATTTTGTTAATAGAAAGGGGAATAAGTTAGATGGAGCTCGTAGGAATTTATATTTGTTAGAGAATGAACATCACTCTGAAATTGAGGCTCCTTTTCCTGCATTAGCTGTTGAGGAATTGAAAAGTCAGGGAATAGTTAATGGTCTGGTTAAGCACGCTTTTTTATATTTTCCAGTTACAGATGGAGATAATGGCTATACCTATGCTTCTTCTATTTGGAAATTAGATTGCGGTAGATCTGCTGGATCTCAGAGTAATCAAGAAGATGCAGCAAGATATTTAGGAGATGAATTTTCTGGTCCAAGAATTGCTATAACTACTACAGATAGATCAAGATATATTAAAGACTTATTTGAAGATAATGGTTGTCATATTATGACGTTTAGCTAACCATGTTGCCCTTCAATGGCTAAGAAAGATTTAGCCTGGTTGATTACTTCGTGTACTTCTTCCCAGACTTTTACTCCATAGGTATCTATGTGGGATCGTATGATGTATCTATCATATATTCCTCTCATAAATTTTAAAGGAGCATTATTTTCCCATCTGTTTTCGAAATCTTTGATTAGTGCTGCTGTGAATTTTATTTCTATTGTTCCAGAATCCATTACTACCTCTTCATTTCCTTTCTTAACCTTAACTTTCTTCATTCCGAAGATTCCCCAAGTAGCAGTTATTTCATACATGAAATAGTCCGAGACTTCTTTTGTAGCATTCCAAATTATTTCTAAGTCTTTGGCATCACCTTTAATTTTTTCAACATACTTGACTTCGTCTACATCATAGTTTTCATCGACTAGATAGTCATAAAGGAATTCGTAAGCATCTTTGAAGTTGAAAATCCCCTTTTGTAGTATTTTTCCCTTGTATACTTGATCTTTTTCTGACATATTAATATGAGTTTAGCAGGTTATTTAAAAGTTAACATTAGTGTTAGTACTGATGCTGTCCTTCTATTGCTAAGTATGTTTTAACAACTGCTATTAGTTCATTTACTTTTTCGAATAATTCTATTTCATGTTCTTCGATTGTATTTCTTATTACGAAATTATCAAATACTTGTCTTAATGATTTCATGAATCCATTTTTCCATCTATCTTTGGGATCTTTTATTAGTGTGGCTGCAAAGTTTAGCTCTAATGTTCCATTTTGCATCTTTACTTCCTTGCCATCTACATTTACTTTCACATCTTTAATTGCAAGAAGAATCCAACCAATTGTAATTTCATACTGGAAATAATCTGACTTGTTTTTGGTCATCTTCCAGTTTACATTGTACTCTTTAAGATTTTCTCCAAGAGTCTTCTCTCTAAATAGGTCTTCATGTACTTCCCATCCCTCATCAAATAAATGGTCATAGATGAAGCTGTAGGTGTCTTTAAAATTAAAATTGGCAACTTGTTTAAGCTTACCTTTGAATACTTTGTCTTTAATAGCCATTCTCTTTTTTATTATTAGTGATTGGAAGTTTAAAAGAGTATTGATAATTCTAAAATATTTTCTACTGAACCTTCTTTACCCTCCCACCCTCCCTAAAGATGAGAGTAGAAAATATATAATCAAGTATATATTTTGAGTGTGAAAAATGTTTAAAAGAAGAATCTTGTTAGATGTTTTATGACTGACAAACAACCGATATATATTTTGCCTGAAAACACTGAGCGTACAGTGGGGAAGGATGCGCAGAGGAATAATATATTAGCGGCTAAGTTGGTTTCTGATGCTGTTAAGACTACACTTGGGCCTAAGGGAATGGATAAGATGTTGGTTGATAGTGTTGGAGATATTACTGTTACTAATGATGGCGTGACTATCTTGGATAAGATGGAGATTGAGCATCCTGCTGCTAAGATGATGGTAGAGATTTCTAAGACGCAGGAGGCAGAGGTTGGGGATGGGACTACTACTGCAGTTATGTTGGCTGGTAGGTTATTGGAAAATGCGGAGAAATTGTTAGATATGAAAATACATCCTACTGTGATTACTAAGGGTTATAATTTGGCTGCTGAGAAAGCTAGGGAATTTTTGAAAGAGTTGAGTTTTGATTTTGAACACAATGATGAGATTTTGAAGAATGTTGTTAGAACTGCTATGACTGGAAAGGGGGCTGAGACATTTAGAGATAATTTTTCTGAGATAATTGTTAGTGCTGTTAAACAGATACAAGAAAATGGGAAAGTTGATTTAGGAAATATTAAGATTGTTAAGAATAAGAGTAATGGTGTTGAGGATACAAAGTTGATTAAGGGATTGATTATAGATAAGGATAGAGTTAGTGTTGATATGCCTACAAAGGTTGAGGATCCTAAGATTCTTTTGTTTTCTGAATCATTGGAGGTTAAGACTCCTGAAGATACAAAGATCTCTGTTAGCAATTCTGCTCAGTTGCAAGAGTTTGTTGATAGAGAGGAGAAGGTTTTGAAGGGGATGGTTGATATAATTAAGGCTAGTGGGACTAATGTTATTTTTTGTCAGAAAGGAATTGATGATATTGTTCAGTATTATTTGGCTACTGAGGGAATTTATGCTTGTAGGAGGGTCGCAAAGTCTGATATTGAGAATTTGGCTAGAGCTACAGGAGGTAAGATAGTTAGTAATTTGAATGATTTGAGTGATGAAGATTTGGGTAGTGCAGAAGTTGTTGAAGAGTATGCACATGGTGATGATAAGATGACTTATGTTAGCGGGTGTCCTGATCCTAAGGCTCTTAGTATTTTGATTCATGGAGGCAGTGAGCATGTTATGGATGAGATGGAGAGAGCTTTGCAGGATGGTCTTGGTGATGTGGCTACTGTAGTTAAGGATGGAAAGATAGTTGCTGGAGCTGGGGCTATTGAGATTGAATTAAGTAAGAAGTTGAGAGAGTTTGCACATTCGTTGTCTGGAAGAGAGCAGTTAGCTGTTAAGGAGTTCGCTGATGCTCTTGAGTATATTCCTTTGACTTTGGCTGAGAATGGTGGTTTGGATCCTATTGATGTTTTAACTGAATTAAAGGCTAGACATGATAATGGTGAGACTAGTGCAGGGATTAATATTACAAATAATAAGATTGAAAATAGTTTGAATGCAGGTATTCTTGAGCCTTTGAAGATTAAGACTCAGGCTATTGGAAGTTCTGTTGAGGTTGCTACAATGATTTTGAGGATAGATGATGTTCTTGCTAGCAAGAGTGGTGGTGTTAGTGGGGCTCCGGTTGGTGGTCCAATGGGGTATGAGTAGGGAATGGTTAAGGCTGAGGACATATTAAAACTAGCAAAAGAAAATAATATTAATCAATTAAGGAGAGACTATAATTCTAACAATTCTCTTTTTATAGCATTTCTTGTTGCGTTCATAATTCAGTTAGTGGAGGGGATATCTTCTTTAATATCCTTAGATATTAGGGGGGCAATTATTGATTTAGTAGCTTCAATGTTAATATGTTTTTTTGTTTATGTTTTTGTTCACCATTCTCAGGAATCTTATATAGCTCTTGAACTTAGAGAGACAGGCCTGTATAAATCTAGAAATAAGGCACTTCAGTTTGTAGTAGATGAGCTTAATACTTTTTGATATATTATATGGCTATTTTGACATATTGTTTTTATAAATAATGATTTATTTGGTTTTTTATGGATATTGAATTGATTGAAGAAAGATTTGAAAAATATTATCCTTTTACAGCATTTTTATTTATGATTTTTTTACCCTTTATTGGAGGTTCTGCTTCTCAGATTAGAGAGGGGCTCCTTGGTATTTCTTTATCCTTTGTCGCTGTGCCAATGGCTCTTTTAGGGATTTATGCAATAACTGAAATTGGTGCTTCTGTTAGAAATCAATATTCTGAAATTAGAGATCAGGGAGATAAACAAATTGCTCTATTGAGAAAAAATCAAGATAAAATTGAAAATACTAAAGATCTTTTAGATATAGATAATAAAATTATTCAAATAAGGACGCATATTTATGGGCATCAGGATTCTAGGTATCTTATATTTATACTAAGATCTTTTTCGGCACTAGTTTTAACTTTGGCTATATCCTTTGTTAGATTGGAAGAAATTATGGATATCTATACCTGGGTTTTTATGTATATTACTTTTACCTATTCGATTTATTATTCTTTTAGAGCTTTTTTTGATATATTAACTGGCATGGAATTTTTTTAATCTCTTATTTTGTCACCCCTTTATCCACCCTGTACTCCTCCCAACTTACCCTGCCAGCTTCAACAGCCTCCTTTAATTTCCTCTCGCTAGGTGTTAGTTGGGAGTTTCCAGATTTTACTTCTATGAACTTTACTTCCTCTATGTTTTTGTTGTCCATTCCCTTAAAGACTATTAGATCGATGGGTTTGCCGATAAATCTACATTCGTTGGGATTATATGGGAAGTTGGGGAGGAAGGGTGCGAGCTGTTCGGAGAATTGTCCTCCTAGTACTGCTCTTGATCTGTTGATAGCATCTTGTCTGTGATTGGGTAGTTCGTTTTCCCAGTATCTGTTGGTTTTGTAGGTTGCTAGTGAAGAGCCTATTTTGTAAGCAATGATAATTGCTGCTAAGAAGATAATTAGAATGATTAGGGTTCCGGTTATGTCCATATTAGTCAAAATCTGTTCCTCTAGTTAGCTCTTCGTTTTGAGAGGCTTGAGCTATACGATTTTCTAGAGAGTTTATCATCCAATCTATTGAATCACTTCCTACAGGGAATCTTAATGTGTTATCATTATTTTCTACAACTTGGATTATTGCTTTAGCCGCTTTGTTTGGATCTCCTTTAGCCATTTGTTCAAAGTTTTCTAAGAAGCCTTTCATTTGAGCTAAAGATGGGCTGTAATCTTCTATAGAATCTGATATCATCATGTTATGACCTCCAAAACTTGTTCTGAATGCACCTGGTTCCACGATGATTACTTTTATGCCTAATGGTTTTACTTCTTCTGCTAAACTTTCAGAGATTGCTTCAACAGCATGTTTTGTTCCTGCATATGAAGAGAATCCAGGCATTGTAGCATTTCCTACTACTGAGCTAATGTTCACTATTGTCCCTGATTTTTGTTCTCTAAATTTAGGTAGGAATGCTTTTGTTGTTTCCATCAATCCGAATACATTAACTTCAAACATTTTCCTTGTATCTTCAATTTTGAATTCTTCTAATGCTCCTATGCCTCCAATTCCTGCGTTGTTAATTAGAACATCTATTCTATCTTTCCATGCAACTGCTTTTTCTTTAGCTTCATTGATTGATTGCTGGTTTGTAACATCTAAACTTAGTGCTAATAGTTTATCTTGCGAAATTTCTTTAAGATCTTCTAAGTCCTCTGTTTTTCTGGCTGTTGCTATGCAATAGTCTCCTTTCTTTAGGACTTCCTTACATAATTCTTTTCCGAAACCTGATGAGCTTCCTGTAATCAACCAAACTTTTTGTTCCATGGTTGTTTTTGGTTGTTTTAGTATTTAAAGATGTTGTAATTATTGTGTGGGTTTTGGTATTATTGCACAACTACCTTCTCTTGGGTAGATAGTTATTGTTTCTCTTGTTGAGGGAGATTGTATCATTGCCCTTCTTATTTCATCAACTGATTCAACACAAGTGCTTAAATCTAATGAGTATTCTAGTTGGGTATTTAATGCCCACCCTGTCGGAAGTGGAGGATAGCCTATTGCATGTGCATTCCACTCCAATCTTATTCTAAGAATTCTATCTTCTATGCCTATTGTTTGTATTTCGCCCCTATGTAGATAGACTGCCGAATGATTTTCAACTTCTAATTGGCCTCTCTGATATATTGGTAGGATATCTTGCAAACTCATATTGATTTCGTCAGATATTTTTGATATATAAAAGCTTCTAAATCTGGTTAGTTAGTTGCTCACTAATCTCCCAAAGTCTTTTTTGATCATCTTCATTGTAGGAGGCTGGATTGGATTCTATTGGTTTTCTTTTATAGAAATATTTTCCTGATTCTTCTAAGTTGGGTTTTGAGGCTAGCCAGATAGTTGTGTCTGCTCCTTCTTCTGGTGTTAGGATTAGATCTTTTGGAAGGGTTTCTATGAATTTTTTGTAGATATTGCTTCCTTGTCCTAGCTTTGTGTTTGGAATGTTACCTGGATGGACACAGTTTATTTTTATTGTAGGATATCTTTTTGCTAGTTCGTATGTGAACATTATGTTAGCTAGTTTTGATTGAGCATATGCTTTGAATGTTGAATAATTATCCTTCATATTGGTATCTGCAAAGTTTATGCGAGCGGATCGAGAAGCTTCCGAGCTGACGTTAATTATTCGAGGGTCATCTGATTTCCTTATATTTTCTATTAATAGATTTGTTAGTAAGAAATATGCTAGATGGTTTGTTGCAAAAGTTCTTTCAATTTTATCTTCTGTTTCCTCATATCCGAAGCTCATGCATCCTGCGTTGTTAATTAGAATATCTATTTTTGGATATTTTTCTTTTATCTTTTCTGCTAGCTCTCTAATTTGTTTTTGTGAAGATAGGTCTGTTGCCATTAGATCTATGTTTGGATTTTTTGATTGTCCGCTTACCTCATTTAGTGCTACATTTGGTTTTTCTCTTATTCTGCAGACCATGATCAATGTGCAGCCTTTTTTTGCTAGTTCAGTGGCTATAATCTTTCCCATTCCAGAATTAGCTCCAGTTACCATTACAATTTTGTCTTTAAGTGATTGGTCTTGCATAAATATAGGGATAGAATTGTGTTTTTAAGTGCTCTTATTTAGCGAACATATTGTAGAATTTTGCGCCAATTAATGTTAGGATAAATGCCCAGAAGGCGAAGATTATTGGCATGCCGATTAGGGCGCCGAATGCTAGTATTGTTCCTTGGCTTAATCCTGGTGTTTCTGTTGTTGAGATTACCTGCATTGTTACTAGAGAATCTATGATTAATCCTCCTACTGAGTATAAGATTCCTGCTACTAATCCTGCATAAGCTCCTAAGATTGCATTTAGCTTTGCTGTCTTTAGTATCTTGATTCTTTTGTGTTTCATTTTGTTTTCTTAAGGTCATCCCAGATGTCAATTACGGCATCTGTTAATGAAAATAAGATTAATGGAGTATAAATATTATAGTAAAATATTGTTATGACTATGCTTAATGGTGCGTGGTCCCAATAATTTGGAAAAGGCCATCTTTTGTGTTTTCCAGCTACGTCTATGTAGTCTTTAGTTAGGAATATGAATGTTATTAGTAAGAAAGATAGGATAACTAAGGTGTTTCCTAGAACTGGTTTTAGAATAATTTTGAAAACTAAATACCAAATTATTGTCCATACAATGTAAATTAGCCAGATCCTCTTTTTTGTTGTTTTCATATTTTATTTATGTTTATTGAGTATAAAAGATGATTGTTTCCCTTATATTTAAGGAAGAAAATATTTATTAAGTAAATTGGTCTGATTTTATTATGAATCTTATGAGTAGAACTATTACTGGAATTATTATGATCATATTGGGAATTGGATTAACTGCTTGGGGGCTTTTTAATGGGATAACTTGGTTTCATGGAATTCCTATCTTGATAGTTGGGCTTTTTATTTTATTCAATAATAAAGAAGATAAGATTGAGAGAATAAAAAAACATAAGGGAGGCAAATAATATGGATATGATTGTTACGACAGGTACTGATGTTCCTGGAAAGAAGATTGCTAAGGTTCTTGGTGTTGTTAAGGGAAGTACTGTTAGGGCTAGAAATGTTGGTAGAGACATTGGTGCCGGATTCAAGAGTTTGGTTGGTGGAGAGATTAAGACTTACACTGAAATGACTCAGAATGCTAGGGATGAGGCTTATAACAGAATGGTTAATGATGCTATTGATATGAAAGCTGATGCAATAATTGGAACTAGATTTATGACTTCTATGGTAATGGCTGGCGCTAGTGAGATGCTTGCTTATGGCACTGCAGTAAAACTTAGTTAATTTATCTACTGATCAGTTAAATTTTGTCTGAGAAAAGCTTTTAAATGATTTTCGAGGAAAAATTTTATGGAAGAGATGGAAAATTTTGAAGAGGATAGTGCACTGGATGACACTGTTGAAGAATTTGGCTTAGATAGCGAAGATGAGGAATAGTGGATCTTTGAGATCTCCTAACTTAACTTTTGCTCCACCTCCTTTATTGAATAGTTCCCTTCTGTTCAACAAAAGTTAAGAATGATTATAATTTTATATTTCCTACATTGTTAGTCTCATCAATTTCTCTTACTGAATCTTCTTTATCAATTATGAATCTTATTTGATCTGGGTTTAACCTTTTTAGTTTTAAGTTGGTTGTGCTTAGAGTAACTCCTGCTCCAAATTCTATTTCCCCCATATCTCTTTCATGAATGATGTTTTCTCCATCCAATATTGTTAGGGATACTTCTTCAGATTTTATTGATCCAGAATTTTTTATTGTTAGATTGAAGTCTATGTATCTTCCTTTCTTTACTACTTCTAATTTATCGAAATAAAGATCCGGCAGGTTTTCTTCAGAATATAGTTGATTTAATTGATCGATTATTGATTGATCTAGTATCTGGTTGCAGGATTCTATGAAAGGATACATGATGTTTCCTTTATCTTCTGAGTGGTCAAATCCGAAAACATGTAGTAGTTCATGTAGCTCTACATTTGGATAATCACATGTTTTTACTCTTAATTTACTGTTATCGTATAAAAGTATTACACCCTCAGTGATTATATTGTATCTATCGGTTTGAATAATCTCTTTGGCCCCTCCTTCTCCTGCTACAAAATGTTTCTCATCTATTTTCTTTCCTTTATTTTCATCACAACTTATTTCAATGTCAGGACTTCTTGTTAATGGTACGAAGGTAAGTAGTGGGACCTCTTTGTTTAGTTCTTTGAATGCTTGTATCATTCTTTCTTTCTTGTTCTCATCGCAACTTCCGTCTATGAAATATCCTATGTTGTTATGATTAAATTTCATGTTTGGATAGAATTGGTTAACATTAGATATTATTGGTTCTTCGAAATTTGGATTGGTTATAACTTCTAGCTGTTGAGCATCTCTTGGAGCGTTTAGATAGATATAGTATCCTAGGAAGACAATTAATCCAATTATTACCAAGATTATTATTCCATAGAATATTATGTTTAATCCTCCTTCTTTTTGTTGTACTTGTTGCATCTTTCTCAATAAAATATCATGATCACTCGCACATCGAAATGGCGTCTGATTTTGGCATGTATAGTTTGTTATTCCTTAGCTCTTTATAATTTTTAGATCCTGTTGAACTTAGTAGTTCTGTGAATTCTTTGGTTAGGTTGTTTGCGTAGTTTGCTACTCTATTCGATTTATCTTCTATGTTTAATCCTCTTTGTAGTTTTTTGTTGTGAGTGGTTATTCCAACTGGGCAGTCATTCTTATTGCATCTTAATGCTTGGATACATCCTAATGCTAACATGAATCCTCTAGCTGAGTAAATAGCATCTGCTCCAAGTGCTATAGCTATTATTTGTTTTCCAGGGTTAATTAACTTTCCTGATGCTATTATTTTCATTTTGTCTCTAACGCGTTCTTCACATAGAATTTTTTGTACTGTTTGTAGTGCGGGTAGTAATGGCACTCCTATGTCATCCATGAAGCTTTTTGGAGCCGCACCCGTTCCACCCTCTGCTCCGTCTACTGCTATGTAGTCTGGAAATATTTTTTGTTTTCTCATTTCTTTTATTAGCGATCTAAATTCTTCTTCACTCCCTAGGACTAGTTTCATTCCAACTGGAAGTTGAGAAATGTCTTGTACTTTTTTTATGAATTGTACAGTTGATTTGTTATCTGTACACTCTGCATGCCCTGGAGGAGAGATAACATCCTTACCCATTGGGACTCCCCTTAGTTGAGATATTTCTTCCGTAATTTTTTCTTTTGGTAAGATTCCTCCTTTACCTGGTTTTGCACCTTGGGCAAATTTTATCTCTATCATTTTTACATTCGGAATTTCTGCTATTCTCTTTAGCTTTTCGTCATTCAATGTTCCATCATTATTTCTTATTCCAAATTTTGCAGTTCCTATCTGAAATATTACATCAGGTCTTTCTACTAGATGATATTTTGGGAATCCTCCTTCTCCAGTGTTAATAGTTATTCCTGATTTCTTTGCCCCTCTTGCTAATGATCTTATCGCATTTTCTCCTAATGCCCCAAAACTCATAGCACTTATCATTATTGGTTTTGTGATTGTGTGAGTGTTCTTTATTCCTCTCTCTTCTCCGAAGGTTACTTTGTAAGGTTCTATTTGTTCTTTTGAAATTGGGTACATAGAATGTCTTATTTTTATTTCATGTTCATTAAATTGATCTTGTGAGCCAAATGATGATGTTGAGTCTAGATTTTTTGCTTTATTGTAGACCTCTTCTCTTTGAGTTCTATTGAATGGTTTTTCTTCTGTGTCTGAAGAGTATAGGTATTGTCTTAACTCGGGCCCTATCGATTCTAACATGTATCTCATTTGTCCTAGGACTCCAAAGTTTGTTAGAACTGCATATTCCTTTTGAAGATACATAAGGTAAATGTTCGCTAAGAATGTTATTCCAAAGAAGATGGTTAGTATGTGCCAGTATGGCGAGTAAGTTATTCCCAGATATAAGAAAATGATAGTTAGTAAAGGGATTATTAGATTTATAGTTGCTGATAATTTTTGTAAGTTTATTGCAAGTCTTGACATATCTATTTAGGTTAATTTGTGTTAATAAATGTTTTGGATGTATGATGAATTTGTCATATTATGTGGAGGGTAAGATTTAAGAAATTTGGTATTTCTTAACTCTTCCAGATCAGAGATCAGTAAGATTTAAAAACAGAAGATAATACCTAATTTCATGCCCGCGTAGTATAGCGGTTAGTACTCTACCCTGTCACGGTGGAGACAAAAAATCTGTTTCCGAAACAGGTGGGGAAAATGAAACTGCGAAACCGTTAAAGGGTGGAGACAATGTCTCTTCCTAAATCAAGGAAAAAAGTGAGCTTCCTTGATGGGCTTGGAAAAAAGCTTTTCCTTCCCAAGTTTGGGGAGAAGGCTTAAAAATGGGCACCCCCTGGTTGGGGTGAAGACATGAACGAAAAAAACACAAGATGCCCTAGTAGTGTAGTGGTTATCACACGACCCTGTCACGGTCGTAACCCGTGTTCAATTCACGGCTAGGGCGTTCATGCTCTTCCCTGTCTTTGTTGGTTTTTGAAGAAATTGACAAAGAAAGAACCTCAAAAAACAACTCGGAAAGAAGATTTGAAGTTGTTAGTATATGAATTCATAAAACGAGGCATCAGACCCTCTAAGATTTGCGAAATTCTAAATGTTAAAGACAACACTTTGCAGTACCATTTATCGACGCTAAAAGAGTCAGGATTGATTAAAAAAGTCAGTTATGGAACTTGGGAAATAACTGGTAAATATGACCCAAAGAACTTCAAAAAAACAACCCGTGTAGCTCGCAACAACTGGGGTAGTAAATTTGAGGTTCTTAAGCAAGATCAGGTCAGAGGGCATGCTTTTCAATTCAAATTATTGATCCCAAATGGATTAAGAAACTGGGAAAAAAGAGCTGAAATTCTGATTAAAAAAGGAATTAAATTCAAGAAATTAACTCATCTATTTGGCGGTGGCGAAAGTCTGGAATTCAAGGGAAGAAAGATCCATTTAACCAATACTTCTATTATTATTTACGAAAAAGAGAACTATATTGCTGATTTGGCTAGAGATGCTAAGAGTTCTGCAATTAATCATTTTCTAAGGCTTGTGAAGGCTTTAGAAAGACATTTTGGGGCTGATTTTAGTAATTATGGACAATACAAGTTCAGAGTTACCAGACAGCATTATGCACTTGTTAAAAATGCTCTTGCAAAGCAATATGATGAAAATGGTGAAAAATTAGAAGTATATTCGGGAAATGGCTTATGGTTTGTGATAGATAATAGTTTTAACCTTCATGAAGCTGAAACAGTCCATCCAAAAACAGCAGTTCGGGATAATGAAAATGTGCTAAATTTCTTCAATTCTGTTAAAAAGTGGCCTATTACAACTGATGAAATTAAGTCAAATTTCAAGGAATTGCAAGGAATGGTGAAAACTAGTTCTGAAAATCAAATCATGTTGGGGCAAGTTTTACAGCAAATGGAGGGCAATATGGCTAAAATAATAAGGAGGATGGGAGAAAATGTATAGATTCATCATAAACAAGCAGTATGTAGAATTGCTTAGAAAACTAGCAAGATCTGGAAAACATGATGTTTTAAGCATTAGCAGGGAAACAAAAATGGCTTACGGGCATATGTCTACTGTTATTTCTCAATTTGCTAAAGAAGGGATCGTGGTTAAGGAAAGAACAAATGAGGGACCTGGAATGAAGGTTAATATTTCTATCACTGAAAAAGGCAAGATTGTAATTAATGCTTTTAACAAAATTGAAGAAGCTATGGAAAACGAAGATTTGAATCAGATTGCGAATGATCAAAAGGAGGTGAAAAATGGTAAAAACAGAAAGTAAGGTTACTTATGACGATCGGAGAAAGAAGTTGACTCATCAAGTTGATTCAGAGCACCAACTAAAAAACAGCAACGGAGAAGTTATAGGAGTTACTACAAACACAGTGGTTGGAACTTACAATGAAGAAGGCATTAGAAGCATGTTGAATGAGTTAGAGGATGACAAGGAGCAATTAGAAGATGATATCAAAGAATTCCAAGAAAAGCTTGAAGATTTCAAAGAGGTCAAGGATACGAAAGAATTGAAGAAATTGATTGAGAATCTGAACAATATTAGTAGGCTTCGGCAAAAAGAGCAAATTGAAGGTCAATTGCAAGATTCTTTAGCAAAATTGAAGGTTACTAGGGAAAATCTAAACCAAATCAAGAAAGTAATCGGGAGCAGATTGAAACTTTGATCTATGTCAAGATGGGATTTAAATCCTACCTGGAGAAAATTTGATGAAAAAGGAAATGTTGTTATGGATTTTGATGAAGTAAGATTTAACATAGAAAACGGGTATTATGATGCATTTTCAATAGCATTTATTCCAACTAAAGATACAACTATTGTAAAAGATGAAACTAAAATACGTTTGTTAGATGATATGAATTTGTTAAATGTTGCATTAACAGGTAATCCTATAAACCCAAGAGCTTCTGTTACTGAGATTTTTATGAAGTCGTTAGATTATTTGAGAACAAAAAAGAAGTCTAAACAGGAAATTGAAGAAGGGGAACTTGAGAAAATGACAAATAAATTATTTGTTGAAGGTAAAAAAAGAGGAGCAAATACTGTTAGGTTACATGATCCTCTGGGCAATTTTAGAATTGAAATAGGAACTAAAGCAGATTCGGATACTGCATATGATGTGCTTGCTAGTTTGAGTGAAAAATATGCGGATGACAAAGAGGCCCGTGAAATGCTTCAGGAACTACTAGGAGAGGCTGGTTATTTTGATGTTGCTTATCATCAAAGAGATTCTGCTCAAAAACTAAAAAGAAATACTGTTGCACATGCCGCTGATGAATTCCTTAAAGAATGGGACCCTGATTATAGGGAATGGGTTGAACCAGAAAGCCCATTACTTACATACCAACCACATGAAGGAATTAAGAAGTTGAATAATGATACTGGCGATTATGATACAAGAGATGTTTTGCCAATACTAAAAGATAATATTGAAGGATTCGAAATTGAAGATAGTCCAATACCTGCTGGAGATGTTAGCGTGAGTTATAAAGGAGCTGGATTTCAGGTATTTGCAGGACATGATTATAGTGTGGACAAAAGTAGCATTATAAGAGCATTAAATAGAATATCAAAAGAAGATGTGAAAAAAGGAGATATAAAAAGCGGAGATAGGAGCCTTAGATTATCTGTATTAAAAGATTACATATTTGATTAGATTATTACATTAAACTCATGATCTTTGTACATAAATTCTAATCTCTCTTGATATTGAAAAGAACACATTTGGTAGACAAATGAATAGTCGTTTCTTTCCATAAATTCTTTTATTTCATCAATTTTACTCTCTTCAAATTCATAAATATCTCCAACAAATAATGGAAGATCTAATTTAGTAAAGTAATTGAATAATAATGACATGTGGCCAAATTCTTCAAATCTGAATTTTGGATTTTTTCTTCGTCTAGCTCTTTGTACTCTTTCTACAAGACTAGTTGGTAATTCTAATGAAACAACATCAATTTCGTTACCTTCTCTCTTAAAATCATCAAAATAATCTGTAACACTTAATATATCGTATCCATCTAATGCTTTTACTTTTGCTACTAATGATTTATTGCTTATATTGTAATTATTTTGATCCATTTTAAATGGCAATCCTCCTATATAAATCAGGCAACATAAGCGGAACATGTTTAGGGTCTGATACCTCCCTATATAAACAATGTTCTGATAATGACCTTATTCCTTCATTCACATTTTTTCCTGAAGCAATAACTATTGGCAGACATCCATGTTGTTTAGATTCTATGATTGCTTTTTTAGTGTCTTCAATTGCATATTCGCTTTCATATCCAAAATCATGGGGCAAACCTTCCATTAAATAAAATAACATTCTTAATCTTTCAGGTTGTTTTGACAACAAGCTAGTTGCATGTCTTATTCCAGCACCGTCCCTATTTTGTTTAAGAGGTCTTATTGATCCTATATTCCTTTTAACATCTCTATCATATGATTGACCAAAATCTTTCAAGAGATGAAATTCAACATTTTTTTCTGTCTCTCCAGAGAATGCAGCTAAAGCATAATCATCTCCTATTGCATCAAGTGCTTCTGAAAAGTATATTTTAGATTTTTTTATGATATCAATTAATCTAAAATCTGGATTTTTAATATCTAGAAATTTTCTTAAAGATCCACTGTTTTCAGATAATACCATTGACGTTACAGATCTTTGATCTTTATACTCTCTTGTATATATTTTTTCAGAAGGGGTAATCCCGCTAGCTTTTTCTGCAATAGCACCAACTAATAGATCATAATCTACCTCTCCACTTAATTGTTTTTTTATCACCTCAAATTCTTCTGGACTAAGAGTTTCAAAAATACTTCTTAATCTTTGTATAACTTCTCTGTCTTGTTGCAATACTTGACTTACATAGTTATTATCTGTAACTTCTGGATAAGGTGTTTCAACAACTTGAACAAACTCTGGTTTATAACAATTATTTGATTCGTCCCATTCATCATATTTAAATCTATTTCCTAATGTCAATTCATCAGAAGGTTTGGCTACTAAATAAGATGCTTCTTTCTTATCTCTTTCTTTCTCAATAATCTCAACATTTATATCAATTATTTTTTCTTCTAGTTTTTCTTTGACCAGATTATATTTCTTTGATAATTTATCATAAACTCTTGTTACTGTTTCTACGGTTCTTTCTACTGTTGCTCCTCCCTTCATTAATGAGTTAACCTCTGGCGTAATTATTTCTTCAAGATTATTAGTAGGCTTTGCAGTACTCTCTTCTCTACAAACAATGGTTTTAATCCTATCTAATAATGAAGCAGGTTTCTTGATTTTGGAAATATGTTGTTTTAAATTTCCTATCCCTTCCTTTAACCCAGGAAATTTCTCTCTTAGCCTATAATCCAAACGAGAGAATTCCAGTAATTCAAATAATCCCTGAGAAAACTCTGGATTATCAAAAGAATTAAAGAAGTTTGAAATATTTCCTTCCTCACCAAATCTTTTTGCAGTTTTTTGGTTTACTTGAGAAATATCCAGATCATATGTTCCAAACATAAATGCTCCTGCTTGATATGAAGCAATTGCCTTATAGATTTGAAGATTATTTTCGTCATTTTTTCCTACATTTACTGTGAATGGAAGGAAAAATGTATCCTCACTGAATGAACAATATAGATCTGAAGTTTCAGATTTCTCAATTTTTATGTTTTCTCCTGTCAATGCTTGGACATAAGCTAATAATCTTCCATGAACTTGAGATAATGGGGTTCCTCCAGCAATTGTTTCTAAATCTCCATTGAAGTAATCGTGAGTATCCTCAAAATATTCCATAAGTTCTTTAACAGATTTATTAGGGGTAGCCATATCACTTGACCATCTAATTATATTTTCTCCCAATATTCTAAAATTTCTTTCAGCAGCATTACCATAACTAGCCAATAATTTCCCCCTATCCTGTAAGGGAACAGCATCTCTAGTTGATATCTTATATGCATGATCTATAATTTTAGGTCTTACAGATTCCGAAATATTGTCTATTGATGATAAAAACTGATCAAAAAACTTAATGGCTGATGAGGCTCTCTTGCTTCTATGTGCATATATATTTTTTAGAATATTATGTAATTGAGATAGTTCATTTCTTGAAAAAGTTTCTGACCTTGTCTCTATGGAATCTAATATAATCCCTTCTAAATCTAAAGAACTCCTAATTTCAGTGCAATCTACTGTTCTTATTTTAGATAATTCTTGTACAGCATAAGAATTTAATTCTGGATCATTTCTAGCCAGAAAATCCATAAAATCGATAGTAAATTTCTCAATTCCTGCCTCTGGATTTCTAAGTGCATTACCAACATCAACTGCAGTGCTAACTTTCATTTTATGCTTATCATGGATTATTTTTAAAGCCTTTTTCCAATCAGCTTTTTCTAATTTATCTAACAACTCTGGAATTCTTGGCATTATGTTTGGTGCATAATTTCTTATTACTTCCGGGTCTGCTGAATATTGTTTTGCCATTTTATCTATACTTAATTACATATCCTAAAAAATCATTTGCTTTATCTGCATTTATTAAAATAGAATTAACTACAATGTCAACTAAACTGTCTAAGGGAAGAGAAAATTCTTCTCTATCAAGTCTTATAGATCTTTTTAATTTTTTAGTAGCAGATGTTGTTAAATCAATTGCTAAACTTCTAGGAAACAGTTCTAATGAAGAAATAGATTCTATTGCATGGTAACATTTATCCTGTACATCTTTATGTTTTGGCAAATCTTCGTTTCTTCTATAATAATCTTTAAATATTTCAGTAGAAAGATCTCTATACGAAGATTTATTTGAATTATCATCTTCTAATCTTGAAATTGTTTCAGCTACTTCCAAATAATGAGAGAGTAACCCCTTTGACTCAACAAAATTCCCCCACGCCAAGATTTCTTGCGTGTTTTTTTCTAGGTTTTCCATAGCATTATTATCAGTTTCTATTACTGATGTTAGATATGGTTCATAAGATAGAATGGCCTCTCCTGATTGTTGATCTGGAAGATACCTATCAACATGAGCTAATAAAGATATCAAAGAACTAATAGAAGATTTATTTTCTCTAGATTTTGATAAAAGACTATAAAGACAATTATCGACATCTTGAGATTTTTTCTTAGGAATTCTTTTTCTTATACCTTCTAAAATTTCTCTTGACCTAATTGGAACTTTTCTCAATGTTGTAAAATATTTAGAAGCTGTTTTTTCATCAAGTTCATTTTCTTTAGCAAGATCAAACATAAAATCTTCTATCCCAAATATAGCTCCTCTTGTGTTAATTGATTGCAATACATATTCATGAGAAGGGTGATAATTTCCAAGATGTTCTATTGAAATCCTTAAATACCTCCCTAATTTTTCAGGTATATTTTTACCTGCCCAACTGTTTTTAAGATGGCCAAAACTATTTGCCCATAAAGACAATGCCCTGTTTGGTATCGGATCTTTTTCTGGATCTTTTTCTACTTTTTTTCCTTCTTTTTTTAATCCCAATAAAGCTATGCACGCATTTGTGCCACTATATTTTAATCGGTTTACATAGGTAGTACTTGGAGATAGACCCACCACCTTTGATAAAGCTTCAACAAATAAACCTCTTCTATTATTATCATCTGTAAGAGGGCCACTATTATATATTGAAGAATAAGTATCAAAAAATGTTTGGTCTTGCACTTCTTTATATTGTGAATCGTCAGAATCAGCTCTTGATTGATGTTTTAATTTTTTATATTCTCTAAATGTTTGTATAACTAATTTTTTGTCTCTTTCATCTATTCCAATATCTCTTACTACTGTTTCCAGACGTTTCATTTTTCATTTTGCCTTAACAACTAGAAATAATTATCAATAACATCTTCAAGACCATCTCTAATGTCTTTATAAACGTCTATGTCGTCTGTTATTGGATTTAAAATAGCTATCTCACAAGCTCTTTTTGGAGGAATGTTGCTTGCTATTAGCTTTCCTGCATTAATAAGCAATCTGGTACTAGCTCCCTCGTCCAAACCCTTTCCTTTAAGGTTTCTCACTATGTTACCTATATCCACCAAACCATTTGCTATATTTCCATTTACTCCTGCTTCATGAGCAACTATCTTTCTCTCTAGTTTTTCTCCTGGATAATCAAAATCTATAGCAACAAATCTCTGCTTTGTGCTTTGCTTTAGGTCCTTAACTTTTCTTTGATATCCGGGATTATAAGAGATTACCAGACTAAATGAATCTGGGGCCTCGTAAACTTTACCTAATTTTTCAACAAATAAACTCCTTCTATGGTCTGCTAGAGGGTGAATAACAACAGTTGTATCATTTCTTGCTTCAACTATTTCATCAAGATACAAAATTCCTCCATTTTTTACAGCAACAAGTGCTGGTCCATCTTGATATTCTCCACTTATCAGATATCTCCCTTTCAAATCATCTGCATTTAAGTCTTCATGACAAGGAACTGTAACTAAAGGTATATCTGATGTCTTATTTTTTCTTTTACTTTTTGTTAGCTCTTGGTTTAATTCATAAGCCATTCTTTCAACAAATCTACTTTTTCCACAGCCTGTTGGTCCTTTTAACATAATTGGTAGCCTGTCCTTGTAAGCAGCTCTAAAAATTTCAGTTTCTCCATTAACATCTATGTAAAAAGGCTCTTCTTCTGGTTTGTAATGAGTTATATCAAACTCCAACTGGTTTTTAGAAGTCATTTTTATTGAGAACTTTGACTATAAAGAGTGTTACTTGTATTTTCCAATAATGGAAGCCCTTGTTCAATCCTATTATACATCAATTGAAGAATAATTTGATTGTTCACATTATCCATACTAGATTCTTGTTCTAACTGTCCCCTAACTTCATCATATTTTGGAGAACCTTTAGATGCTGATAACCATTGAAGTGTAGAATCAATATCAAGTTCTATAAGCTGATTTCTTTCTATGAAAACCCTTCTCAAATTTTCTATAGGCATTGTAGAAGTACTATAAGCCCATTCATATCCTTCCAGCTTTATTGGATTACGCACTACATAGTCTGGTAAATCAACTGGTGTTTGATTTAAATGATTAGTAGAAGCCCTTGGATTATCTCTCTGTACTCTTTTCCTTCTATTCATCGCTGTAACCATATCTGCTCCATCACTGTCATTAGGAGTATACTGCAATAAATCTACTCTTCCTTCATTTACCAATTCATCAAGTGGTACATCTCCACTACGATCTGGCGTTTCTCTTGGTCTTTGCATTTTATTTTATGACAAGCATTTAGTTTATTTATATTTTATGGTTTATTAAGCTTTATAAAGCTTTCTGCTTTATTATTTTAATGTTTTATCCAGAAATAACTTCCTCTCGATAAAAAACATAAAGCCTGTTGGAAAACAGGATTTTATGAAAAAATTAAATAAAAAGAAAATTAAATGGATAGTTCGGGAGATGGATAAGAGGGAGATGGGGGCTTGGTCGATTGCTCAACAGCAGGGGATAACTCCCAGATGGGCAAGAGAAGTGCACAAAAAGTTTAAGGGCAGAGATCCAGAGTTCAAGAAGCCAGGAAGAAAACCAAAAGAGATAGGAGAAGCTGAAAGGAGGTTAGTAGTAGAAACTTACAAAGAATATCTTGTCTGTGCAACCATGCTTGAGAAGATCCTCGATGAGAAAGGGATGCATATCAATCACAACAGGATTCATCGAATCCTGTTAGAAGCTGGGTTAGCTAAAAAAGAAGAGAACAAACAAAAGACGAGAAAATACAAATGTTATCAGAGAAAACACAGTAATAGCTTATGGCACATGGATTGGTTTCAGTATAAGGGTAAGTGGTATATTCTCTATGAGGATGATGCCTCACGATTTATAACAGGAGCAGGAGAATTTCCAAACAGAAGCTCTGATAATGCGTGGAAGGTTTTTAGTAAGGCAATCAAAACGTATGGAGTTCCCAAGCAACTCCATTCTGATAATGATTCAACGTTTAAGGCAAATGAACAGGAAGGGAAGAAGATTGGAGAATGTGATTTTCAGAAGAAGGTTAGAGAATCTGGTGTACACCAGATATTTGCAAGACGAAGACATCCGCAAAGTAATGGGAAGAATGAGAAGCTTAACGGGACGATAAAAAGATTAATGAGAAAAGGATTGAGTTTCAAGGAAGCTGTTAAGCATTACAACTTCAAGAAACCACATTGGGCTTTGTTTGATAAAGAAGGAAAAACAAGAACGCCTTATCGAGCCTTCTTCGATAAGAAACGAAAACCTAAAAAAGAGGTGAAACATTAAAATGATAAAGAGTAACTTAAATCAGCGAGAGGAAGTTAAAGGCGGACAATACAGCTTTATTATTTTAAAGTAGTTACATAGAAAGCTTTATAAATCTATCGGATCTTAAATGTTAGCCAGAAATCCGTCTGCTTTAGCTGACGGATGAATGGCGTCACAT
>CAYFMD010000012.1:0-32279 GCA_964344105.1 Candidatus Woesearchaeota archaeon | reverse complement strand
TGCTAAAATTAGAAGGTGTGCTAGCTATTTAATTTTATTTTTAGACACGTTCCCACTAAGGTAATATATTTATACTCAAACGTATACCTAATCAGATGGACGAGATCCCTACTATTAGCAAGGAGACAATAGAAGCTCACATAAAAAAAGTTGAACAATCTAAAGAGGATGGAACTTACCAATATTTCAGTGATGAAATAATTAAAAATGTATCAGAAGAAAATAATGAATATTTTATGACCGTAATAATTCCTTGCTTGAAATCCGATAAACCAGAGGATTATAAGAAGGGATACTTAGCAGGAATAGCAACACTCTATGATCTTTTGAAAAGACAATGCGGCAAATAACCTATTTCTTATAATTTTCATTCTTCACAACTTTAATATTAAACTTCTTAGCACCAGGTTTATGCAATCCTAATCTATATTCCTTAACATAGTCAGGAATATGAACATTTCCATTATCAATCTGCTCTTTGTTATAATATCTCTTCAATCCCATAAATTCCAGATTCTCTTGGCCACTCTCTTGAGCAATAGGATCGCCCCCAAGCTTCAAATGTTCCAAATCCCTTAGAGTTAATATGATGATCACAACTACCGAGGAAAATAGTGCACTAAGGACTAGGAAAAATACGGAATCTGTTCTCAATAAAAATATGCTAACTATTATAGTTGTCCCAAGAAGAACTATAGAACTTCTCTGTCCTAGAGAGGTATGTTCAGACAATTCTTCAGAAGATTTATTTCTATTCGATTCAATATCTCCTAGCAAACTATACATATCATCATACGGTTTTTCAGCAATTTTACTATTCTTTATAGAATTAAGTACATCGTAAAGCCTAAAGAAAGCAGTAGCCGTCTTCTTATAATAATTGTCGGTATCATAAAAGTCACATACCGTTATATAATACTCATCCAAAATCTTTCTAACTTTATCTGTAAATTTACTACCAAAACTTTGAGAGTACTCATAGAATGATATTAAACCAGCATCCTCAGAAGTGTAATAGCTTTCAATATCTTCATATCTTTGATTCAACCTACTCATAAAAAATCCTGAGTAAATTGCAAACAAGAAAGTGCTTATAGTAAGAATGATATCAATTCCATCTATATTAAATCCTGTAGGAATAAAGTAAGCAGCCACTAAAAAAACAACGAACGCTATCACTCCTCCTTTACTAGCATTAATGTACACCATCTTTAACTTACAAACAATAAATAACTTAAAAACCTATCCCAAACCTAAGCCCCATTACCCTGGACAACTTTCCCATCAACTCTTCTATAAATTGTATCGTTAGGAGCTCTATCCTGCAACCAATCCGGTAAATCGCCAGGTCTCACATTATCATAACTTTGCAGCTGAGCAAACCTAGGAACACTTCCAGGCATTCCAACAGCAGTATAACCAGGATGACCTGTAGATGGAAAAGGACCTCCATGATTCATACCATCAACGACAAGAACTCCTGTAGGCATCTTATCATTCAACAACCTACCAACTCTATGCCTCAAAGTAGGAGCTATAGCAGCGTATGCCGAATCATCTTTATCTCCAGTATGTCTATAAACCCACCCAGTTAAGTTTCCTTCAAAAGTATTAGCTATCTGTGCAGCCTGCCTTTGATTTTCAGCAACCACAAATAAAGAAGAATTCCCAAAAGCCTCTGTCTGAAGTCCTGCGGGATTATCTAAGAACTTTTTACCATCAACTCTCAACACTGTATTAGCATAATTAAATCCAACTCCTTTACCTTCTACATTTCCTGTAACAACTTCTGCCCCATGACCAATCAGTGTTGCAATATCTCTCTTCAATCCCGTATAAACTCCTTCAGACAATAATGTACCAGGAGTAGCTGCATCAAATCTAGCAGCAACATTATCAATAAACGTCTGAGCAAGAGGGCCATAAACAACAGTCACACCAGGATTAGTGCAAAACTGTCCAGCTCCCATCAAAGCACTAGTTGTGAAATCTCCTGCAATATCATCTAACCTCTCTTCTAGAGCACCAGGCAAAATATAACCTGGATTAACACTTGAAAGTTCTAGATAAATTGGATTTCCAACAGCATCAGCAGCTGCCTTCAAAGCAAGACCCGATTTTCTACTGCCAGTATATCCTGTGGCCCCTAATCTTGGATCAGTAACTAGTTTAGCACCATCTTCATGAGAAGTTCTATAAACCAATTGAAGAAATCCTCTTGGCATCCCAGTATCTCTAGCTGACTGTACAGCTTCTTCCATAAACATCTTTGTAGTTCCAGGATGTGAAGTATTAGCTTTAGCAATTATTGGATTTCCAGCAACAACTGCAGCTGCAAAATCCCCTCCAGCAACACTATTAAATCTAAATGGAAAATTATTCGGACCAAAAACCGCAACAGGCCCAATCATACCATAACCCGATCTTATATTATTAGCGGTAGTTATCCTAGCATCTCTCCAGCTACCATCTCTAGCCGCAGCAGCAGCCTGACTCAGTTGTCCGGTCATACCATTAAACTCTATCGTATGTAATCTCCCTCCTTCAGTATCTCCTAAAGCAGTCTCTTGCTGAGCCATGGCAACCAACTCATCATGTCTAGCATTTATTCTAACAACATAATCATCTAAAAAATCTGCAATTTGATTTCCAGAAATATCTCTCATTGCAACACTAGCATCTTCCGCAGCATTCAAAACCCTATTCATTTCTGGCCATGTAGTAACCGGAAAATCTCCACTAATCTTCTGCTTAGTAGTAGGATTAACAGCCTGAAATGTACCATCATATTCACCTTCTCTCCAATTCCCATCAACAAATATTTTTTGCAAAACCATCCTCTATTGCAATTCAAATAATCGTTCTAGTTTATAAATCTTTATATGTTCAACATTTACAATGTTGAAGAGTTAAAGATTTTCACATAAATCTTTATATACCCGACTAACAACTCCCTAGCATGAAAAGCAAAAAGGGACAAGTGTACATTATTCTATTCATACTAATTTTAGCTCTAGGTATTTTCTTCTATCTAAGATCAAATGCCCCGGATGCAGACTCTGAAAGAGCAGATGTAACTGCAGAAGTAATAAAAGAACTAGAAGAAAATATTGGATTTCAAGGTGTACGAGACCCTATTGATACAGCTAAAAGCAGAATTTTCTTCGAAGGGTTCACACCTATAAAATCTCATGAGGGAAAATTCAATGATTGGTCTGGAGATCTGTTCATAGAAAACAATGAGATAGTAGGCTTTGAAGGAACAATCCAAGCAGGTTCTGTAGATACTGGGATCAGCGGTTTAGATGATCACCTAAATGCAGATGATTTCTTCAACACTGCAGTTCACCCAACAATAGAATTCGTATCATCGAACCTACAAGCAGGAAAGCTAACTGGCGATTTAACTTTCTTAGGAACAACTAAAGAAATAAACTTCCCAGTTACTGTAAATGCTGATAGCATAGAAGCAGATTTCTTATTGGACACCACTCAGTTCGGAGAAATGAACAGCAAAGTGAACTCAGAAGTAAGAATCTTCTTTGAACTATTCAAATAATTTCTTTAAATTATCAATCTTACCCCAACCTTTCTCTAAATTCCCATTTGCCTTCTCCAAAACAACTCGCAACATTTCATCAGAAACAAGTATCTCACCATCTTTAATCACTGGAAAACTAATATTTTCTGAACTCATCAATTCCAACAACAATTTCCTATCAACTGATAAGATCCCAGATTTCTTCCATCCATTATTCCTAGCTTCACTAAATAGTTCCCATTGCTTATCTTTATCTCTACAACTAACAACAACTAAACATGGCTCTTGTTTAAACATCACAATACCTTCCTTAATCTTATCAGCAGCATCAATAATCCCTGCCTTCAACTCATCAAACTCAACCCTATCATGAGATCTAAATAAGAACACCCCAGGAGCCTTCTTCTCTAAATCATCAATTAAAGTTATTCGACCACTACAAGAACTATTAGTAAAATAATCTTCACTAGAATTAATAACATCACAAAGATCTCTTATTGGCGCATCTATCTCACCAACATTACTCTTATCATCTTTCCCAAGAATATCCTTCTTAGTACTATCAAAATTAAATGTCATGAAAATCAAAGATCTAAGTGGCTTTTAAGCTTATCCCTAAGCAGCCTCTCTCATCACAAAATCATAGGCAGCCTCAAAACTTCTGAATAGCAATCTAACATCAGGCCCATTTTCAGTATCATAAACCACATACTCATCAGTTCTGCCATTTCGAATAACCTTATATGATTCTACCCTTCCATCAGTAAATCTTGGCTGACCAGGAACTCTCCCCTTAATATATGTATATGAAGGACCCTCCATTCTAGATTCATCTTGCCAGCCCTCAGAACCCAGTTCATGTACTAAACTGCCATCTAAACTAATTGAAAATAAATTATGCTTCATTCTTCTTCTCAGAAGACTTAAACTCAGTATATCTGCACTTACCACAGTATACTCTATTATTAGAGTCCATCAAGAAAACACCCGGCCCACATCTAGGACAACTTCTAGCTTTCTTCAATGAATCGCCATCAATAGTATACTTAGAATACTTCTTACTAGTCGGCTTGTTCTTAGCCTTCTTCTTTCCTTTTGCTTCCTTCTTTCCTGCCATTATTTCTTTAACACTTAGATAATGGTGGGTTTAAAAATCTTTGATTTTTATTACCAGCCATCTTATATGATTATACCGTAAAAATGAGCATATATAAAGTTATTTATTCCTCATCCAAAGGCAAATATTGTTTCTTATGTATCTTAGAACTTTTGACAACCTTATAATTATCTATCTGAAATTCAGACCTAATATCTCCTAAAAGCTCTACATCCTTCAAATATTCCACATAAATTGCAATATCATAATCTCCAATTATCTTAACAAATTTAATGATATTCTTATTTCTCCTTGCAAATTCAGAAAATCTATCTATCTTTCTAATCCCTTCTCCAGAAAACTTAAGAAAAATAATCTTTCTACCTATTCCAAGCTTCTCGTGATTAAATATCCCTGAATAGGTTCTAATAATGTACTTTCTTTCAAGAGCTTTCTTAGCACTAACAACTGTCTTAACAGGAATATCCAGCTTGTCAGAAATATCAACTAGCTTCTTATCAGGATTCTTCACCAATTCATATAAAACCCTTTCTTCATTCTTACTTAATTCTCTTAATATTCTATCTCCAAAAAGAATAACATCATGATCATAAAACTTTCTTGAAAGATAATTTCTAGAATATTCATGACTAACTATCAAAGGATATATAAATTGAGTCTTGAGTCTTTTGAAAAATCCATAGGTTATCTCTGAATGAATCTTATTGAAAGCTGAAAGATTTAAGGTAGTATATTCAACCAATAAATCAACCCCTTCCTTACACTCTTCTATAGATGTTATAGCACTAATATCTTTTAATTCATCCAAAATCTCTTTCTTATTCTCTGGATTTAAAAAATTAAATCCAACCATCACATTAACATAACCTAGCTTAACAGCGTCGATAACTGCCGTATTTCCAGCTATGATTTTCTTCTTTTTCAGGCTTTTTAGCAGGTAAGAAGCCGATTGTTGACTGCTTCCAATTTTTCGCCCTAATTCTTTTGTAGTTATTCTAGAGTTTCTAGAATACTCTTGCAACAGTTTTTTTGTTTTTACATTCATTTTTTAGCTTATTTGCCGAGGATATTTTTAATATTGATATGGCTTTACCGTCGACAGATGTCTCAAATTCAATTATTAGAGCATATCGTCATACATTAGCCTATCAAGACCATAAACTATCTCACGCTCATGCGTAAAAATAGATAACTTTACTTCTTTGTAGAAATATCTAATTTACTTATAAATCTTTCCTTTTCTACAAAAAAGTCTACCGATTTTTTTAAGTAGTATTTTTTACTGTTATTATTACAAAATGGAAACAGATTTAGGTCCCTCCAGTGAAAAGAAGTGTCCTTACAGTGACAGCGGGGCCTATAAATTAAAAATAAGAAATGCAATATCAAAGAAAAAGACAAATATTGAAATCAAAAAACAATACTTCTAGTGATAACTTAAGAGGGAATTACATATTAGGCAGATGGAACGGTAACGGATCTAACGTTGCACTTATACCTGAAACTCCAAGACAATTATTCGATGTTCAAAGAGATAACACAAACGTCCTAGTTTACATAGACCAAAAAGATATCAATAAATCTAATCTAAGAATGTTCTTGGCTCTAACATTAGCTAAAGATCCTGATTTTAATGTTGCTATAACAACAAACCAAGATTCTGGAATAGCAGAAAACGCTGATGTTATAGTTAATTTGTTCAGAACACTTGATGATGGATTCTCATATGGCCTAGAAACTTACAATGATGGCTCAAGATACTTCGTATCTCTAAAAGAGCTATCAAAAATAAAGAGCATCTCTGACTTCAATGATTTCATTAAGACTCTAAAACAAAATTTCATCATCAGCCAGATCGGAGGTATGAGATGAATACTTATAGATTAAGGGGAATGGGTATGATTTATCCAACCTCTGTTAATAGTATGTTTGAAGGGCCTGGAAGAAAGGTTTTATTATACGTAACACCAGATGACATGTCTAGAATTGGGCCTCAAGATAAAGGTATGTCTCAACTAGGTGCTAATCCTCACCTTAATGTGGGAATCGTTTATTTTCCAGATAATCCTGAAAGAAGAATAGCAGCCCTAGAAGATAAAGCAGACGATGTATTGAGAGGGCATGAGGCTACTAATGGGACCTTATCAAGATTACTAGAATATGAGGCAGCATAAAATGAAAACCTATGACGATAACAACGAATTCGAAGAAGATGAAACTAGAGAGATGATAGGATGGCAGTTATGACTGAAACACAAGTACACAATTACAGGGCAGGATTACAAGGAAGAAATCTAGTATTCTTACACAATCCAGTAAACCTAGAGGGAGTTGGAAGCGACCTTCAAAGAACTTACCTTCAAAAATATGATCAAAGAGCTTTAGCCGTAGCAAGTCAAGGAGATGCTGTCGTTATAGAAGGTACTCCTGCAGATCTAGCAAATGCAAGAGAACTTACAAGATATCTTAATACACTTGGATATGGTCCCGACCCTAATCACATATATTCAATAGGAGATAGGAGTGGTCAATTAGTCTATGCAGATCTTTTAGACCATGAACATCTGGGAACTGAACTTGGAGAACAGGTGAGAGATGGAATCGGAGGCAATGCAATACTTAGCCCTTATCATTACACCCCACATTTTCAAACTTTAGCTGAAAGAATGAATATGGGTTATCTGGGCCCTACGGACAATCATGATGTTGTAAAAAGATTAGCTGATAAAGACACTTACCTACACTTCCTTCAAGCCATGTTAGGGACTAATGTTGGAGCTTACGAAGTTATTAGGCCTGGACAGAATGTCGAGACTGAATTAAGGAGAATATTGGATGAAGGCCATATGGGTGCAACTCTTTATGGAAAAGGTGCAGAAGGAGTTTCTGGCTTTGGGCATTACAAAGATATTACTGAACAAAACGTTGGAGATGTGGCAAGAGAAGTTACTGCAGAACTGGATGTAATGCACAGATTTGTGGTACAACCTCAATATGAGATAAGAGACACTCCTTCAGTAATCTACAGAATAATGGATTCTGGTGTCTACAAATTAAGCCCAGTAGGTAACCAACTAATGGGTAATGATGGAGATCACCAAGGAAATTTAGTTCCTCCAGCAGGATTCCCAGAAGGATTGGAATCAATGGTAGATGATGTTTCAGATAGGATTGCTGGAGCTGCGAGAGACATTGGATTCAGAGGAGAGCTGGGGGTGGATTCTATGACAGATCCCTATGAGAATATCTTGCCAGGAGAAATTAATGCAAGACCAACTGGATTCACTCCGCTAGCAGTAATCCATCAACAATCTACTGAAAGATTTGGAGAGCCAGTTCACGCACTATACTTCAGTACAAAAAGTGGCAAACCAGAAACTCTTGGAAGTGTAATGCATAGGTTAGATCAGGCAAACGTCTTGATAACAACCCAAGATCAAAGATCTGGAGTAATGCCGATATTCACAGGACAAATGCCTTACAATGGAAAGGTTGGTATGGCAGTAATAGCAAGAGATAGGGATGAGCGAGCAGACTTAGCAAGAGATGCCGCAACAGCTCTAGGCGATATGAACGCACTAGCATTCTTAACAGAGCGTGCATAAATTATTTTTTAAAATATTAAAATTATTCAGAAGCAGGTTCTTTGTCACCTGCAGCATCTTCAGATGCTGTATCTGCTTCCACTTCTTCTTTCTTTTCCTCTTCTACAGGAGCCTCTTCCGCTGGTGCTTCAGCAGCAGCTTTTGCTTCTTCCTCTGCTTTAACCTTAGCTTCCTCAATCTCCTTCTTCTTTTTCTTACTTAGTTCCATATTCTTCATATGCTCTAAGTCTTCCTTATTATCATAAACATTTGCACTAATCAAAAACTTCTGATTACCAAAACCACCTTTAACATTTCTAATATCAATATTCTCTTCAGCTTTTCCAGTCATTCCAGCAACTTCTTTCTTAGCTTCATCAAAGCTCAAATTCTTATCACTAGATAGAACTAATTCTTGTCTCTTGAACAAATCATTCTTATTATCGCTAGTAACTTCCATCTTAAAATTATAACTTAATTGCATAAAAGCCGTTCTTATTTATCTTCAACTCTTTTGCCAAAATCGACTTTTCGTTATTAATTATTTCAACTCTTCCCTTAAATGTCTCACTAACATCCTTCTTACCACAATTAGGGCAAGTGTCCTCATAATATATCATCTTGCATGTCTTACATGCTTTATCTTTTGCCATTTTATGCTTCTGCCTCCTTAGCTACTTTCTTTGTACCTTTCTTAGCTGCCTTCTTCTCTTCAGCTATCCAGTTGATATGTCCAAGTCCTGGCTGTCTCATAGTCAATCCAATCTTAGGCTGATCACCCTTATATGAAACTGCAACAACTCTTGCTAAACAAGCGTCCTTCTTTTTCAAAACCTTCTTACTATCCTTCCCCAAAAGAGTACCTGTAGTTGAGAATGTAACATAATCATCCATTGTCTGGCTGATATGAATAACTCCCTTCATAACTCCCAAGTTAATGAAAGCACCAAAATTAGTAATCTCATCAATCATTCCATAAACCAATTCTTGCAACTCAGGCTTCCAAACAATTAGTTTAAACTTAGAATTATAATAAGCAGCACCATCTCCTGGGATGATAATACCATTACCTACTTCCAAAACTGAAATGATCCCAATAACCTCTCCAATCTCCTTATCGTGGTAATTAGCATAAGTCTCCTGAAGTTGCTTCGCAACAGCGTCGCTAGTCTTAAGCCCGAACAATTTTGGCTCAACACGTACATAATCCTCAACTTCAACTATATAGAACATGTTAGAATTACTAAAAAATGTAGGTTTAAAAAGCTTACTAAGGTTAAAATGGCTGCCCGGTCTGAAAAGAAAGCTCCATTTTCCTATAACTTGGCTTCATCTGATCAGAAAGAGTATTCTCAAGGAGATCTGTGAGAACTATATTCGTTAATCTAGTAACTGTATTAACGTGTTCAGTAAATGCCTCTAAACTTGACGGGAAATTAATAGGTTCTGTCCCATTTACTCCAAGTTCTATCCTTAGAGAATCATAACTCTCATCTGTATCTTCATCCTGAAAAGGGATTCTATTGATCGCCATAAAATTATCTCCCCTAGATTGAATTATTCCACTATATCTGCAATAAGGAGTTCTAGGCAAAAAGAGATAGCTCTCATCATCTCCTTCCTCTTTTTCACCTCTATCGCATCTAACTCCTTCTCCATTAATTAACCCAGCAAATTCTGTGGCATCTCCATCAAAAGCACTATCAACAGATGCACTAATTATTCCTGCTCCAAAGAAATATCTCCCTTTTCTATTAAAAACTAAATGCACTGCATGCAACGGATAAGGGAGCTGTGCATGTTCATATGTATATCCTCCAGCAAGATCCATATCAGTTGCTTCCCTATAGTCTCCAGGACCATCTGAATCGGGATCATAAAGCAGATCAAAAACATCCTCAATATTCCTAACACTAACATTCATTCAAAAACCTAAGAATTATTCCTTTTAATAATTGTTGTTAACGAGTTAACATCAACTTCTTCCCACGATTCACCAAAATAACTCTCCCCAAAGCAGTTCTCATCTCTCTATCCAATGTGCAAACTATATTCTTGCTATCTTCCTTAGCCATATTAACTATAGCATCATCAACTGTCTTTCCAACAGGCTTAACCTTATCTATCTTATTAGCAACTAACAACTTCAAAGCCAAATCGCTAGCATCTTTATCCTTTCCCTTCTTAGCCTTAATCTTCAACCTCTCTAATTCTTCAATAACTTGCTCAGGTACAACTAAGTCATAACCTTCATTGACAATCTTGCCAACTTCCTCAACATAATCTAACTTCTCTTTAGCACAGTAAATCAAGAAGTTAGTATCTAATATTACTTTCATAGAAAAACAACTTCAAGAAGATTTATATAACTATCTCCCTTGATAATAAAAAAGAGAAGATGGAAGAAAAAAACCACATTCTAGATATTCTAAGACAAGTCAGAGACGCAGTTCAAAGAAAAGATTACATCAAGATAAAACATCTAAGCAATAAATTCGTCCATCATTCTTCAGTCCACCAAGATGCAGATGTAATTGCAGTTGCAGTAATTATCTATTCTCTATCAAAAATGATAGAAAGGGAAGATTACAAAACTGAAAAAAACTGGAAACAATTCTACAAAGATTATCTTAGAACAATTAACAACATGATTAAGGCACTAGAGAAAAATAACCATAAGGAATTTCATAATCAGATAGAGCTAAATAGAAAACTATTATCAAAACTTTCAGGAAATCTAAAGAGAGATATGAAAGATGTTTTCAACCGAGCTAAGATTAACAAAGCTTCTAAGATTTACGAACACGGAATCTCAATGGAGAAAACAGCAAAGATTCTAGGGATCACCCTATGGGAACTAGCAGAATATTCTGGAAGATCAAACTTCAAACATGTCAACCTTGGAGTTACAATGCCCTTAGAAAAAAGATTAGCATTAGCTAGGGAGATTTTCAATGTTCGGTAAAAAGAAAGTTTGCAAGTCAGTAGTCTTCGATGCAGGCCCTTTAATCAATTTCTCAATGAATGGATTATTAGATGCATTAGTCTTACTAAAAAAAGATTTTGGATGCGACTTCCTTATAACAAAAGAGGTAAAGAAGGAAATAATTGATCATCCAAAAACTGTAAAGCGATTTGAACTAGGAGCATTGAGATTAGAAGAGCTATACAATCAAGGCATCTTCAAACTGGCAGATATATCTGAAGATGAAGTAAATGAGCTAAGAAAGCTTAGGGATAATTACATGCAAGAAGCCAACAGAATGTTCAAAACGAAAAAGAAGGATGTCCATCTTCTAGACAAGGGAGAGTGTGCAGCAATGGCCCTATCAACAATAATGAAAAGAAAAACAGGAGCTGACGTCCCTATTGTAATTGATGAAAGAACAACAAGAATCATAGTAGAAAATCCAGAAAATCTAAAGAAACTAATGGAAAAGAAACTACACACAAAGATCAAAGCAGACACCTCAAAATATAAACTATTCTCTGGATTCAAAATAATAAGATCAACAGAATTAGCCTACGTCATTCATAAAAAAGGATTATTCAAACTCAAACATCCTAAGGCCTTCGAAGCAATAGTCTACGGCCTCAAGTTCAAAGGAACTTCTATAAGTGAAAAAGAAGTTGCGGCTTTAGCTAAGATGTAATTACCAATAACCTTTAAAACACTAATTCTTTCAACGTATCAAGGGTCTGTGGTGAAATGATATCATACCGGTCTCCAGAACCGTTGTTGGGGGTTTGATTCCCTCCAGGCCCATTTTCATAATACTTAAATAACTTAAATAATTGATATTACAATGAGTACTTCAACAGCATTAGAACATTTTGAATTCACATCTAAGGGAGGCCATTTCTATAGAGAAAGAATTGGAGAGATATATCGTATTGACAATGTATATGAGGGAAGCCTACTAAAAGCTGTTGTAGGTACAAAACATCTAATCCCTCATATTACTTCAAGTGGTTTGGGCATATCTGGGAGATATACTCAGGGTGGCGGAAGCATCCTATTGCCAACTGCGGCATTAGTTCACCCAAACGCATTAGAATTTGAATCTGACGGCAATTTATACTTTGTTAGTTTTGATGAAACTACTGGTGGAAGAGAGAGCGCAACACCAAAATTTAGCTTGCATTCACTAATATCTGATTTTGATCCACAAGCTCTAGAATTATAATCCTATCCAATTATCAATACCAAAATCCCCAAAACCACATTATAAACACCAAACAAATAAAACTTATCTCCTCTAATTATCTGAATCAATTTCTTTATTGTAAAGACACTAACTAAAAAAGTCACAATAAAACTTACAACTAATATCTGAAGATCAATCTCACTAACAACTAAATCTTTAGCCTTCAAAATACTAGCTCCCATTATTAGTGGAATTGACATCAAGAAACTAAACCTAATGGCAGCTCTTTTACTAACTCCACGAAAAAGACCTGCACTTATGGTCATTCCAGATCGACTAAATCCTGGAAGCACAGCAAGTGCCTGTAACAACCCCACATACCAAGCATCTTTCTCACCAACAACACTTTTCTTCTCAACACTAAATTTAGTACTATAAATAATCAAACCAGAGACAATAAAAAAGGCTCCTAAAAATTTAATATTAGAAAACAAACTCTCAATCCAATCAGCCAAAAAGAATCCAACAAGGGCGGCAGGAATCAATCCAATAACCAACAAACCTACGTACTTCAAACTTTCTCTATTAAAACTCAATAACTTCAATACATCACGTTTAAACACAAAAAGCACAGCAAAAATCCCTGCAAAATGCAAAAATACAGCATAGCTCAGATTACTAACCCCAAAAAAATTCTGAGCCAAAGCAAGATGTCCAGAACTACTTACTGGAAACCATTCAGTAATCCCTTGTATAATACTCAAGACAACTGCCTCAAACATACTTACCATCTCTTAGGACATTAAATGAAGTATAAATATTAATTGGTAAACTAATAAACTACTCTCTATTTGGAAAATGAGTTTTTACAAAGTTTGCGAGGCAACTTTTAGGAATTCTCCTATCTTTGCTACCAGGCAATACATATCCCTTAAGATTATCATCTCCAAATTTATTATCAGGATTATCAAACCACATGCCAACAGTTCTAGAGGCCACTTTCATCTTTTCGGCTACCTCTCCAGTAGAATACACAGGTTCATCTAGATAATCAATCATCCCATGATGCGTAAAAAAGTCAACAAGACTTGCATGCGACACTCTTCTGTCTAGAGATCCTGGTAATCTATCTCCCTTCAATTTATGTTCTCCCATTACATCCTTTTTATTATCAATCCATTTCTGTACGGTCCTTGAAGCAACGCCAGCAATCTTTGCAACTTGACCACTAGTATAAACAGATTCATCATCACTATTCGCAAAGGAATTTTCATCTACTTCATTTAAATATGCAAATACCCTGTTGACAACCCCCATAGGATCTCCAGAGTAATCCATTATTATAAGAGGTTTACCAACAATTTCTGTTAAATCCTCATCTGTTTCATATCTATCTTTAACATAGAATGAATCTATGGGAGCGTCTAAATCAGCAGAATGTAAGAGATATCTCTTGGTAGGATCATCAAGCGCTCCTAAATCTCCCAAAACTAACCTAGCAGACAGAGTTTCATACATTTTTGGCCTAGCCGAAGAGTATCTTAATTCCAAACCCTTCTCAGAAATTTTCCTTCCAACTGCTTTGTAAAAATCATCTCTAGGTATACCCTCTATTGGAGTAGAAGCAGCAAGCACTACAAAATCATCAGCCATGGATAAGATATATAAAACTAGTTTATATACATAATTGCAATATAAAATCTATTTCTCATAAATTATTAGTGATTATAAACAACTCATAGTGTACTAATAGAATACCCTAAATACAGGTCTAAATACAAAACTTTATGATTAAGGTAAACCTTAGCCTTTGAGCCAAAGAAAGTAATTACTTCTTAGCCCTAAATCAAGGGAAAATATATGACGCTTTAAAATTAGGCCATGAATATTATAGTGCCCTTTATGTCTTTTATCGTGGTACTTTTGATAGGCCAGAAAGAGTAGAATTAAAGTGGGAACTAGAAACCCTATTAAGACAAGCAATAGCCCTTAAAAGATTGGAACTAAGAGTTTAAGGGATAAAGATTTCCAGAAATCTTTATAAACAATCTAATCCTCTACTAACCATGCCAAAAAAAGAAGTGAAAAAAACTAATGTAGACGAAGCATTACTAGAAAACTTTGTAGAATTACAGAAAGTACTTACTAATCTAGCAGTTAAATTCGAAGATCTATCTGGAAACATCTCTAGATTACTACAATTATTTGAGCTTTCAGCAAAGAGCTTCGCAGATAAACCTATACAAGCTCCTGCAGGGGTTGATCAAGAATTCTTAAAGAAGCTAGATAGTCTAATGGACCAGAATAAAACCATTTCTAAGGGTATAATGATGATGGAAGAGCGTATTAGAAACAGAACTGGTGGAATGCCTCCAATGCAAAGACCTCCTCAGTCAGCTAATCGAATGCCTAGACCTCTTCCGAGGTAATAATGTCTCTTAAACAACTTTCACACGAACAAAGAATAAGATTTCTAATAGAATTTGTAGGAAACATAGTACTACATTCGACAGAAGATGAACGTCTAAAGAAATTAATCAAGGTTGAAAGACTGAAAAGAAAAATTCTGCCAGAACCTGAACCTGATCTAACTCCAGTGGGGAAGTCAGTAATTTTTGAAAAACCTGTAGAAAAGAAAATGCAAAAATCAAGCTACTCAACTCCTATCAAACCAACTTTTCATCTAAAATCTGTTCCAAAGAAAATTGCTAAAACTCCAAGGCCAATAATGACTCCTCAAATGCAACATAATCTAACAACAGGTGAAGTAAGATCTGCAGATAAGTTAATGGTTGAAATCAACAAGTTAATTGATGATAAAAATGTGCAAATGATCGAATGCCCTGGACCTGGAAGGAACGTTCTAGTTAAAGTAAGAAACAAAGTAAACGTAACAAAACTAAAATTGAACGAAGCAGAAATCAAAAATGTAATCACTTACTTCTCAGATTACGCCAGAATTCCAATAGTTGGAGGGATCTTAAAAACATCTGTAGATCAGCTAATGATCTCAGCAGTAATCTCCGAATATGCCGGATCTAGATTCATAATCAACAAAAGAAATCCTTATGATCTAATTAGTGGGATGTAAAAAAGGAGGGAGAACCAGGTTCTCCCAATCCTCTTTTTCTAATCGAATCAAAACTTTGAGTATTTAAACGATTTAGGTAATCTAAAATAAAACATTACAAACTCGCTTTCAAAAACTTCATTTTAGAAAACGTATTTAAAAGATATAAACGATAGAATAATAGCGATACAAAATGATAAACAACAAAGTAACAAAACAAAAATTAGGGAAGTATTACAAGCTTTCTAGCAAGGCTCTAAAGATAGCCAAGAAGGCTGTAGTAAAATCAAAAGCCAAACAAGCAAAAGAAATATTCACAATGGTAGAAGCATATCTTTCAGACAGCCAGCATTTCCAAAAGAAAGGCGAGTATGTTCTAGCATACGGAGCTTTAAACTACGCACATGGCTGGCTAGATGCCGGAGCCAGATTAAAGGTCTATAAAGTTACGGACAATCATCTTTTTACTATTTAACCAGGGAATCGTAATATGTCTTTCGGACCATCTCCCTCATCTGATTCATCATGCCCTCCACCATAAGAACTCGCAGGCAAAAATGCATTTTCCATTGCATAGACAACTGGCTCATATCCTGGAGGAACATTGAAAGCTTCAAATTGAGCAATTATGTCTTCAGCAGTTCTAGATAATGCATAAACTCCTGGAGGGGTGGGATCCTCAATAATCATGCCATAAGCAGTCTCAGTTTCTAAAGGTAAAATTCCTACCAGGGGAACTGGTATAGGGAATGCTGTATCTGGTATGCAACACAACTCTCCAGAACTCCTCATAGCATAGAATAAATGGGATTTGGGGAACTGAGTGGATCCTCTTAATTCAACCGGGTTTAACAATAACTTATCTGTGTTGTCTCCACCTATCCGCATTTCAGGCTGCGGGGGAACATACAAGTGACCATGATAAAATCCTAATGAGTCATTTATTGCAATGAGCGTTCCTTGATCTATGCCCTCCAATTCTCTAATCAAACTGGCTAGATCCATTCTTTCCATTAATTTATCCTCACCCTTCGCACTTATAAAACTATCTTAAATAACATTTAAATAAACAAAACCTCTTCTTCTATTATGAAGAAGGTGATAGTTCTAAGTCTAGGAGGATCTCTAATAGTTCCAGATTCAATCAACGTTAAATTCCTAGAATTATTCAAAAAGGTCTTGCTAAAAAATACAAGAAAATACAAATTTGTAGTAGTCTGCGGTGGAGGATCTGTAGCAAGAACTTATATCAAAGGCTTAGAAAGACAGAAGATAAAAAAGAAAAATTATTTCCAAAGCTTACTGGGAATCTCTGCAACAAGAACAAATGCAAGATTCATGACATACTTTTTTGGAAGAGATGCCAATCAAGGAATCCCTCACGATATGAAAGAAGTAAGAAACCTATTAGCTAAACACAACATAGTCTTCTGCGGCGCTCTAAGATATGAAGACAAACAAACTTCTGATTCAACGGCTGCAAAACTAGCGCGATTATTCAGATCAGATTTCATCAATCTAACTAACATTGAAGGTTTGTACGATAAAAATCCAAAAACACATAAATCCGCAAAGTTCATCCCAGAAATCTCTCATAAAGATTTCTTAAAGATGGCCAACAAACTTATCTTCCATCCCGGACAACACTTTGTTTTAGATCAAACCGCAGCAAAGATAATCAACAAATATAATATTAGAACCTTCATCGTAGGAGATGATCCAAGGAATCTAGATAAACTTCTAAACAAAAAACATTTTGTGGGAACAGTTATCGAATAACTCTTAACCCAACGTCTCCCAAAATGGGGGGTTGACTCATAAAAAAATCCAAGTGAGGTGTAGTTCTTCTATAAAATCCTTCTGCACCCAAAATTATTTGGTTATCTTCATAGCTTTCTGGATCTCTAACCTTTCCCTCTCTCAAAAGCATAATGTGACTCTCTTTAGGATTTGCATCTCTCCATTTGGAAGGATTACTTCCCACATCAACTCCAGAATATAAATAAAAATTTACAATTCTCTTCACACCAAAGCCTCTAGCAAAAGCAATACCATATTCATGGCTTACATCCCTAAATTCATTCCAATGATCATACATTTCTTGAACATGATCTACTGCATTCTGAGGATCATCGCTATAAGCATGCCTTAAATCAGCCTTATGAACATAAATTCTCAATCCTAACTCTGGACAACTTCCCCTAGCTACAAAACTCGGTGCAAATTCGTGATCTTCAAACTTCTCTAATAATTCCATAAAATATCTCCAGATCAATCCCTGGTTCTAAGCCTCATTAAATCTAATGGAGCCATTCTACCCATAAAATCCAACCAATCATCTGTAGTCCTTCTAAAATCTTCCTCAGCTAATCTAATATATAGTCCATCTCCGCAAGCCCCTGGCGCATCAATCCTACCATTTTTGGTAACTAATAAATTTTCATCAGGATTACCTGCTCTCCAATCATTTCCAGCGCCCCTATGCGTTTTCAAATCCGAATACATAAAATAATCTACCATCCTATTTGTCCCATCTGCCCAAATCAATGGTATCATATACTGCTTAGGTGCTAACTTTAATGTGGCATTACTTGCTAGGACTTCTTGAGCGTGATCAAAGGCTGCCTGAGGGTCATCTCCGAAAGCACTTTCATATCCTCCAAACAAATAACATCTCATTGTAGAATACTCAGGAATCATCCTAGCAACAAAATTCGGAGAATAAGCGCTTATCTTTTCTAGTAATTCTATCTCTGCCATTAAAAATTCACAAACATTTCATATATAAATATTGCTATATCATCCAGCCCCCAAAGCCCCTCTAATCAACACCTTTGCACCAGTATTAATTAAAACAGCCATGACAACCAAAATAAAACTATGTTTCAATCCTGGCTTTATCTTCCCTTCGGATAACTTCCCAATAACCAATCCTGTAAAGAATCCTTGTATGACTATAAACCACAAGAAAGGTCTAGTAAGCTGTTCAGGACTAGCTACACTTCCTGCACCACCTAAAACTCCCCCTAATTCTCCAACTACTTGATTCCCATCAACACCTCCAAGAGTATCTGTCAATCCAGTAGCAATTGGCAAGATCTTAAACTCCATTATCAAAATAATCACTATGAAAATTAAGAAGATAATGTAACCTTGAACAACTAAATTGTAAATAGCACTTCTTCTTTCCTTCCTTAACTTCTCAATCTGGCTAACTGAACTAACCACTGAATCCAAAATATTTTCTATCTGACCACCAGCCTTCTCTGACTCACTAATAATTGTAATGGCCCTACTAATTGTTGGACTATTAAGATCTCTAGCAAACGTCTCAAAAGCTGTCTGTATTGGAATTCCAATAGCTATTTGATTAGACAACTTAGAAATATGAGGATTCAAAGCACCAAAGTCTTTCTTCCTAACATTCATTATAGCCTTACTAATTGGAGTTCCCGATCTAACATTCTCAACTAAATTCCTAGAGAACTCTAAGAACATAGTCTCTTTCTCTCTAGTTCTATTGTTCTCAAAAATCAAGTACAAAAAGAATGGAAAGCCCCCAATAACAAATGCAATTCCTCCAACAAAATAAAACAAATTAGTTCCTCTCAAAAAAATCACATCAATCAAAACTATGGCAAATGCTATTATCAATCCAATTATCTGGGATTTATTCAACTCAAAATTGAATATCTTCAACTTCTTCTTTCTCATACCTTTAATCTCTTTTATCTTTTCCATTTTAGTATATCCCAATAATCTTATATTTCATAGTATTTCTAATCAATAAACTCTCTTTATCACCATCATACTCATCACTTACCAATATCTTAAATTCCATCTTACAGGGCAGGCTGCTTAATCTTCAAAAAGATCAAGAAAACGACATTTAGTAAAACAATACTCATTATCAACAATATGCTAAGCGCATCAGTACTCAAATTAAACAAATTCCCTATCAAACCCGTACTACCTATTATAACAAAAATCATCAATAAAATCATTGGTGCAGCAATCGCAATACTTATGTAAATATCCATGAAAGTCTCTGAAATCTTATTATTTTTCTCTCTATCCAATCTATAATCAAACAACATAGTCTCTGCATGCTGATTCAAAAACTCACTCAACTGTCCTCCAGATGTTATTGTAACCGAGAGTCCGTTCAACAATCCCTTAAGCTTCTGGGAGGGTGTACTCATAGAAATCTTCCTTAAAGCATTTGCAATACTCTCTCCATGGAAATTAATAAGATTCATCAATTTCTTGAACTCGATGTTTGTATACTTATAATCATCACCTTTCAAAATAATCTTGAAGATACTAACTGGCTCAACTCCTGAACTTGCAATAGCTGACATATGTATCGTTACAAAAGGCAACTCCTGATCAATCCTCTTACCCAAATTCTTAGCCTCACTAGAAGGAAAAATGTAAAACAAAAATAAGGTTATCAATGGAAATACTATAACAATCCAAGAATAACTAACCATCCTAACATATATTGGATCAGAAGCCGCCGTGATAAATGGAAACAAGAAACTAACATTGAAAAACATCAAGAAAACAAATGCAAGTACACTCCCCAATAATACTAAAAGAGTAGAAAAGAACATCATAGAAACATAACTCCCAATAACATACCTAGAATTTATCTTCCTCAAATATCTGTTCAACTTATTGAAATAACCTAAAGCAATTAGCTCATTAGAAAATTTTCTAAAAAACCTATTAGAAATTTTCGCATAGCTACTAGGCTTTCTATAAATAACCGGATCTTTCTGAACAGCATAATTAGTTTTAAGTTTCTGAATAGACAATCTACTCCTGCTTAAATTATCTAAAAATCTACTCCTATCCTTTCCACTAATTACCAAACTAACATCCTTTCCATCTTCAGCCTGATATCTTATCTTAGTAAGATCTTGACCACCGCTCTTCTTAGTCTCTTCCTTAGTTGACAATCCTTTATACAATCCAACTCTATCAATCAATCCAGGCAAAGATTCATTCAAAATCTTTAACTGATTTGTCAAAAAGGCAATAACTTCTTTCAACAATGCCTTCTCTCTCCTATCAACCTCTATATTACTACTATACTCAAAATTACCAATAGCCTCATATTGCTGAGAAAAACTATGTATCTCTCTAACAATTTCTTTCATCTGCCGAAGATTTTCTCGAAGTTCGTCACTCATTTTTCTCTCCTCCCTGTAAATTTTTTTGGTATCTCAATGACTTAAACGACTCCTCATTAGTGTTAATCTCCATAATTTTATAGGTTAATAATAAATTACTAAGAATCATCCTTCACACCCCTATTATTCAACATATCATCAATCTTCTTCTGAGACTTCAAAATTTCCGACTTAGCAGTCTTAAACTCTTCACCATTTTTATCAGAATAAGCCCTTTCCAACTTACCAACAATAACATCCATACTATCAATCAACTGAGCTATAACTTGCAATTCTTGTGTATCTTGTAATTCGCCCTCTTTTCCCATTATAGGAATAAACCAACAACGTTTATTAAAGTTACTCAAGTCCCAAAAGCCTAGATCTAGTTTTGATCAAGTGAGGAAAATTAAAATAAACCTCTGAACCAGATTCTCCAATTAATCTTGCAATCTGTTCATCTATCTCTTCTACACTTCCCAATCTATTATCTCCCTGCTGAGCAACAATCCTTGCAGCAGTCAAACCTTCTACTCTGGTCTTTCTACTTCCACCATAGATTGTACTTAATCTTCTAGATTCTTCCAAATCTTCAACTGCGCCTTCAACATCTCCTCTTAAAATCTTAATCAAACCTCTTGTATCATATGAATCAGCTAATTGCCACGGGACTTCCTCAGGATCAAATGTTTGATCCGTAAGCATAGCAGCCCTCTCCAACAACAATCCCCTATTATGATCCTCATAGAATAAAGCTCTTTCTGCCAAACTAAATGCTAAATGGTTTTTATCAGTATCTCCCAAATTATCATCTGTTGATAACTGGTGTGTTAAAATTCTATTAACTCCATCTAAAAGCCTCTTCCTTTCATTATCATCAATATTAGGATCAAAACAAGCCCTATCCTTGAATATGTGTGTTTCTAGATGGGTGGCAAAAGGTAAATAATTATCATTCAATCCAGCAGCTCTTACAAAAAGCCCATGATATCCTGCAGCAGCAGCATAATCCATTACGGCCAAAGCAGGTAAAAATCCAAAAGTAGCCTCTCTCCATAATAAATCAGCATCTCTCTCACTATCTTCATCCGCTTTAATAATTCTATCTCTTCTCAATCTAATCTGGCTGTGCACATTTGGAATAGCGTATTCTCCCAACCATAATCTCTTCCTACCTGTTTCATATAACATTTCAACAGCTTTCTTAGCTCTAGCAACATTATACTCAACATCATTTGCATCATCTAAAACTCTAACTGCTGTTTCTGTTAAATATGCAGCGTCTGTTAGAGGAACTCTATCCAAGATAGATCTCGTAACGTCATAAGTTTCTTCATCCATTCCAGCTGCAGCAGCATGAACAAATCTATCATTATCATTATCACTTATTCTATAGTGTATCCCATGCATTTCTATTAATGTGTCTGGATCACTGTTTAAACTACTAATTGTCCTCTCACCCAATCTTGGATTTCTAACATCCAAATACGTCTCCCCATCCCTTTTAGTAACTGCAACTAATCTATTATCAATTAAACTTCTTACATCTGTCTCTAAATCCCATCCCAATTCCCTATTAGCTTCAACAAGATTTTCTGCAGAAATTGGCCCTTCTGAAAGGGCAATAAACCTCAAAACATCTCTTTGCGTATCAGATATACCCCTTATAGCAACATCAAGTATTTCCTCTAATCTTGCTCCATCATTCAATGAACCAATTCCCGATTCAAAATGAGGGTATAATGCATTTGCATAAGGATGATCTCCCGTAATTCTTCTAATCCTGTCTACATTCTCTCCAATAGCAGTTCCTCTTACATCAGAATAATTCTGAGATAAATGATCTAGGCCAACGGGACCTAAATCCATCCTCTGCCCTATTGTCAAATCATCCCTAGTTTCTAATATTATACGAAGTGGCTTATCTTTTACAGCTTCTGCAATTCTTGTTACAGTATTGTCTGTTCTAGGATTTTCACCCAAATGTCTTCTTTCATAATTGGAAAGTTGAATTGTTACAGGATTTTCATAGGCACCATTACTAAAAAAATGCACCAAAGCATCATCCAATCCTTCTTCCTGCCTTCTACCTGAAAAATCTCCTCCTCCATATCCTGAAAGATTGTGATAGCTATGTAGAGCAGAGACCAATAACTCTGTTTGATGGTCTTCATCTTCTTCCCCATACCATCTCCTTAACCCTTGTCTAACTTCTTCATAACTACCTGGATTACCAAGAAGATTCATCACAATACCTGTAAAAATACTTCCAGGAAGCATAGCATTGGCATTCTCCATCTCAAATTCAACAACTCTATGATCGCTAGCATAATTAGTTATAGCCTGTCTAGTAAGTGTGGTTTTACCCATTCCAGGGTCTCCCTTAACAACTAATAATCTTCCATCTCCTCCAAGATAGGATTCAAACATACCCAATTCTTCTTCTCTTCCATAGAACTGAGAGGGTGATTCTAGCTCTCTTAATCTTTCCAACAAACCCATAGATACTCTATCACCATTAGATTTAAAAGATTAACTATTCTTGAGTAACTACTAATATTAGAACATGCTAACAAGATTATTACACGATCCTGCTGGATGGGATAGTAGTGATGCTGAAAGATTAATTCAAGCACAAAGGGCTACTTTAGATGAATTAGAAGAAAGAATCAAATCTGAATTTCCAGCCGAAGCTGGAGCAATTTTTCTTCCAATTGGAGATAAATTTGTCTCATATTCTATTTTCCCTTCAGGAGGATTATTAGATCCTATGGAACTTCCAATGGATTCATTCTTAGGAAGCCCATTATCTGAGAGTTATGAAATTCCAATGAGATTTCATACTCCTAGTACTCTAAACGATTCGGCTCATAGTTTCGAAACAAGGGGATTAGATCAAATACTTGATGTAATGAGCCTAGGAAGGCAATCTATAACCGGGGCTGTCGATTTTAGATTAAGATTTAATCAGGATAATACTAATGAGTATCTATCTGGAATAATAATTAACCCTCTAGATCCTACTGCAGGAGTAGTTTCAAGAGAAAATGTGAGATTCAATGAAAATGATCCAGAAAGGGTAGCAAAATTCTTAGAAGCAACTCAAAGAAGACTTTATGAAATAGATGCGATAAAAAATCAAGGAGAGAGAAAAGTACTTGCAGAAATGTTTGCAGTCCCTCATGGATACATAGAACCTCCCGTAAGAGATGGATGGGAGGCACTAAGCTTCATGGGCCAGCTAGACCATCCTTTTGGAGGGGATATAGTCGACGGATATCTATGCGGAGATAATGAGGCCGAATACATCTTAGGGGACATAGTGCATCACGGACTAAAAACTGCAAGATTGAATTATGATATAAGGCAAAGACAAAGAAATTTTGAATTAGATGGATTTCATGATCCTAGTGCTCAACTAGATAAGATAAATCATCTTGCAAAGAATGCAGTAATAGAAAATGTTAAATTCGGAATGACTATGTATATGGCCTTAAGGACTAGAACTAACAGTACTGGCTCAAAGGGCCTAGTCAGTTATGCAGCAGGGGGTTGTGAAGCATTTATAATAAGAGCTAATGGAAGGATAGATGAGCTATCAGGAGATTTGCCTATTGGATTTATGAGCGATTCTTATTCTACACATAAAAAAATTCTAAGTCCTGGAGATTTAATCATGATGGCAACTGACGGATATGACGAGGCAAAGGATGCAAGTAGAGAACAATACGGAAAAAGTAGATTAAAAAGATTATTAAGAAATAATCGAAGAGAACCTTTAAGGACGATTTATGAAGCCTTAGAAGACGAGGTATCTGCATTTACTGCAAATGGAAGATTATCTCCTCATTACACTGACGATAGATCTGGAACGCTAATTAGATTCAATGGATTTAAGTAACCTTTATATAGTCAAATGACCTATTAATCATATGAAAAAGGGGAAAGGTAAAAAATCTATGTCTCATTCAGGGATTGGAAAAGGTTTTCTTATAGGATTTATTTTAGGATTAATTATAGGTTTCATGGTCGGAGGTTCTTTAACTCCAACTGGAAATGTTATTGATGGAGAGTGTACTGTAGATTCTGATTGTACTTCATTGTATGGAGCAGGTTATGTTTGTGAAGAATCTGCAGGATACAGTTATTGTACAGAGGAAGATAATGATTTTGATGGAAGTAATTCTGCTAATGATTGTGATGACAATGATCCTAATGTTTATCCAGGAAATTATGAGATGTGTGGAGATTCAGTAGATAATGATTGTGATTCTTCAACACCAGATACTTGCCCTGCAGGTGAAGAATGTTCTGCTGGAACATGTATGCCTGAGACTACTGGCGGTTCAACTCCTCCTGTTCAACCATCTGGAGAATGTACTTCAGATCCTGATTGCGTAACATTATATGGTTCAGGATATCTTTGTGAACCTACGATGGGATACTGTTATCCAGACCCTAATGCTGGATCAACACCTCCAGTTTAAAATTACTTATTTTTTTAAATTTACAAAAACTACTTTCTATTATTCTGAATAGGACTAATACCAAAAGCTTGCAATACAGCCTCTGGATTCTTATGATACTGATTAATTATCTTCTGGTTCTGAGTGAAGTCAAATATCTTTCTCCTCTGCATTTCATACAACAATCTTGCTCTAACTTGTAGTTCATTATTTAACTCTTCTAATGTTGTACCAAATTTCTTACTTATCTTCTGAAAAACCTTGCTATCTTTCTTAAAATAGAATGCATTCTCGCCAGCATTCCAAACAAACGGAGTATTAGTCAAAGCAACCCCTTTGGGATCCACATTAACAATCTCTACTATCTCTCTCAACTTTCTGGTCTCCTGTTTATTGATAACTGCATGCGTCATAATCGCTACAGAATCTAATATGTTAATTAGAGTAGGGCTTAAGCTAATTGGAGGGGTCTCTAATCTCTTAATCAATGTATCAACAGAATCTGCATGCACAGTTCCTATGGATGAGTGTCCTGAAGCCATTCCCTGGAACAATACAAAAGCCTCCTTACCTCTAACCTCTCCAACTATAACATAATCTGGATTCTGTCTAAAACTACTCTTCAATAAACTAAACAAATCAACTTCTCCAATCTTCTGAGAACCAAAACTAGACCTCGTAACACTAGGCAACCAATTCTCTCGAGGCAGATTCAATTCTTTAGTATCTTCAATACTAACAACTCTTGCTTCTGGTGGAATAAAAAATGCAATAGCATTCAACAAAGTAGTCTTACCGCTTGCAGTTCCTCCTGAAATCAATATGTTGGCCTTATGCTCCAATAATATCCAAAAATAAGCCATCATCTCAGGACTCAAACTACCCATATTAAGCAACTGAACAGGTGTCCAAGGAATCTTTGTAAACTTTCTTATTGTAAAAGTTGGACCTCTAGAACTAATATCTTTGGTGTAAGTAGCATTAACTCTAGAACCATCAGGTAAACTACCATCCAAAATTGGACTCGCATAAGAAACATACTTCCCACATCTTTGAGCCAATTTCTCAACAAAACTCCCCAAATCATCTATATTTCTATAGACAACATTCGTCCTCATATTCCTATAAAGTCTGTGAATAACATAAACGGGAGTATCAATTCCATTACACTCAATATCCTCTATAAAATAATCTTTAATAATTGGCTCCATTTCATTAAGTCCTGCAAAATTTCTAAACAAGAAATAAAATATCTTTCTATAACTCTGCTCACTAATATCCAACCCTAGTTCATCAATCAACAACCTACTTGTCTTATCAATATACTCAATCATAGATTCCGTATTTTTCTCAACAACAACATCCACATTTATGAACTGTTCTAAACTCCTTTCCAAATTCTCTAAAAGCTTCTTCTCATTATCATCCAATGCAGGCTCCTCAATCTCATAAATCAACTCTCCATGCTCCTTACTCCAATAAATATGCACACTAACATAAGGACTAATAAGAACGTATCTCACATTTATTTTAGTCTTATCCTCTACTCTAGGTAATGGAGGAATATTTGGATTCAAATTAATTTTTATAGGGGCAACCATTCGCATCACTCTCTCTATTATAAATAACTAAAAGACTATTTAAAACTAATCAAATCAAGCTAGACTAAAGTCTATATGAACTGGCTCACCAAACTCGTTATCTCCAACATTCTCCAATCTAAGCTTATATGGAGCACTAGCTGCATGCAATGTCTTCAAAGCCTTCTTATTATTAAAAGTAATATTAACTCCCTCATGCAACAACTCCAAACTAACATCAAATCTTCTACCTGATTTATTGGTAATAACATACAAATCCCCTTCCTTAACCTTCTCACCTTCCTCACTAAATTCTAAGTTAGTATCTTCTAAAGTATAGAGTGTTCTATTATTCTCCGGATCTATCTCTAACTTTCCCTTAGTAATCTTAAAAGTAATAATCTTTACACTACCTGCCGATTGCTCAACTTTCTGAATTTCATTATTCAACTCAATCAGGGCATCAGCAGTCTGGCTTATTATACTTCTCTCCTTAGCTTTCTCAATCTGGGGCGTAGCAATAGAAAGAACAATCCCAATTATAGTCAATCCTATCAAAGTATAAATCGCAGTTTCAATCCAGATTTGACCTAATTTCTCTCTTTTCATAGTGTATAAAGCAGGAGATATTATTTAAATGATTAGGTAGATTTTTAAACCAATGACTTGTTCTATGAAAAATGATAGCAGCAGAAGCAAGAACAGAAAGTAGATTCATTGATCTTGACTATAGTTTGACAATACCTTCTAATTTGGTACAATTTAGTCTAACCACTAGGGATCTTGAACTTAGAATGAAGGAAAATAATAGAAGAGTAGATCTTGCAAGATTAGGAGATCTATCAGGATATGATGAATCCACTGCACTAGAATTTGTACCTCTTATTTATGATGGAGATAATGGGGATGAATTTAAAGGAGTTGCAAGAAGCTTATTCGAAAGATGTGGGATTGATGAACCCCACTCACTAATGTTAGCAGATGATACCGAATTGGGAGAAACAATATTACAAATTTATCAGATGATGCACTTCCATTATATTATTGGTAGTAAAAGAGATTTCAAGGATTCCTTCCCAAGAAACTGTTGCGGGATGTCTTCAAGAAATCTTGTATTTTCAAGTTTTTCACATGGATTTACAAACGCAGCATACGCATACAATCATTCCCGCGATCATGGATATGCTATTTATCCATTCTTAGTAGGTAGGAGACAAGTAACTGTTATCGCAGATCCAACTTCGGATCAATTAGAAAAAGGAATGCAAAGAAATGATATTCAGATTAGAAGAGGCTCTATTTGGAGATACCAAAATCCTGGATGGTGTTGGGGGGCAGATCTTTTCCCAGAAACTTATCTTAACATAGAAAGAGCAAGAGAATTAATTAAGGGAGATAATCCTCTTAGTAATCTTCATTCAACAGATTATGGGCCCACATCTCCTAGAGATTACTTAAAACAATGTTTCAAAAATCCTATAAAAAGAGAAATATTTATAGCTTAAACTAACAAGCAGGAATGTTCTCTATAACATCACTAGCATCACAAACTTCCCCGTCAGATAGTATTGGATAAAGTCTAACAACATCAGGGGCAGGATCATTTTTTATTACATATGTTCTAGCTGAATTTCTGGCAGGAGGTAAAGACAAAGCCTCATCATAATTTCCATCAGACATTCTAACCTCGCTAAAAGTAACGCCTTCCTTAATCTCAAAAGAGTTAGTAGAAGCTCCTCCTAACTCAACAACAAATCCTGAAATAGTCTCGTTAACATCTCCAATTTTAACTTGTAGGCTAACCTCTCCATCATCTAAGCTTGCTGTTTTGGGATCAAAGCAAGTATAAGTATCGCTTCCAAACTTAACTCCTTCTCTTTGCAATAGCTCAAAACATCCTGTTCCTCCCAAACTATCTTGAACAAAATTAGTACTAAAATTCAAAATTATAACTGCCAAGGCAATAACAACTAATATCAATAAAACTGCTGTAACTATTTGACTTTGAGCTTTTTTCTCCATCTTATATTAGTATGCCGTTAATCTCAGGACATTCAAATTCCTGAGTACTACCCTCCGTTTTACCTAGTAATATTGGAATGATTCTAACAGTTTCATATTCAGAGTATGGTCTAACACTAGAATATTGCACGATAACGCTAAATCCTGGATTAACGCTTCCTCCATTATTGTTATCTACCTTAACAACATCAACATTTCCTCCAATCTCTGTCTGCACCTTATATGCAAAAATAGGAATTGTTCCAGAATTCTCAAAACCAAAGGTATCATCATCATTAACTATCCCTCTCATCTTAATCTCTCTACAGAAATCTTCAGCTCTCTTCTCACTCCCTGCAATCTCTTTAATAACCGCCTCATCAACAAATCCTCTGGCCCACAACAATATAATTATAGCCAAAATAATAACTATCACAATCAAAATACTCGTAGCCACTATCGGACTCAACCCTCTTTTATCTTTCATATACATTACATTCATTTTTTATTTATATACCTTACTAATTATTGATATAACTAGAATACAGAGATGCAACTTCCTCAACAGTCAATTCTTGTTTCCAAACCTTAAACTCATCTATTTGACCTACAAAACCATTTTTACCTAAAAAGAAATGAGTAGAACTTCTAAGGCTTTCAGTACCTGAATTCTCTTCAATACAAAGTTCTCCATTAATGTATATTTTTATCTTTCCAATCTCAGTAGTTGTTCTTGAGAATGTTGCAGTTACATGGCTCCACTGATTAGGTAGTTGAGTATCACAAACAGCAAGATTAGCTGGAAGAGCCGTCTGAGCATTTATTCTTGAATCCGTAAGATCTAACTCAAAACCAGCGCCACTTCCTCTTCTCTTAGCCAAAGGATCTGAACCATGCGAATCTTTCTTAATCCAAAATCCAACAGTTAAGAAGTCATCGCTAGTAGCTTTTCTAAATAGGTTCCTATTAGTCCTTAAATTATAGTTACCATCATAATCAATGGCTCTACCAACATACCCTTCTGTAAACTTTTCCAATCCTGCATTTGGTAGGGATTGCTGGATATGTGCAGTACCAACACTAGTTCTCAAATTATCTTCAAATTCATAATGAATACCTGGTTTTGGAACAGGGGTAGTAATGCCTCTTTCTTCTAACAACGTCTCCAGAGCAGTTTGAAAATTAGGATCATCTTCTGCCGGTAATTCTCCAGCAAAATCATATTCTGCAACTGGTCTTAATAACAAACTAAACTCTTTTATCTGACAATTCTGAATATCTTGCCTAATTATAGCATTACTACAAGGAACATCTAAATCAGCTTCCTCATCATAAATATATGGCTGAACTTTTATCTTCTTCAAAAAACTAAATGCTGCATCCCCTATACTTCCATTAGCCTTAACTTCTTTTATCCCAAAATTAACATCAATCAACTCTCCTGGTTTCAAAGGATTCTCAAAAAGATAACTACCATCTATTGGATTCAACCTATCTGTATCTGTAGTAATTAGTTTATTAGTCGGTTCTTGCAAAGAATTCCCTCCAAATGTAGCGGCAAACCCCTTAACATTAAATCTCCCATTATTCCTCATAGTTAATTGTATTCTATCATCAACATCTGGATCACAGGCATAATCTTCTACTATTATTGAAGTACCGTCATTACAATCAATGACTGGTTCAACATTTGCCACATATCTTAGGTAACTAAAAACAACAACAGACATAACTATGGCTATAACTACCAAAAGCACATATGAGATCATTAAACTCACTCCTTTTTTGTTATGACCAATTTTTTTCATCATCCTCCTAATCCTGGAATATTTACTCTCCCAGCACCACCAGGCCTTTTAGCTTTATTACTTTTATCCTCCTGATTCCTTTCAATAAAAACCTCTTCTCCCCTCTCCTTAACAATCAAAAAATAAAACATTTCATTATCCTTCAACTGAAACTTATAATCTTTCTCCAAAACAGTAACTTCAACAAATCCGCCACTAGTGGGCAAATCTTCCTTTTTCCTAGCAAAAGTAGTAAAATCTGTTAACTGAGTACCTGCAATTGTAATGTCTCCAATCTCCCTATTCTTTACAGAAATAGCATCTAACCTATTTTTGTCTCCAAAAACAAAAACCATAGCAGCATCTTCATCATTCTTCAAAATATATTCTGGAATATCTTCTCCAGCAAAATCAGCAACTAATTCATCTATATCTGCCTCATTAAAAACTCCATGCTCAACCAAACTATATGCCTCTCTATTAAGTTCTTCACTTATGTCAGTAATAGATCGAGGCTCAGGTTTAACGATAGCATAATTATTGATACTATTAAATCCAAATATAATCAGCACTATAAACACAGCTGCTATCAAATAGAATTGTCCTTTTTTGTCTTCCATGATCTGTGATCCGGAAGAGTTAAAAAATCTTTGATTTTTTAAATTCATTCTCAACCTCTTACTATGTGAAAGGAAAAACTCTATATAAAACTAATGTAAACACGGGGATTAGCTCAACCAATCTCAAGAAGCTATCTCAACACTTCCTCAGTCTTGCTACCCTCCAAGCATCTTAACTAACGTTTAGGGCTGCTCCGATCAAGGTCTGACCCGGTTCGCGAAAAGCAAGATCAAAAAGGACAAAACATCAACGTCCGCATTAAGACTCCTTAACACCGATATCACGCCTCCCCTAAAGCCTGCCTAAAGCTCACTAACAAACAGCGAAGAGCTACCTCGCCAGCTCGTTTACAAAAATAAAACATTTTGAGGGTATTTAAGCCTTACTAAAATTAATTTTGCTGAATCTCATAAGCACCAAGTGCATCAGAAAGCTTGTCCAACTCTGGAACACCCCATCTAGATACTTGATCAGCTTTAAATCCTAAGTATCTAGTATGAAAAATTATTGGCTTCCCAGCAGAAGAAGATTCTAACTCTCCATCAAACATAGAAGCACTTCCAGTATTTGTACCAGAAGATATACTAACGCCTCCAATACTTCCTCCCCCTCTCATCATTCCTCCACCTCCAAAACCTTTCATCCCTCCCCCATATCCAAAATCATTTCCAAACCCGCTTCCAAGTCCGAAATCTCCCCCATACCCCAATCTAGGCTTTTCTTGAACTGGAGTAGCTATCAATATCATATGTCCTGAAGAATCTGGCAAAAACATCTTCTCCATCTCTGACAGATCTGCAACCATATCAGCTTGCCATCTACTTGTAGTTTCATGCTCATTAACATCATGAATGGGCCTATTTTGTCCTTTAGTTAAAGCACTATACACACTCATTCCATCCTCCATTATTACTGAAATTTTATAATCTCTATGTTCTCCAACCCTTGTTCTGATTTCCGGCAAAAACTCAGTTGTATAACTTCCATCATTTGATATTGGTAAAACAGCCAAGCTTTCAACAACAGGAGTATTTCCATCAATACCTTCAACAATTCCATCAATCATTCCCGCAAGCCCATAAGAATCTTGTTTCCTAAATTGAGTTTCACTCTCAGGCCTACCTCTCCAGTGCGATACTATATAATTAACGTCAGATTTATATAATCTAGTAGATTTATCCTCCTGA
>CAYFMD010000011.1:0-39450 GCA_964344105.1 Candidatus Woesearchaeota archaeon | reverse complement strand
CGGTGGTGGAGAGGGCTTCAAGGGAGCACCTTTAGGGGACGGAGGATGTCACATTAGGAGTTAGGGTTACGGTTAGATTAATAGGTAAGGAAAATTATGATAATGCTCATCAAAGGTTTAAGAAACATGGCAAATGGGGGATGGCTGTTTTGGCTCTTACACCTATACCTTATTTTCCAATTTTAGGCGGTTTGTTTAAAATGAAGGTTAGTGATTTCATAATTTATGGAATTATTCCCAGAATTCTTAACTTTTTTATTTTGGGTTGGTTGTTTATGTGGGTACTATAAATTATTAGTTAAGTAGAAATTGATTTTTTCTGGATTGAATTCATTGTCTTTTAAGATGTTTAGTGCTAGGTTTATCATTCTTGATCTTATGTATGTAGCTTTTTCTTTGCCTCCAAGTGCTTCATCATTGTAGAAAATAGGGTTAGTTACTACAGAGACTCTGAATGCTATGTATGGCGCCATGATTTTTCTCATTTCCTTGTCCTTTGTTTGTTGGAAGTATGTGTTCCAGAAAATATCAAACATTTCTTTGAATGGGCCTTCGAATTTTCCATGAGTCATTAAGGAATACATTATAGGATTTATAGCGAAAGCAGTTATGTCATCTGCTGGTTCCCCATATCTTCCTCTTGATCTGTCTAAGATGGTTAACTTTTGGTTATCAAACCATAAATTCCCTGGGTGGTAGTCTGCATGTATTTCACATAGCCTTTTGTCTAGATTTCTGGATCTTCTCCAGAAGTTTATTGATAATTTTGCTATTTGCATCCATTTTTCCTCAAATTGTTTGAAAGCAAGATCTGGATGCATATCTAGTAATCCTATTAGGCTCCCACCACTTCCCAGGGTGTCTCTTATCTTTCTTCTGTATAATGGGATGGATTCATGCTTATTTTTGTGTAGTTCAACCAAGAATTCTGAAATTTTCTTTATTTTTTCTTTTGTTTCTTCAGATAGCTGTTTAGTTTCTTTGATTTTTTCAAAATCTTTGAATAAATCTTCTCCTTTTGCTTCTTCCATTAAGATGTAGAACTCTTTTGCCTTCCCAACAGATGTTAGAGTGTTATCATCATTATGTGCTAGGACATCTTTAGATTTTACATGATTTTTCATTTTATTGTAATTATCATGCGCATCCAATAGTGATCCTGCTCTGTCTGAGTAATGATCCATTCCTAAATTTTCTGTGAAAAGGGATTTTAGGATTAGTGTTTGTTCTTTTCCATTAAGTTTGAACTTTAAACTATATCCCGTGCCTAGGACTCCTGAACCAAGCATTTTTATTTCTATGCTTGTGATTTTGCCTTTGTATTTCTCTTTTAGGTATTTTTCAATTGTTTTGTTTTCTAGGTTCATAGGAAAGCCTCCAGCTCTTTTACCCTTGCTTCATATTTTGGTCTGGCCAATTCTTTGAAAAAGTCTAGAGATATGTAAGGCATTGTTTGATGAACATGTTCTAGAAGCCCTTGTGCTACAGCATCAGGTTCTCTTCCTGGCTGTAATCTCAAAGAAAAGTCCATTAGGCTCGCTAGATTCCAATCAAATAGTTGCATAGCATCAATATCATTAACAATTCTGTTGTTTAATGGTGCTGGATTCCCATATCTACTTCTATCTAGATTTCCATCGTGTGTCCAAATAGCATCTGTTATTTGCTCTGCATATTCTCCAGTTACTCCTATGTGTCCTAGGATTCCTGGTGCCATTTGTACTCCTTTAGCAATGTGGTCACTTTCAGTAGATTCAAAGACTCTAGAATATCCAATATCATGTAATAATCCTCCAAGTTCACATACTGTTGGATCTATACTTCGATCTTGTGTTGCAAGATGTGTTGCGTAAAGCCTACAGTTTCTTGCTACGGGCCTTACATGCTCTGGAAAGTAGATGTCTCCGTTAGAACTTAATGATTCGGCAACTCCATAAATAGTTGTCCGCTGATCGTCAGAAATTTCTAAATTTGTCATATTTTTTCTTGTTTTCCTCCCTTATAAGCATATCCCTAGTGGAAATATTACTTATAATTTGTACCTGATATCTGAGGAATCAGATAACTCCACAGTTTAGTGGAGGATTCCTCTGGATCCTAAACACGGCGCCTCTAATGAATTAAACCCCAAGGTGTGTGATGGCCCATTGTGTTTTTGATATCCAAACAGTTAAAACCTCTTGAAACTTGTTTTGAGTATGAAACGTAGAACTTATGATCCTAAACCTAAATTTGTTGATAGAATTAGTGAGCAGTTAAAGGACAAGAAGGATGTGGATAGCTTTTTTGAGTGTGCTAAGAGTGAGCCTGATAAGGCGATTAGGTGTAATACGCTTAAAATTAGTCCTGATGAGTTGCTTTCTAGGCTGAATGCTAAAGGATGGGATGTTGAACAGCCTTTTTCTGAATACCCTGAGATAATGATAGTTAGGAGTGAGTTGCTTCCTGGTGAGATTGGAAAGACCAAAGAACATATTTTAGGTTATTATTATGTGCAAGAGATTACTAGTATGATGCCGATACTTGCTTTGGGATTGAAGGAAGGTGATAGGGTGTTAGATTTATGTGCTGCACCGGGAAGTAAGACTACTCAGGCGGCAGCAATTTTGGGAAATACTGGAAATATTATAGCGAATGACCTTTCTTTAGGTAGAATTAGGATTTTGGCTAGTAATTTAGAAAGGTGTGGTGTTACAAATGCTATTGTGACAAGACATAATGGTATTGAATTGTGTGAGAAGTTGAAAAAAATGGGAATTAAGTTTGATAAGATATTAGTTGATGCTCCTTGCTCTGGTGAGGGAAATTTAAGATGCAGTCCAAGAACACTTTTGGAGTGGTCTGAAGGATTATTAAAAAGTTTAGGTAGAAAACAAAAAAGAATTTTAGATAGTGTTGCAGATTTATTAGCTGAAAATGGGGAAATTGTTTATAGTACTTGTACATATGCTCCAGAAGAAAATGAAATGGTAGTGCAACACTTTATTGATGAACATGATTTTGAGGTTATTCCTGTTGAATTACCGTTGAAAACAAGGAAAGGATTGAAAAGTTGGAAAAAAGAAAAGTTTGATAGTAGTTTGAAAGATGTTAAGAGAATTTATCATCATGATAATGATATGGAAGGCTTTTTTGTAAGTAAGTTGAGGAGGAAACATTAAATTTTTATATAAATTATTTGTAAGATAACTATGAAAAAACCATTTAAGAAACCTTCCTCGAGTCCTGACATGGGATTTCAAAAGAAAAAGATCGCCATGTCAAAACTCTCGCCTGGAGACCTTGTTGAAATCAAGATTAATGATAGGGTAGAAAAGGGTAAATATTTAGAAAGTCATGATCGTGGTGTTGTTCTGCTTAAACTAGATACTGGATATAATATTGGATTAAAGAAAGAAGACATTAGTGAGATTAAAGTTATAGAAAGAAATGATGCTAAGAAGAAGGAAACTAAGTTAAAAAATAGTGGTGATAAGCCTATAATTGATTTTTATATGACTGGGGGTACAATTAGTAGTAAGTTGGATCCTAGTACTGGTGGAAATACATGGTTGATAGATAGTAATGAGTTGTTTTCTACTTATCCTGAAGTGTTTGATTTTGCGGATGTAAGAGTTAAAAGTCCGTTTATGAAGGCTAGTGAGAATATGGATAGTATTGATTGGATTAAATTGGCTAAATTGATAGGTAAATCTTTGAATGATCCTCAAGTTAAGGGTGTAATTGTTACTCACGGGACTGATTTCTTACATTATACTGGTGCCGCATTAAGTTTTATGTTAGGAAAGTTGAATAAACCTGTTGTTTTGACTTACAGTCAGAGGAGTTCTGATAGGGGGAGTAGTGATAGTAAGATGAATCTAATTTGTAGTGCACATGCAGCACTTTCTGATATTGCTGAAGTAATGTTGGTTGGTCATGCAACTAATAATGATGATTATTGTTATGCATTGCAAGGGAATAAATGTAGGAAAATGCATACAAGTAGGAGAGATACTTTTAGGCCAATAAATTGTGAACCTTTTGCAAAGATTTGGAGTGATGGAAAGATAGAAAATGTTAGGGATGACTTTAATAAGAGAAATAAAAGTAAGGTAACAGTTGATGCAGTTTTTGATTCTAAGATTGCATTAGTTAAATTTTACCCTGGCCAAGATCCATCTATCTTTGAACACTATCAGAAAAAAGGATATAAGGGAATTATTGTTGAGGTTAGTGGGTTAGGTCATTTAATTACAGCTGGGAAAAATAATTGTTTGCCTGTTTTGAAGAAAGTTATGGATAAGGGTTTGTTAGTTTATGCTGCACCTCAAACATTGTATGGTAGATTGCATCCTTTTGTTTATTCGCCTGGTAGAAAATTAGATGAATTGGGTGTAGGGTATCTGAGAGACATGCTACCAGAGACTGCATTTGTTAAGTTGGGATGGGTTTTGGGTCATAAACAATGGCGTGGAAGTGTTGTAACTAAGAAGAAGATGTTAGAGAGTGTTTCTGGAGAGATTAATGATAGATTGGGTGATGAGTTTTTGAATTGATTTTTTAATTTCACTCTCAATGCCTTTACCCTCCCACCCTCCCTAAAGAATTGGGAGAGTGAAATTGCTATTTTTTAGTGTAATTAAGTATAAATACTAAGTTTAAGATCCCTTGTTACTGGTGAGAAAATGAGGCTCAAAAATTAGAAATTTTTGATCTTTCACCTTGAAAAAAAGATGAAAGTACTAGTAACTGGGGGTGCTGGATTTATAGGCAGTGTAACTGTTAGAGATTTACTTAGATATGGCTATGAGGTTGTTGTTTATGATAATTTGAGTAAGGGTCAAAAGAGCTCTTTACCTGAAAATATTGCTTTTGTGCATGGAGAATTATCTGATAAAGAAAAGATAAAAGAAACTTTACTTCGGCACAAGGTTGATTCTGTCATACATTTTGCCGCTAATATTGAAGCAGGGGAATCTGTACATAAACCCTCTAAATATTTTGAGAATAATGTGATAAATACGCTTATTTTACTTGATGCTATGCTTGAAGTTAATGTGAAGAACATTGTTTTTTCTTCCTCTGCAGCAGTTTACGGTACTCCTAATGTAGTGCCTATTGATGAAACTGCAGAGCTTAAGCCTACAAGCCCTTATGGGGAAACTAAGCTTTTGATGGAATATCTTTTGCAAGAATTTGTAGATAAATATGGTTTTAGAGCAGTTGCTTTAAGATATTTTAATGCGGCTGGAGCAATTAGTGGATGTGGTGAGGATCATGAACCTGAGACTCATATAATTCCTAAGTTTATAAAGTTTGGATTGGAGGGAAATGATATTACAATATTTGGAGATGGTAGTCATAGGAGAGATTATGTCCATATCTCTGATCTTGCTAAAGGTCATGTACTTTCATTGATTTGGTTGAAGAAGCAAGAGGTAGTTATTTCAAAAGGTTTGTTTGAAGCTTTTAATTTAGGTGCAGGTAAAATGTACAGTAACCTTGAAATGACTGAAAAAATATTGGAATTAATTCATGTTAAGACTGGCAATAAACCTTCAAGTAAAATAATTCATTTACCTGATAGGCCAGGAGATCCTCAAGACCTATTGGCCTCTAATGAAAAAGCTAAAAAATATTTAGGATGGGCTCCAAATAAAATAAAAATTGAAGATATTCTTTCTGATGCACTTGATTGGCACTTGGAACATCCCGGAGGGCATGGTGATGAAAGAGTTAACCTACAAAATAAAACTGATTTAGAGCTTTGTAATCAGATTATTTCTGTTTTGAAGCAATCTAATTCTGTAAGTAACAATTTTAAAAGTAAATTAATGAGTTGGCTATTGAAAAATGAGATTCATACAGTTAGATTGATTGATTATAAGTCAATGAGTGATGAAGAAATTATTGATTTGGTTGAAAATGGGTTTAGAGAAAAGAAAAGTTTGTATGATTTATTGAAGAATGAATTGGATAAGGACAATTCTTCGATTTGATTTCCCGACGCTGTTTTTTGCTTTATTTCCAGTGGAGAATGTGATTTTTCGTAAATTTTTGGTAAAGGTTTATAAAGAGAAACGACTTATTTAGGATTGTAAAAAGGGTTGTTCTACTTGATGGTCTACAAGCAGCACAAAAGAGAGAGTGATACGTCTGGTCGGCGATATTACCGAACCGTTAGAGAGGGGTCTAGTGTAAAGAAAGTTCTAATTGGTGGTGAGAAGGAGTACAGAGCTTATCGTAGGAGTCTAAAGGCTACGAATTCTAAAAATAATAATTCACGTTTCAAGAAAAATAAGGTAGAACAACCCTTTTCTAGACCCTTACGACCCTTGAAAACAAAGACAAAACTAGTGAGGGGTGTATACCTCTTGCTTCTTTTGTTCTTAATTGGTGGAATGGCTGCTTTGTTGCTTGTTGGTACGAGTGATTTTAAGCTGCAAGTTGATGAAAGCAGTTATTCTACAATCTCAAGTTTCCTAAATGTTCCTAACTCTGCTGTTACCGGTTATGTTGCAGGAGATTTTGATGATACTTCTATCGAATTGTATGATTTTGGTTATGAGTTGGAAGTAAGAGATGCTCCAAAAATTGGAGATTCTTTCTTGAGTGAGAATAAGAACAAGAGAATGGATTTTGATGTTGATGGAGGATTAAGGCTTTATTTTGATTTGTTAAGTTATAGTGAATTTGTTGAGACAAGCGGTGAGAGATTGGTTGATAAGGGATTGGTTAGTAAGAAAGAGATTTTGGGTCAGAAGGAAGATTCTGAATCTGGATATGGTGAAAGTGGTTATGGTGGTTTCATAACTACTGGAATAATTAGTGATTCTGGGGAAATTTTGTTAGAAAATATAGATTTAGGTAAGTTTAGGGAGAAATATGATGATCTTGAGAAAGATGATTTTGATGATATTTCAGATATTGCAGCTGTTGAAGCACAGGATTTCAGTGTGGATGTGGATAGGCAGGGTGCTAGAGAGGTTGGGGTTGACTATAAGTGGGGATATAATGTAAGGCTAAATGACTTGAATTTCATTAGTAAGGTAGATGTTACCTCAGATAATGAGATTTCTATTATTGATGACAGTACTTTGAAGGTAGGCGATAGTGTTTTGAGCTTTGAAGATTTGATAAATGAAGGTTACACGGTTAGATTTGAAGAGCCACACTTAGATCTAGATGAGCTTGAAACTCCAGAAGTTGTTGAAGAAGAGATTATTGAAGAAGTAGAAGAAGAAATTTTGGAGGAAATTGTTGATGAGCCTGTTGATGAGGTAGTTGATGAAGAAACTGGTAGTGTAACTGAGGATCCTGTTGAGGTTTCAGAGCCTGAATTGATTGAAATTCCTGAAATTGTTGATGAGGAAGATGTTGTTGGTAAGGTAATTGAAGAAACTGAAGAAGAAAAAGATCCTGTAGTTGTTGAAGAAGAGCCAGTTCAGGAAGAATCTCCTTCTCAGGAAGGGGTTGTAGAAGAAGAGATGCCTGAAGAACCTGTTGAAAGTGAAGATGTAGAAGAGATTGGGGAAGATCTTGAGATTATTGTAATTGAAGAACCAATAGATGAAGGGGCGGAGGGGGAATCTACTGTTGAATCTGAAAACTCAGATATTTTGGAAGAAGAAGCACCTGAAGTTGTAGAAACTCCAGAGATTATTGTGATTGAAGAGGGGATAGAAGGTGCATCATCTGAAGATGATGCAGGTCACATTGAAGATACTATTGAAGAAACTAATGTTGAAACAGGTTATGGTGGAGGGATCACGGGTAATGTGATTGGAGGGATTACTGGATTTGCAGTAAGTGGTTTGGAAAATAATGTGGAAGTTAAGGATTTAGAGTATTCTAACACTGTAAGTGTTTATATTGAAAGAGATTTCACAGGAAGTAATTATCAGGTTGGTGATTTCTTGTACTTAGATCCTACTTTGGTTACAATAAATATTACTGATGTGAGTGTAGATACTACTTTGATTAATATTACTGCAGAGAGTAATTTCACTCATTTGTCTATTAGTAATGAAATTCCTTACTACGAAGCGGAATCTGGTTATGGGTTGGTTGTTTATTATTCTTTTGATATAAATCATTCTGAAGAAGATAGGGCTGGCGATGATGCTACTTCAGAGGATCATGCTGGTAATTTTACTTACGACTACACTAGATGGGATAATGATGGTACAGTTTATGTGAATAATACTGGTAGATGGAATCGGACTGGTGGTTTTGATAAGAGTGGACACTATATTTTCAATGGAAAGGAGCATTATATTAACATTTCAAAGAGTAGTACTAATGCAAGTATGGCATTGAATTCTTCAGGGGTTAATTGGAGTATGGCTATTTGGTTTAAGACAGTTGAAAATAGTAATGCTACTAAAGGGAGACAAACATTGATTGGATTTGGAGGGACCGATGTTCTTTATGTTAATACTTATAATAATTTAACTACAGATGCAGATGGTGCTGGAAATTGTGGTGCTTCGGGAGGCCCTGGCGGAGCTGATATTAACATTAGCGAATGGAATTTTGGAGCTATTACTGTTTCAGATTCTGGAGCTTTAGTTTATGTAAATAACAAATCTGCATTTGATTGTGGTTCTCAGTCAAGTCTTACTGGAGGGAACTTAGTTTTGGGGGCAAGTTCTGCTTTGAATAATCATTTTAATGGTTCAATTGATGAATTTATGTTTTTTAATGATATTACCTTGAGTGCTGCTCAGGTACTAGATATTTATAATAACCAAAGTCCAAGATTTAATGCAACCGGTTATCAAGAATTTCATAGGGATGAGTTGAATTTTACAGTTGGTTATGATCAGATTAGAGTAACTGCAGATGTTTTGAATTTTAGTAATAGTAGTGTTAATTTGAGTATTGGGTACTACAATGGTAGTTGGATTCAGAGTGAAGTTCAAAGGTTTGACGGAGATAATGTGTTTGATATTAATAATCAAAGTACAAATGTTACTTTGAATTTTACTTTCTCGGCTGGAAATTATACTTTTCCTACTGCTGTAAATCCTTTCTATACTCCTACCTTAAGTTCTGTTGAGACAGATTTAGTTGTTTATGTGAATGATACTGGCCCTGTTATGACTTTCATAAATCCTACTCCTTTTTCAGGAGAATTGGTTTATGATGATATTCTGGTTAATGTTAGTTTTGCAGGAGCTCAGAATATTACTGTTATGTTGTACAATTCTACACATGATTTGATAAATGAGACTGATAATAGTACTGCGAGTCCTTTTTTCATAAATTTCACTGGATTTGATAGTGGTGTTTATTATTTCAATGTTAGTGGTGTTGATAGATTTAATCTTGTTAACTATAGTTTGACTAGGAATGTTGTGCTTTTGAATAGTAATTTGACTAGTGAGGGTACTGTTAGTGGAAGTTACAAGATTAATACCACTAGTATTTCTAATGGTAGTGAATTGAGTGGTGATCAATTTGGATCAGCAGTTGCTAATATTGGGGATTTGGATGGTGATGGAATTCAGGATTTGGCGGTGGGAGATTATACTGTGGATGATGGAGGAGGGGTTAATGGGGCTATCTGGATATTATTTATGAATAAGAATAGTAGTGTTAAAAGTGATTATAAGATAAATACTACTAGCTTGAGTAATGGGACTGAATTGAGTGGAGATTTCTGGGGGGGCGCTATTGCTAGTCTGGGAGATTTAGATGGGGATGGGATCCAGGACTTGGCTGTTGGAGAGCATGGGAATGATAATGGAGCGGCTAATTTGGGAGCAGTATGGATTTTATTCATGAATAAGAATGGTAGTGTTAAGGGTGACTATAAGATTAACAGGAGCAGATTAGCTAATGTTAATGATTGGAATACAGGAGGGCAATCTTTTGGATCTGCTTTAGATGGGATGGGCGATTTGAATCAGGATGGTGTGCCTGATTTGTTAGTTGGTCATTCAGGGGCTGGTGAGGGATCTTCAAACGCAGGGGCTGCTTTGATATTATTCTTAAATGAGAGTGGAGGTGTTAAGAGTCAATATAAAATTAATGAGAGTAGGTTTGGAAATTTTACAGAGTTGGGTGCTGGAAATTTTGGATCTGCTGTTGCTAATATAGGAGATTTGAATGGAGATAATATTACAGATATAGCTGTTGCTGATCAAACTAATAGTATTAATCGGCTTTGGATATTTTTCTTAAATCGTACAGGAGCTGTCAATAAAACTTATTGGATAAATGAAACTAATTTTGGAAATGGTAGCGAACTTACTAGGGGATTTGGAAGTTCAATTACTAATTTAGGAGATTTAGATGGAGATGGAATCCAAGATCTGGCTGTTGGAGCGGAGAATGATGACCAGGGAGGAAATTCAAATGGTGCGGTTTGGATATTGTCTTTAAATAGAACTGCTGGTGTTAAGGCAACGTATAAAATAGATGAAACTAAGTTTGGGAATGGAAATGAGTTGGGAGGAGATGATTTTGGAAATGCTATTGATAATTTGGGTGATTTGAATAGGGATGGAGTTACTGATTTAGTTATAGGGGAGTGGAGGAATGATGATGGTGGAAGTTCTAATGGTGCAGTTTGGATATTAAATTTGAATTCAAGTGGAATTGGAGTTAGTTCTTGTCAGGAATTGACTCAAGCAAATACTGCATATAAACAAACTGTGAATATAGAAAATAATTCAGTTCTTAATGCCTGTATAAATATTACTGCTAATGGGATTACTTTTGATGGTAATGGTAAATGGATAAAGAGTGATGATCCTGTTAATGGTATTTTTAGTGATAAGACTCGTACAACTATAAAGAATGCAAATGTAACTGTTAATGCAAGTAATGGGGGAGTAGGTATCCAGGTGAGGAATAACGCAGCCGATTATTGTGTAATAGAGAATAATACTATTTATGATAGTTATAGGGGAATTTTAGTGGTTAATGCAGATGATTGTATAGTTAATGAAAATAGGGTAAATAATACAAATGGTGTTACTAATGAAGGTATTTTAATTCAAAGTAATATAGAGGGAACTAATGTTACTAATAATGTGGCATTTAGTAATTCTAATACAGGAATAAGACTTAATTCTAATGCAGATGATAATATTTTGGTAAATAATACTGGAATGAGTAATACTGGAAGAGGGTTTGTTATTACATCTGGCTCAGATTTTAATAATTTGACCAACAATACTGGAAGATCTAATACAAAGCAGGGAATTTTGATAGATAGTAGTTTAAATAATACTCTAATAAATAATACTGCTATAAGTATAAATGGAAATGGAATTAATCTTCAGATTGGTGCGAATGGAACTTTATTAATTAATAATAGTGTTAATTCTAATTCTAGTAATGCGTTTTATGTTCAGGATTCTGCAAATACTTCTATTTTGGGAGGATTTTATAATAGTACTTATGGAAATGCGATTGCTTTGAATGAGACTGATGGTTATCAAAGATATAGGTTGATTAATGTCACTGCTGGGAAGACTGGAATATTCTTGGAAAATGCATCTAATGTGGAGATTGTTGACTGTATAAGGGTTAATGCTACTTCAGGAGTAAATGTTAGTAACAGGGTATTAAGTACTAATAATAGGGTTTTGAATTGTAGTTATGATGTAGATGGCGTTGCTGGAACCAATAATGAATTGATAAGAGAGTGGTATTATCAAGCTTATGTTAATTTTAGTAATGGTAGTGTGGTTTCTGGAAGTAATGTTACTTTATACAATGTTAGTGGAGATTTTGTTTTGGATGGTTTGACAAATGCTAGCGGATTTACACATATATTCAATATTACTGATTATGTTAACTTAGGTGGCACTACAACTTATTATAGTAATTATACAATAAATACTACAAATAATAGTTGGACTGATGAGCATACATATAATGTTACTTTTGAACAGAATAATTTGAATGATTATCTTACATTAGGTTTCCAGAATTTTTCTGGTAAGGTTTTCAATGATACAGACTTTGATGGGGTGATTGATGCAGGAGAGGCTGGAATAGCTAATGTTACTGTGAGAATCTGGGGGGATTTGGATAGTGATGGTGTTGTTGATGAGACTGAGGTTATAGATGGATTTGGAACTACAAATGAAAGTGGAGATTTTGATATTGAGACTAATGGTACTGAAGTTATAGTTCAGGTTAGTGATTTGAATGAAATTGTAGTTTATCATTTGAATACTACTGCTTATAGTTTGAATTATTCTGGAGGTACTGGTTCGGTTAATTTTGGATTCTATTATAATAGGAGTGCTAAAGGTAATGGTAGTGTGGCCGGAAATACTAAGATTTCTGATGAGCTGAATGGTTTCTTTCCTAGTGCTTTGAATGGAAGTGATACTTTTGGAAGATCTATAGCTTCAATTGGAGATTTAGATGGAGATGGTGTTCAGGATTTGGTAGTTGGTGCAGGGACTGATGAAAATGATACTGGTACAACTAGCGCTACAAATACTAGTGAGGGAGCAGTTTACATATTGTTTATGGATGCTAATGGGAGTGTTAAGAGTAATAACAAGATTTCAGATCAGCTTTCTGGATTTAATCCAAGTGGGCTTGATGGGCTTGATGCATTTGGGGGTGCTGTTGCAAGTTTGGGAGATTTAGATGGAAATGGTTATGTGGATATAGCTGTTGGGGCTTATAATGATGAGAATCTTAATGAAGGGCAAGGGGCAGTTTATATTTTATTCCTTAATAATTCAAATGGCACTGTCAAAAGCAATGTGAAAATTGCAAATGGATTATCTGGATTTTCTCATCCTAGCATATCTTCTAATGATAATTTTGGATTTTCTATAGCTAATATAGGTGATCTTGATAATGATGGTATTGTTGATTTGGCAGTAGGAGCCTATCAGGATGAGGTAGTTCATAGTGCAGAGGGAGTAGTTTACATCTTATTCATGTATGCAAATGGTACTGTAAAAGATAATGTTAGGATCTCTGATGGAGATGGTGGATTTGACTCTAACCTAGAAATTAGTGATAATTTTGGCTGGAGTGTAGCTAACATAGGTGATTTGGATAATGATGGAATCACTGATATCGCAGTAGGTGCTAGGCAGGATGAAGCTTCTGGTACAGGTTCGGAGGGAGCAGTTTATATCTTATTCATGTATGCTAACGGTACTGTTAGAGAAAATATTAAAATCGCTCAAGGTTTGGCAGGCTTTAATCCTGAAAGGGCATTAGATCCTTTTGATAATTTTGGTACTTCTGTTGCAGGAATTGGTGATTTGGATAGTGATGGTGTTGAAGATTTGTTGGTTGGAGCATATCAGGATGAGAATGATACTAGTGCTACAAATTCTACAAATGGAGGTGGAGCAGCTTACATATTATTCTTAAACACTAGCGGAGGTGTTAAATCTAATATTAAGATCGCTGATCAGTTGAATGGATTTAATTCTGGTAGTATACAGACTGATTTGTTTGGTGGAGCAGCTGCTTCAATTGGTGATTTGGATGGAGACGGTATAAGGGATATTGTTATTGGTGCTTATCAAGATGAGAATGATACTGCTACAGCAAGTAGCCCGGATAGTAATGAGGGTGGAATTTACATCCTTAATATGGATTTCTTTAATGATAGTACCGATCCTGCTGTTGCGATTATTTTCCCTAGTAATAATACTAATCATTCTGTTAATACAATTGATGTGAATTACACTTGGTCTGATGCACAAGGGATTGATAGTTGTTGGTACTCTAATGACAGTTTCAGTAAGAATATTACTTTGACTAATTGTGCTAATTTGACAACAATTACCTGGGCAGAAGGACAGCACAATGTGACTATCTATGTGAATGATACTAATAACAATTTGAATTGGAGCTCAGTTACATTTACAATAGATACTATTAATCCTAATGTAAGTATTGCTTTTCCGGCTAATGATACTAATACTACGAGTACAACATTAGATGTTAATTATACTGCAAATGATCCTAATTTGGAAACTTGTTGGTATAGTAATGGTACATTTGGTGTTAATACCACGCTTGCTTCATGTTCAAATCTGACTACCTTGACATGGCCACAAGGAATACATAATGTAACTATTTATGTTAATGATAGTGCAGGTAATGAAAATAGGAGTTCAGTTACATTTACTGTAGATACTGCTGTTCCTGTTGTTAACTTATTGGGTCCTGCTAATGCTAGTACTTATGGTAGTTTGACAATAAACTTCGCAGCAAATTATACTGATAATGTTGAGTTAGTGAATGCTACACCATATATCTATAACAGTACTGGGGAGATTGTTAATAATACGGAGACTCAATTTGTTTCTGGAGTTGAAAATAGCAGCAATGTTACTATAAACTTGCCATACAGTGATACTTTCCGATGGAATTATTATGTTTGTGATAGGACTGCTTGTGCTTGGAATAATAGTAATTTTACATTAGTTGTTGATGCATCTACTCCTGAAATTGGATTTACTGCTGATAGTCCTATAAATTTTGTGAACAGTTCAAATAGATCTTTCTTGTTTAATGTTAGTATAAATGAGAGTAGTTTGGATGAAGTTATTTGGAATTGGAATGGGACTAATTATACTGTGTATAATGATAGTTTGATTTTCATGATGAACTTTGATAATGTGAGCGCTATTGGAGAGAATGATACTCGTGCAGTTGAGATTACTGGTAGGGGTAATAATGGTACAATTAATGGTACTGGCACAGGTGGTACTTCTCATAACGCAGATGGAATCCATTTAGGTGCGTTTGATTTTGATGGTAAGGATGATTATGTTGAGATTGGGAATAGTACTAATTTTGACTTTTTGAATGGAAATGGTACTAACTTTACTGTATCTTTCTGGTTTAAGACAGATGCTGGCGGGGAAGATATGGCTTCTAATAATGGGTTGACCATGATTGAATTAAGGCGTTCAGGTAGTCAGACTGAAAGAGCATTTAGATTTGCAGTTCATACTGGAAATTATTTAGGAATGGAATTGGGAGTTGAAGGGGCTAGGGAAGTTATTAACACTTCAACAGTTGTTAATGATGGTGTATGGCATTTTGCAACTGGTGTTAGAAATAATACTAATAGTTGGAAGATTTATTTGGATGGTGTTTTGGAATATAATACAACAACTGCAGCTAATCCTACATTGCAATCTATCTTTAATATTGGAGTTAGAGTGACTGATGCCGGAGCTTATGCTAAACATTTTAATGGTTCTCTTGATGAGTTTAGAATTTGGAATTATCCTCTTACTGATGAGGAGGTTTATCAGCAATATGCTTTTGGACTTAACAAGTTAGATGCAGACAGTTATTCTTTGACAGTTAATCAGAGTAAGAATGGTACTGATTTGTTAGATAATGGAAATTACAGTTATTTTGCAAGTGCTGATGATAATGCTGGTGCTTTGAATATGACTGATATTTATACAATTACTGTAGATAATGGAAAGCCTGCAGTTGCTATAGTTAGTCCTAGTAATAATACAAATCATTCTGATAATAAGTTGGATGTGAATTTCACATGGTCTGATGCTTTGACATATGTTGAAACTTGTTGGTATACAAATGATACAAATACGGTGAATGTTACTCTTGCTAGTTGTGGTAATCTGACTGATGTTACTTGGTCTGCTGGAAATCATAATGTAACTATCTGGGCTAATGATAGTTTGGGTAATGAGAATCATACTAGCATAAGTTTTGATATTGATACTTCAAGTCCTGTTGTTAATTTGTTAGGTCCTGCGAATGCTACTAATTATAATAGTCTGACAATAAGCTTCGCAGCTAACTATTCTGAGAATTACTGGTTAGTTAACGCTACTCCGCATATATGGAACTCAAGTGGAGATTTGATAAATAGTACTGAGATACAAACTGTTACTGGAACTTCGAATAGTTCTAATGTTACTATTGTTCTTCCAAGAGATGATACTTATTATTGGAACTATTTGATTTGTGATGTTGCTGGAAACTGTGCTGTGAATAATACTAATCATAGTGTTACTGCAGATACTACTAATCCTGATGTTTCAATAGCCTTCCCTACAAATAATACTAACACTACAGATACATTATTGGATATTAATTATACCACTATCGGTGCAGCTAGTTGTTGGTATAGTAATGATACTTTTGGAACTAATACTACTTTAGCAAGTTGTGCTAATATTACTGGATTGACTTGGGGAGAAGGTCAACATAATGTTACAGTATTTGTGAATGATAGTGCTGGAAATACTAATCAAAGTTCAGTCACTTTCACAGTAGATAATACTGGTCCAGCAGTGGCAATAGTAACTCCGATAAATAATACAAATACTACTGATACTGGATTAGATATTAACTTCACTTGGTCTGATGTGTTGACAGATGTAGAAAGTTGTTGGTATAGTAATGGTACTTTTGCTAAGAATACTACTTTGACAAACTGTGCTAATATAACTACTGTAACTTGGGCCCAGGGTATCCATAATGTAACTATTTGGGCTAATGATACTGTAGGTAACGAGAATCACACTTCAATAACTTTCACTGTAGATAATGTTGCACCTGTTGTAAATTTGCTTGGACCTGCTAATAATAGTAACTATGCTAGTTTGATAATAAGCTTCGCAGCAAATTATACAGACAATGTTGAGTTGATCAATGCTACTCCTCATGTTTGGAATAGTAGTAATGATTTGATTAATAGTACGGAGATACAATTGGTTGATGGTACTTCTAATAGCTCAAATGTTTCTATAATATTGCCTGGAGATGATACATATCATTGGAATTATTTGGTATGTGATAGGAATGCATGTAGTTGGAATAATACAAATTATACTGTGACTACTGATACTGTCAATCCGGGGGTGACTATTGTTACACCAACTAACAATACGAACACTACTGATACTAAGTTGGATATTAATTATACTCATACAGGGACTCAAGCTTGTTGGTATTCTAATGATAGTATGAGTAAGAACACTACTCTTGCAAGTTGTGCTAATCTTACTATAATAAATTGGACCGAAGGTCAGCATGATGTTACAATATTCGTTAATGATAGTGCTGGTAATGAGAATCATAGTTCAGTTAGTTTTACTGTTGATATTTCTGGACCTGCCTTGTCTATAGTAACTCCAACTAACAATACAAACACTACTAATACTTTGTTGGATATTAACTTTACTTGGTCTGATGCATTGACAGAAGTGGGAACTTGTTGGTATTCTAATGATAGTATGAGTAAGAACACTACTCTTGCAAGTTGTGCTAACATAACTACCATTACTTGGGCGGAGGGAAGTCATAATGTCACCATCTGGGCAAATGATAGTCTGGGTAATGAGAATCATACTAGTGTTAGTTTTGCAGTAGATGCTACTGCTCCTGCAGTTAATTTGTTAGGTCCTGCAAATAGTAGTAATTATACTAGTTTAATAATAAACTTTGCAGCTAATTATACTGATTTTGATTTGATAAATGCTACTCCACATATATGGAATTCAAGTGGTGATTTGATAAATGCTACAGAAGTTCAGAGTGTTGATGGAACATATAATAGTAGTAATGTTTCAATAATTTTGCCAAGAGATGATGCATATCATTGGAATTATTTAGTTTGTGATCAGACCAATAATTGTGCATGGAATAATACTAATTGGACAGTTGGAATTGACACAAGCCCTCCTGCTATTACAATTGTTCTCCCAAGTAATAATACTAATACTTCGGTAACTACTCAGGATGTTAATTATACTGTAAGTGATGCTACGGCTGTTGAAACTTGTTGGTATAGCAATGGAAGCTTTGCAGTGAATACTACACTGGCTTCATGTGCTAATTTAACTAGTTTAAGTTGGCCTGAAGGTAAACATAATGTTACAATTTATGTTAATGACACTTATGGTAATGAGAATCATAGTTCAGTAACTTTCACAATTGATACAACTGCACCTGTTGTTAGTTTAGTTGGTCCTCAGAATAATAGTTTCTATAAAAGTTTGACAGTTAGCTTTGCAAGTAATTATACTGATGGTATTGAGTTGCAGAATGCAACTCCTTATGTTTGGAATTCAAGTGGAGATTTGATAAATAGTACTGAGGTGCATTTGAGAGATAATACTTACAACTTTTCAAATATAAGTATAATCTTGCCAAGAGATGATGTATATCATTGGAACTATCTAGTTTGTGATGAAGCGCACAATTGTGCATGGAATAATACAAATCATACTGTGACTACAGATACTGTTAATCCTGGAGTAACAATCGTGTTCCCTACTAATAATACAAACACTACTGATACTGGAATAGACATTAATTATACACATACCGAGACTCAAGCTTGCTGGTATAGTAATGGAAGCTTTGCAGTGAATACTACTCTTGCTTCATGTGCTAATATAACTGGTTTGACCTGGGCAGATGGGACTCATAATGTAACCATCTATGTTAATGATTCGGCTGGAAATGAGAATAGAAGTTCAGTTACATTTACTGTTGATAATTCTGGACCTTTGATTACAATAGCTACTCCAACTAATAATAGTAACTGGTCTACGATTTATCTAGATGTTAACTTTACTGTTACAGATGCATTGAATGATGTTGAGACTTGCTGGTATTCTAATGATACATTTGGAACAAATACTACTTTGGCAAGTTGTGCTAATATTACTGATGTAATTTGGAGTCCTGGTCAGCATAATGTTACGATTTATGCTAATGATACATTAGGTAATGAAAATCATACCTCTGTAACTTTTAATGCAGGATTTGTTCAGTTAGATGATGTTAGTGTTCATGGAAAGACAATTAATATGAGTATAAGAAATAATTTTACTCACTTGCATGTTAATAGGAATGTATCTCCTTATTATTCTGCTGAATCTAGTTATGGTTTGTCTATCTATTATCCTTTCGATATAAATCATACTTATAATGAGAACAGGACTGATGATAATATTACTTTTGAAAATTATACTGGTAATTTTACGATAGACTTTAGTTATTGGGAGAATGATGGAGAGGTTTTCTTGAATGGAAGTGGTAGGTGGAATAGAACTGGTGGTTTTGATGGAAGTGCTTATTATGAATTTGATGGTGATGGTGATTTCATAAATGTTACAAAAGCAACAACTAATAACAGTCTATTGGTGAAGAACTCTACTACTCAAATGGCATATGCTGCTACTATGTGGTTTAAGGCTGATAGAAACAATGATACTGATAGAACCTTGCTGTGGGTTGGGGGAATTAAGACATTGTATATAGATACAAATAATAATCTTACTACTGATGAGGATGGGGCTGGAATTTGTGGGGCCTCAAATCCTCCTGGCGGATTGAATTTTACATATGGGGAATGGCATTTTGTTGCATTTAGTGGGGATGGCGGGGGATCTACAATATTCTTAGATGATAGAAGTTTCAGTTGCGGTCCTGCAGTTGCTCAGAGTAATATGTTGGAGATACTGCTTGGTGCTGCAATAAATGGGTCTCAGGATATGGTTGAATATTTTAATGGTTCTATAGATGAGTTTATGTTCTTTGGAAATTCTACAGTTACTAGTAATGAGATATTAGATATTTATCATAATGCTAGTCCTAGATTCAATTCTAGTGGAATTTTAAGTTTTGGTAATCAGACTAAGTTGAATATAAGTAGAGGGCATGATGAAATTAGAGTAATTGCAGACTCTTTGAACTGGAGTAGGAGTCAGTTGAATCTAACTGTTTATTATCATAACGGTACTACTACTGGTGGGGGCCCTTGGTTCTCTACAGGAGATCAAATATTCGATGGAGATAATTTGTTTACAATAGATAATCAGACAACTAATCTTACATTGAATTTTACCTTCCATGCAGGTAATGCCACGCATGTTGCAGAAGGAAATACTACTTTCTACACCCCTATATTGAGTACACATGAAACTAATCTGATAATATTATTGAATAACAGTAATACATCTAGTGGTACTAATCCACCTTTAGGATCTATAATATTTCCTACTAATAACACAAATCACTCTGTGAATACTATTGATGTTAACTTTACTCGGACTGGAAGTAATTTGGATGGATGTTTCTATAGTAATGATAGTTTTACTAAGAATACTACTCTTGCAAGCTGTGCAAACATAACTACTGTGACTTGGACTGAAGGTCAGCATAATGTTACAATATGGGTGAATAATACTGCAGGTGATGAGAATAGGAGTTCAGTTACATTTACAATAGATCTAACAAATCCGGATATTTCAATAATTACTCCGAATAATAATACCAATACTACTGATAATAACTTAGATGTTAACTTCACTGTTAGTGATACTTATCTTGAGAGTTGTTGGTATTCTAATGATAGTTTTACTAAGAATACTACTCTTGCAAGTTGTGCTAATATTACAACTATAACTTGGGTGAATGGTCAGCATAATGTTACAATTTGGGCAAATGATTCTGCAGGTAATGTTAATCAGAGTTCAGTTACATTCACTGTAGATAACTCTGGTCCTACTGTTAATATTGTATTCCCTGTTAATAATACTAATACTACTGTCACAACCTTAGATGTTAATTATACGGCTACTGATTCCCAGGGAATTGATAGTTGTTGGTATACTAATGGGTCTTATGCAGTTAATACTACTCTTGCAAGTTGTGCAAATTTGACTAGTTTAAGCTGGCCAGAGGGAGTTCATAATGTAACTGTTTATGCAAATGATACAATTGGTAATGTGGGAAGCGACCATGTGACTTTCACTGTTGATCTAACTGTTCCAGCGGTTGCAATAGTTCTTCCAAGTAATAATACAAATACTTCAGTAACAACTCAGGATATTAATTTCACTTGGTCTGATGGATTGAGTGGAATTGAGAGTTGTTGGTATAGTAATGGAAGTTTTGCAGTTAATACTACTTTAGCAAGTTGTGCAAACTTGACTTCGTTAAGTTGGCCGGAGGGATTGCATAATGTTACAATATATGTTAATGATAGTGCTGGTAATCAGAACCATAGTTCTGTTAGCTTTACAGTTGATACAACTGCTCCGGTGGTTAATTTGTTGGGACCAGCTAATGCTAGCTCTTATAGTAGTTTGACAATAAACTTTGCAGCTAATTATACTGAAAGCTTATGGCTAGTTAATGCAACACCGCACATATGGAATAGTAGTGGTGATTTGATTAATAGTACGGAGATTCAAGTTGTTACAGGAACCTCTAATGATAGTAATGTCTCTATAATATTGCCAAGAGAAGATACTTATTATTGGAACTATCTAGTTTGTGATGTTGCTGGAAACTGTGCTGTGAATAATACTAATCATAGTGTTACTGCTGATACTTCTGGACCTTCAATAAGTATTGTGTTCCCTAACAATAATACTAATCATAGTGATCTTGGACTTGATGTGAACTATACAGTTAGTGGTCAGGAAAGTTGTTGGTATAGTAATGATACATTCAGTAAGAATACAACTTTAGCTAATTGTGCTAATATAACTACGTTGACTTGGTCTGAAGGGAATCATAATGTAACTGTTTATACTAACGATAGTGCTGGAAATGAAGCTCATGCTTCAGTTAGTTTTACAACAGATAATACTGCGCCGGTTGTAACTCTGCTTGGTCCAGCAAATGCTAGCTCTTATAGTAGTTTGACAATAAGCTTTGCAGCTAACTATACAGATAATTTGGGGTTGGTAAATGCAACACCTTATGTGTGGAATTCAAGTGGTGATTTGATAAATTCTACTGAATTGCAAGTAGTTAGGGGCGTTGAGAATTCAAGTAACGTGTCTATAGTCTTACCAAGAGATGACACTTACCATTGGACTTATAGAGTATGTGATTCAATAAATTGTGCCTGGAACAATACTAACCATACTGTTACCGTAGATACTTCGGATAGTGTTAATCCAAATGTGACTATAAATCAACCTTTGAATCAGACTTATAGCACAACTACTATAAACTTTAATGTTACTGCAGTGGATGAGACTGGGTTGGCAGAAGTATGGTATACAATTACTAGTGGTGTTACAAATGTTACAATGACTAACTTGTCAACTAGTCCTACTTATTGGAATGCTACAAATACTACAATGGCTCAAGGAAGTCATACAGTAGTATTCTATGCTAATGATACTAATAATAATGTTAATGGTACTGAGGAAGTTACATTATTCATAGATAGTATCTTACCTACAATATCTATAGTAACTCCTGTTAATAATACTAATAGTACTGATACTGGATTGGATATTAACTTTACTTATACCGAGGCTAACATAGATACTTGTTGGTATTCTAATGGAAGCTTCTTGGTTAATACAACTTTGGCTTCATGTACAAATATAACTGGATTAATTTGGGGTCAAGGAATACATAATGTAACTATATATGCTAACGATAGCGCAGGCAATGAAGCAAATGCTTCTGTAACATTCTTTGTTGATACTGTTGCCCCAGTTGTGAATCTTGTTGGACCTGCTAATTCGAGTACTTATGCTTCATTGACAATTAGTTTTGCAGCTAATTACACAGATAATGTTGAGTTAATTAATGCTACTCCTCATGTTTGGAATAGTAGCGGGGATTTGATAAATAGAAGTGAAATTCAATTAGTCGATAATACTTACAATTTCTCTAATGTAAGTATAGTTCTTCCAAGAGATGATACTTATCATTGGAATTACTTAGTTTGTGATAGGAATGCATGTAGTTGGAATAATACTAATCATACAGTTACTGTAGATACTACAAATCCTGGTGTTTCAATAGTGATTCCTGGAAATAATACAAATCATTCTGATACTAAGTTAGATATTAATTATACATTTAGTGGCCAGGAAAGTTGTTGGTATTCTAATGATAGTATGAGTAAGAATATAACTTTAGCAAGTTGTGCTAACTTGACTACTATAACTTGGACAGAAGGACCGCATAATGTAACAATATTCGTTAATGATAGTTCGGGGAATGAGAATCAGAGTTCAGTTAGCTTTACTATTGATAATACTTTCCCTAGTATGTCTATAGTTTTCCCAAGTAATAATACTAATACTTCAGATACAAGGATAGATGTTAATTATACTGCTAGTGATACTTATTTGGAGAGCTGTTGGTATAGTAATGGTACTTTTGCTAAGAATACTACTTTGGCAAGCTGTGCAAATATAACTGATGTGACTTGGACTGAGGAATTGCACAATGTAACTGTTTGGGCTAATGATAGTGCAGGTAATATTGCTAATGCTAGTGTGGCATTTACAGTTAATAATAGTGATAGTACAGTGCCTGTTGTTAGATTAGAGGATCCTGCTAATTCTGCTAGTTATACTGCAAGCAGTCAAGAAATAGTTTTTGGATTTAATGTTACTGATACCCATTTGATTGATAATTGTACTCTGTATGTTAATGGTGCTGCTAATACTACTAATACTACAATAAGAACAAGTGGAACTCATAATTTCACAGTTACATTTGGGACTGGAACTTTCAATTGGTATGTTAATTGTACTGATGATAGTAATAATGTTGGTAATAGTAGTGTGAGGTCTTTGACAGTGACTGCACCTAGTTCTGGAGGTGGTGGCGGCGGTGGAGGTGGTGGCGGCGGAGGTGGGGGTGGTGGCTCTATTAGTACTGGAGCTGGATTCACTGTTACTCCGACACTGTTAGAGGTGGCAATGTCTCATGGACAATCTAGGCAGCAAGAAGTTATTGTGAAGAATACTCAGTCAAACTCTAAAACTTTTAATGTAGAATTGAGTGATAGCCTTTCTGGATTGGTGTTCTTAGATGAGCCTAGTTTCATATTAGAGGGTAATCAAGAGAAAGTCTTATTGTTGACTTTTGTGGCTTCTGAAGAAAAAGTGCCTGATGCCTATGTTGGAAGTTTGAAGGTTATAACTGGAACCCAAACTAAACAGGTTTCTATAGTGCAGACTATAAGCTCTGAGAAGGCATTGTTTGATATAAAGACTACAATTCCTCTAAGGTTTAAGAGATTATTGGCTGGAGAAGAACTATTCGCTGAATTGAACTTGTTGAATCTTGGAGACACGGGAAGAGTTGATGTTGATATAGAGTATGTCATAAAGGACTTTGAGGGCAATGTGGTATTGACTGAGAATGAGTTTGTGGCTGTTGAGACTACACTTTCTTTGTTGAAGAATTTCCAGTTGCCTTTAGATCTTAAGAAAGGAGATTATGTTTTAGTCGCGAATGTTAAGTATGAGGGCATTACTTCATCTGCAAGTAGTTCATTCTATGTGGTTGATGAGAAGTTTGATATATTGACAGTTAGCGTCTTACTATCCTTTGTGATACTGTTAATCCTTACGGTAATCTTTTTTAGAAAATATGTAAAGACTAGGCCTGGTTCTAGGAAATCTAGGGCGGCTGGAAAGAGAAGATCTAGAAGCAAATCTAGGCGGAGGGGAAGGAAATGATGTCATATTTAAGGAAAGCTGGAGGTAGAACGACCCTTTACACATTGCCTTCTTAGCTTCCTTAAAGCTTGATGGCAGCGGGAATTAGACCGCCCGCTGCTATCTATAATGATATCATAAAATGAAATGTAGAAAAAATTTGCAAGAGAATTTATTTTTAAGGATAAATAGGAGTAGAACGACCTTTAAAGACTTCTCTTATCCTTGAAAAATCTCGATAAATGGCGGGTTTATCCTGCCTTTTATTTAGAATATTATTTTTTTAATCTTCGATCAATTTTACTTAAAAGAATTTTAACTTCTCTTATTTCTCTTTCAGCTTTTCGATTAACTTGATAATCATATTCTGCTCTTAGTCTATCTCTTTGTGCTTCTCTATTTTGAGACATTAAAATTATTGGTGCTTGTATTGCCGCTAGACAAGACAAGATTAGATTTAGTAATATGAAGGGAAATGGATCAAAAGGATCTCCAGAAAAATGAGTGCTCCAATAAATTGTGTTGAGTAACATCCACAGCCCCAAGAAGATTAGGAAGCCTATTATGAAGAACCAACTTCCTGCCCATTGTGTCATCCAATCTGCAATTTTTTGTCCTAATGATTCCTTATGCTTCTTTCTTGGATGTGTTGCTTTTGAGATTGTTGAGAAAATATCTTTAGTTAGTTTTTCAACTTCTTTCTCTTTTTCTTCTAGCCCTGTATTGACTACTTTTTTAGATAGCTTTTGAATATCTTTAGAAGTCTTACTCAATCCTCTTTTTGCCATAGTTGATAGAGGTTAGAGTGGTTTAAATAGGTTTTTGTGAGATTTATTCAAGCGTTCTAGTTAGGCTTTTCTTAAGTCCATTTTTTGGAATATAGCTTTTGAATTAATTTTTGTTATTTCTCCTTCTAGTCCCGATTCTACGCTGTTATCTAAATTAAATTGTGTTTTCTTTCTTGTGTTTGTATTTGATCTAATGTAGCCTATAAGGCCTTCTTCGCTATCAAAAGATCTTCTTCTTGAGTCATCAAATATTGATCCTGAGTTTGCTTTTCCCTCTGAAATATAATAATGATCGTCGCTTCCGTGGAGTATATTGTATTGTTTCACTAGCTTAGGTTAATTTTGAGCTTTATAAAAATTCTCTCACTCTGATAATTATGTATTGAAATAATGTTAGGATAGTCTGGTTAGTAAATTTTCACTAGTGATTCTTATAGAATCATCTAGTCTATATCCATATTGTCCATATAATGTAGATGGGATTAATAGTACCTCTCTATCATCCAGGCAATTTAGACTTTCTCCAATACATCTAATTCCATTTCTGTCTAAGATTGCTTGTGAGGGGGGATTACAGGTGTAGTGAAATACCACTCCACTTTTCATTACCTTTGTATGCTCTAATGCATGTGTTCTTTGTACCATCCTATTTTAGTGTTTTTAGGCTATATAAATCTTTTTCTTTAGTTGTTACTTATTAGTGGTTATATAGAAAGATTTAAAAGAGAGATTTTGATGTATTAAATATGGCTAAAGGGCTTTTTACCTTGAAAAATAGAGAATATGCAGATGCTTTTGAGGAGGCAGTTAAAAGTGCAGGTTATATTGATGGAGTTAGCTTGGCTGTTGGAGGGGGGGCTGCATTACAATATCTTTGTGGATCAGAGAGTAATAAATTGAGACCTACGCTAGATATAGATTTAGTTCCTGATAGGGCTTTGGGAGCTCGTGAGAAATCTCATTGGAGTCAGAGGGTTGCAGATTCTTTATTAAAGAGAGGATATGATGTTGAGATAGAGGAGGATGAGGGATTTCCAGCTGAAGTCGTTATAACTGGATTGCCTTCTAGACTTATCATTTCATTAACTAAGCATGAACCTGATTTTCATGATCAATTCTCTGAAAGAATTGGTGGAGAGTTATCTAGATTGGTTAGGGGTACTTATAGGGGTATAGATTTTAAACATCAGAGTACGGAAGATATAGCAGTAGGAAAGGTAGTTAGATATTATGATTTTACAAATCATGAGGGGTTTCCTATCGATATAAATCCTAAATATGTTGCATTTTATCGTAAATTACAAGTAGCTCCTAATCAGGTTAATACATCTCTTTATTCACCTGATTTAGATGATTTGGTTGATCAGAGGGCAGGAAATCTAGAGCTTATTGGTAGGGAAGGATTAAGGGATGCTCTGAACCGTGTTGGAAATTATAAAATAGGTAAGGATGTTTATGATATCTCTCTAATTCTTGATATGGATAGGGGAGTTTCAGGTTTTGATGAGAGTGTTTTTTTGGGAGCATTGGATGTTGCATTAACTGAAGAAGGTGTTCACCACCAACTTTAAATACAATTTTATTCTTTTGATTTTATGCAAATAAAATCTGGAATTGAGATACATCAGCAATTAGATACTCATAAGTTGTTTTGTAATTGCCCTTCTGTACTTAGGAAAGAGGATCCTGAGTTCGAGGTTAAGAGGAAGTTGCATGCTGTGGCTGGCGAGGGTGGAGAGGTTGATGCTGCGGCTAAGCATGAGGCTTCTAAGGATAGGGAGTTTGTTTATGAAGGTTATGACAGTACATGTTTGGTTGAGTTAGATGAGGAGCCGCCTCATTCGATAAATGAAGAAGCTTTGAGAACTGCATTGCATGTAGCCTTATTATTGAATTGTGAGATTCTTCCTATTAGTCAGATAATGAGAAAGATGGTAGTTGACGGAAGTAATACTAGTGGATTTCAGAGAACTGTTCTTATAGCTAGGAATGGTTATGTTGAGACTGAAAGTGGCAGAGTAGGGATTGATAATGTTAGCTTGGAAGAGGATTCTTGTAGAGTTATTGATCGTTCAGAAGGAAGGTTTAGGTTGGATAGATTGGGAATTCCTTTAGTTGAGATTGGAACTGCTCCAGATATTAGTAGTCCTGAGCAGGCTAAGGAAGTTGCTTTGTATATTGGGGATGTTTTAAGGAGTTGTAAGGTTAAGAGAGGAATTGGGACTATTAGACAGGATGTTAATATTAGTATAGAAGGACATCCTAGAATTGAGATTAAAGGATTTCAGGATGTTAAGATGTTTGTTCCAACTATGGAGAATGAGGTTGAAAGGCAAGAAGGAAATTTGAAAAGCAAAAAAGATTTGAATAGCGAGGTTAGGAATGCTTTGCCAGATGGAAAGAGTGAATTTTTGAGACCTATGCCTGGTGCTGCTAGAATGTATCCTGAAACAGATTTGCCTTTGCTTCGTATTAGTAAACAAATAATTGATGATGCCAAGAGAACATTGCCTAAATTGAGAAGTGAGTTGAAAGTTGATTTAATGAAGAAGGGATTGAGGGAAGATGAGATACAGATTTTGTTGAAGGGTGATAAATTGGAAGAATTTAATGGGTTGTTGAAGGTTGTTAATGAACCAAGATTTATCTACAAGGTTTTGGTTGATATTCCTAAGCAGGTTGGTGAATTGGAATTAGATATTGTTGAAAGTATTGTTCATGCAGTTGCTGATGGAAAGTTGGATAGGTTGGATGTTAAGCAGGTTATGAAGGATGTTGTAGATGGTAATAGTTTAGAGGAAGCTCTGAATGTTGAGAAAGCAGATCTTGGAGATGTTGAGAGCGAGGTTGCTAAGATGATTAAAGAAAAACCTGGTCTTTCTATTGGAGGATATATGGGATTGATTATGCAGAAGTTTAAGGGGAAGGTTAGCGGTCAAGAAGCTAACCAAATACTTAATAAACTCTTGAAATAGCTAGAGAAGATGGCTAAATATGATTATTTGATTAAGCTTCCTAAAACTGCAAGATTGCATGATGGAAGTAGATTTGTTTCTAGGGCAGATATTGCTATAAATGATGGAATGATAGTGGAGATATCAGGGGACATTCCAATTTCTCATGCAAGTGATTATCTTGATGCTCCTGAATATTCTATTGTTACTCCTGGTCTTGTCGATACGCATGCTCATTTTGCTGGAGGGATATATGCTAAAGATGTTGATTGTAGGGAGCATATGCTTAAGGCAGGGGTAACTACTGGGCTTGATGCCGGGAGTAGGGGTCCTAGGAATTTTAGTGCAGATTTTGGTTCAAATGTTGCTAGTAAATATGGTGATGATGCTGCAGGCTATCGTGGGCTTGTGAATCTAGCTCCTTCTGGGTTAGATGAGGCAAATGCTGAGAACCATGATTACAGAAAAAAGGGGCATAGTATTAATGAGACTGCTGAGGCAATTAGTGCTAGTGAATGGGCTATTGGGGCTAAGATTAGAATAGGTCTTACAAAACCTGATAGGACTGCTCAAGTTATGCCTGCAGATTGGAGGGGTGTTTTTGAAATGACTTATGGTGCGGCTAGAGCTTCTGAGACTTTTTTTATGACTCACATTGCGGAAGGTCCTCCTGCTCTTGATGTTGTTGCAGAATATGCTAATTTGAGTGATAGTGGAAATTATGTTCCTCCACTGGTTTTAACTCATTGTTTTCATGGATTTTCTGGTAATTTGGCTACTTATACTAGTCGAGAATTGAAAGCTATAGATAGAGATGGACTTTATCTTGATGTAGGGCAAGGACAGGGGAGTTTGTCTTGGGCTGTTGCAGATCATGTGCTTCAGAGAGGGTTTCCTATAAATAGGTTGTCAATATCTTCTGATTTGCATAAGTTTAATATAGATCAGAATGGTGAGGCAGGTATTGTTGGTAGCTTTCCCAAGGTGATGTCTAGGCTTATGGGGATTATGAGTGTGGAAGATATTATAACTTGTTCAACATCTAATGCGGCTCGAGCTATTAGTTTGGAAGATAGAAGTGGTAGTTTAGCTGTTGGGAGGGATGCGGATATTGTCATTTTTAGAATACAGGAGTATGCGCTGGGAACTGGCCCCACTTTGGTAGATCATAAACCTGTAGATATCCCTGGTTATTGTATTCCTCAAAGAGAATGGGAAGCTGCACAAGAGTTTATTGTAGATAGTGTTGTATTGAGTGGAAGAAAAATAGTTTAATTTTATGAATACTTTTATAAATTGTTTACAATTAGTATGGTAGAGGTGATATATGGTTAAGTGGCGTTCTACGTTGTTAGTAGGTAGCTTTGTTCTACTTTTGATTGGAGGTACTTTTATTTATCATTCTGTTGAAGGTTGGTCTTATTTAGATTCAGCTTATTTTATGGTTATTACTGCTACGACTATCGGTTATGGAGACATTACTCCTGTGACTAGTTTGGGTAAGGTGATAACAATGGCATATTCTTTGATTGGAATAGCGTTTATGTTTTACATAATTAGTTTAATTAGCCATAGTATTTTTGATAAGAAAATTCAGTTGAGTGTTACTGATGTTCCAAGTAAGGATAAATTGATTCATAAAAAAAGAAGTTCTAAGAAAAAAGCTTAACAGGTTTTTTCTATTTGTTCTTTTGTTCTAGGATCCTCCCAATCTTTATCAAACTGTACTGCTGCACCAGTTATTGGGTTAATTGATTTTATTTTTTTATCCTGGCATTTGAAAAGATAGTCTTGACAGAAATTATTTTCACAAACTGCTTTTGTGAATGAAGATATGTTAATTGGTTTATAATTTTCTTGTAATTGATCTTGTGCAAGAGTTAGGATTGATATTGTTAAAAGAATTATTAATATGATCAAGAGGATTTTGTTCATAGATTTTTTTGAGATTTTGTTTATTTAAGGATTTGTGGTTTTCACTCTTAGTCTCTTAACCCTCCCACCCTCCCTAAGAGGAAGAGTGAAAATTATTTGCATAACTTTATAAATTTAGGAAAATAGCTATTTCAGTACTGAAGATGTTGAGAGACTATAATTTGGGCGAAGTGAATGAGAAACTTGCTGGTAAGAAGGTTAAGTTGTGTGGATGGATAGATACTATTAGATCTCATGGTAAGGTGGCTTTTTTTGATCTTAGAGATAGATATGGGAAGGTTCAGTGTGTGATTGTTGCTAAGAATGATGATTTTGATAAGGTTTGTAAGTTGAGTAGAGAGAGTTGTGTTTGTGTGGAAGGTATGGTTAATGAAAGACCTAAGGGGAGCGAGAATAAGGATTTAGCTAGCGGGAAAGTAGAGTTGTTTTTGGATAAGGTTGATGTATTGTCTTCTTGTCCACCTTTGCCTTTTGAAATTAATGATAATATTGAGAATGAAGAATTAAGATTGAAGTATAGATTTTTGGATCTGAGAAGTCAGAGAATGCAGAGGAATTTGTTAAAGAGGAGTGAGGCTTTGAATTCAATTAGAAATTTTTATCATAATGAAGGGTTTGCTGAGATAGAGACCCCAATATTAGCTAAGTCAACACCAGAGGGTGCTAGAGACTATTTAGTTCCTAGTAGGAACCTTGCCGGAGGGTTTTATGCTTTGCCTCAGAGTCCTCAGTTGTTTAAGCAGTTGAGTCAAGTTGCAGGATTTGATAGATATATTCAGATAGCTAGGTGTTTTAGGGATGAGGATTTGAGAAGTGATAGGCAACCAGAGTTTACTCAAGTTGATGTTGAGATGAGTTTTATTGAGAAAGATGATATTATTGATGTTGTTGAGAGAATGTTGAAGAAATTGTTTAAGGACGTTATTGATGTTGATATCAAAACTCCTTTCCCAAGGATTTCTTATGATGAAGCTATGAAGAAATATGGCAGAGATAATCCTGATTTGAGGAAGAAGGGAGAAAGGTTTGCATTCTGTTGGGTAGTTGATTTCCCATTGTTTGAATATTCTAAAGAAGATAAGAGGCATAAGAGCACTCACCATCCATTTACTATGCCTCAGCTTGGTAAGAAGGGCAAGTTAGATTTTGATGCAGATTCTAAATCAGTTGCATATGATGTAGTTTTGAATGGGGTTGAGATTGGTGGCGGGAGTATAAGAATTCATGATTCTGAGATCCAAGAGAAGATATTTGACATCTTGAAGTTGAGTAAGAAGGAAGCAAGAGATAAATTTGGTTTCTTGTTGGATGCATTGAGTTATGGAGCTCCACCTCATGGAGGAATTGCATTAGGATTGGATAGAATTATTCAATTAATGTTAGAGGAAGATTCTATAAGAGAAACTTTGGCATTCCCTAAGAATAAGGAAGCTAAGGATGTGATGATTGACGCACCTTCTAAGGTTGATAAGAAGCAGTTGAAAGATATTCACGTAGATGTTATTGAACCTAAGAAAAAGGGTAAGAAATAACATGAAAATTCTAGCTATTGGAGATCCTCATGGGAATATTGAGGAATTAAAGAAGATTGATTATTCTGGTGTGGATTTGATATTGGTTCCTGGTGATTTATCTAGGGCAGATATTGCTAGAAGGTTGTATTTTAAGAGGGTTGAAGGGAATGAAGATATTTCTGATGAAGATAAGGTTAAATCCTTTGAAGAAATTCATGATAGTTTGTTTGAAGTCTTGAATTTTTTAGGTAAGAAGGCTCCTGTTTATTTTTTGTTTGGAGATTTTGATTACTCTAAGGAAAATATGGAAGATAGATATTCTGATTTAGACATTGATCTTCCAGATATAATTTCCGAAATAGATAAGGTGGATAATGTTCATCCTCTCAGAGATAAGAAGATAGAGATTGGAGGGATTGTTATTGGAGGTGTTGAGAGATTTATTGATACTAATTGGGTTAGAGATTTTAAGCCGAATGATTTTGATAATAAAATGAAAGAGGCTAGGGAAGAGACTGATCATGCTGATAATGTATTGAAGGATTTTGGTGAGGTAGATATTTTGATGTGCCATCAACCCCCTTTTGGCGTTTTAGATAAGGTTGATAATCCTAATGCTCCTAAGGGATGGAATGGATTAAATGCAGGTAGCGAGTTAATTTTAGATTATATTAAAGATAAAAAGCCTAAATATGTTATTTGTGGGCATATTCATGAGGCTCAAGGTGAGGAGAAAGTTGGAGATACTACTGTGTATAATTTAGGGCATTGTGGTCATAGGTTTATTGAGATGTGATAATTTTATATAGGTTATTTCTTATTTCTATTTATGGATAAGGCAAAGATAGAGAAAGAGGCTAAGGGAATTTTGGATAGATTTGCTAAGGCACTTGATAAAGCTAAGATTTCGGATAGCGAGTATTATGTCGAGAGAGATGTTGCTGAACGTGAAGAGGGTAAGACTGGAGAATGTGTTGATAGGTTTAAGAGTAGGTTATTAGCTAATGCTCCAGATAAGGATTCTGATTTTATAATTGCTGAGAAGGGGGCTTGGAAAAAATGACAAGGATAGATGGGGGAGGTCATGGTTATCCTTATGAGAGTGTTCCTGCTGGACAGCCTCTTGGTTATAGGAAAAAAGAACCTGCCTCACCTGCTGATAATGATGAGGATAGTGTTAGCGAAGTAGATGCTGGCGAGGGGGGAAATATGGGTGACCAAAGGGGTCAAGAAAGGGGAGGGTATCAACAAAGACCTAAATATAATCCTCCAGGAGTTGGAGAAATAGTTGATGAGGAAGTTTGATGATAAAGGAAAAAGTTAAACAAATTAAGGAAGGCAAGTTGAAGGCTGTTGATAATATCAAAGGATTTATTGATAAGATTAAGAAAGATAAGGGAAATATAGTTTTGCATGTTAATGAAGATGCAGTTAGCCAGGCAAAGAAGGTTGATGAGAAGATAAAAAGAGGCAAGGCTGGAAAATTGGCAGGTATTGGATTTTTGGTTAAATCTAATATTAATGTTGATGGATTGATTACTAATTGTGCTTCTAAGACTCTTGAGGGTTATCGTGCAGGTTATAATGCTACTGTTATTGATAAGTTGTTAGCAGAGGATGCTGTTGTTTTGGGAATGGTTAATTGTGATGAGTTTGCTTCAGGGACTACTGGAGAGAATAGCGCTTTTGGGGTTTGTAAGAATCCTACTGCGCCAGATAGAGTTCCTGGGGGGAGTAGTAGTGGTAGTGCGGCATGTGTAGCTGCTGAGCTTTGTGATTTTTCATTAGGCAGTGATACTGGAGGAAGTATAAGGACTCCTGCAAGCTGTTGTGGAGTTGTTGGATTGAAGCCTAGTTATGGTTCTGTTAGTAGGTATGGTTTGATAGATTTGAGTATGAGTTTAGATCAAATAGGCCCTTTAGGAAATAGTGTTGAAGATTGCCAGATAGTTTATGATATCATTAAGGGGAGAGATGATCATGATCCTGCAAGCAGGGATTTTGATAAGGGCAAGTTGGATTTAAATAAAGTGAAGATTGGTGTTTTGAAAATAGATGCTGATAATGAAGTTTGGGATTTAATTAGGAATAAAGTTAGCAAGATTTGTAAGGAAAATGGATGGAAGGAGGATGATGTTAGTTTAGATCATGTAGATCTTGGAATTCAGACATATTACCCTATTGTTTATACCGAATTTTTTTCTGGTACTAGGAAATTTGATGGGAGAAAATTTGGATTGAAAATAGAGGATAGTTGTGGTGAAGAGGTTTTGAGGAGAATTCTTGGAGGGCAAGAAATTACTAAGGCAGAATATGCTGGTAAGTATTATAGGAAGGCATTGGCTGCTAAGAAGATAATAGAAAAGGAATTTGAAAAGGCTTTTAAGAAATATGATTTTATTGTTCTTCCGACTATTCCTAAGTTGCCTCATAAGATTGGTAAGAGGTTAAGTTTAGAAGATGAATATGCTTATGATAGTTGTACGGTTTTAGCTAATCTCGCTGAGATTCCGGGGATAAATGTTACTGCTGGTAAGATTGAGGGAGTTCCAGTGGGGATGCAGATATTTGCTTCTAGAGGGAATGATTGTAATCTATTAAATGTTGCAAGGAAGTTTGAGTAAACTTTAATAGCTTTGATTGTTTATACTTAAGATGAAGAAAAAGAGTGTTAGGAAAGACAAGAGAAATTTTTATTATGCAGCTTTGATAATTTTGATTTTCTTGTTAGTATTGATGCTTGGAGCTTATAGTGCTAGAAATGCTCTTGATGAAAATGGTTTGCCTAGCGCAAATATAATTACTGAAGCAGATGGTTTGTTGTTTGATTTAAGCTTGGCTTTTGAGGATGCTAATGTAGATGATACTGTTTATATTTTGATAATAACTGCTTTGCTGGTGTTAATATTTTTAGTTATCTATTTGATAATACAAGAAAGGAAGCACCATGTGGTTGTTAGTAGATAGTTTTATATAACGTTTGAATTTTTGATTTTTATGAGTTTTAGAGAATTGCTTAAGGAGAAGTTGGAAGGCAATGTAGATGCTGATTTATCTAAATTGCCGAAGGGGTTTCAGAGGATTGGAGATATAATTATTTTGAATTTGGATAAAGAGTTTGATAATTGTAAGAAGGAGATTGGTGAGGCTGTTCTTTCTTTATTTAAGGTGAAAAGTGTTTGCAATAAGTTTGGTGAGATAACTGGTACTTTTAGGGAGCCGCAGATTGAGGTTTTAGCAGGTAGTGAAGATACAGTTGTTACACATGTTGAACATGGGATAAAATATAGGTTTGATATAAGGAAAGTTATGTTTGCTAAAGGAAATCTATCTGAGAGAGTTAGATATCCTCCTTTGATTGAGGATGGAGAAGTAATTGTTGATATGTTTGCAGGACTTGGATATTTTAGTTTGGCTATGGGAAAGTTAGCTAATCCTGAGAAGATTTATAGTATTGAATTAAATCCGGTTAGCTTTGGATTTTTAGAAGAGAATGTTAAGATTAATCATATTAATTGTATTGAGGCTATTAATGGGGATAATCGGGAGATAATTGATAGTTTAGTTAAGAAAGGTGTTAAAGCTGATAGGGTGTTGATGGGCTACTTGCCACCTCCAAAAGAATTTTTGCCATGGGCTTTGAAGATTGTTAAATCTGGAGGGGTGGTTCATTATGAAGATATTTTGAATGTTAATAATGTTGAAGAAGAAAGTGAGAAAGTTGTTGAGATGATTAATGAGGTTGCTAAGGATTTTGGAAAGAAAGTTGAATTAGTTCATTTGCAAGATGTAAAGAGTTATGGTCCTATGACTCATCATTATGTTTTTGATTTGAAGGTTTTAGATAGAAATGTTTAAATAGGATTTATGGTGAATAGTTTTATGGTAAAGAAAATAGCTAACATGGACATGGGAATGATGATGCTAGCTATGCTAATGGCACAGTAATTGTGCCGTGTTGTTTCTTTAGTTACCTTTATTAAATAATTTAGATACAGTTTAAGATGGTTAAGAATAAGTATTATGTTACGACACCGATATATTACCCGTCGGGGAAGCCGCATTTGGGATCGGCATATACAACTATAGCGGCAGATATATTGGCTAGATGGCATAAGTTATTAGGAGATGATGTTTTCTTTTTGACTGGTACTGATGAGCATACTAAGAAAGTTGTAAAAGAAGCTGAGAGTTCTGGAAAAGATATTAAGACCTATTTGAAAGATATTACTGAGGTATTTAAGCAGGTATTTGGAGATTTGAATATAGAATATGACAGATTTATTAGAACTTCAGATTCAGATCATAAGAAATTTGTTGAGCATATTTTGAATGTTGTTAATGATAAAGGTGATATTTACAAGGGAACTTATGAAGGACATTATTGTGGAGAGTGTGAGGCATACTATACTGAAAGGGAGGCGCCTGAATTAATTTGCCCGGTTCATGAAAAGAAGCTTGATGTTTTGAAGGAAGAAGCTTATTTTTTCAAGTTGTCTAAATATCAGGATAAATTGCTAGATTTGTATAAGAAAAATCCAGATTTTATTTCTCCTGAATATAGAAAGAACGAGATTGTTAATAGGGTTAAAGAAGGATTGAGGGATTTGAGTATTTCTAGAAATGATATTGATTGGGGAGTTAAACTTCCTTTTGATAAGGAACATACTTGTTATGTTTGGTTTGATGCTCTTACAAATTATTTGACAGGTGTTGGTGTTTTGGAAGATAAGAAGTTGTTTAAGAAATTCTGGCCAGCTAATGTTCATATTGTTGGTAAGGATATTTTATGGTTCCATTCTGTAATTTGGCCTGCAATGTTGATGTCTGCCGGAATCGATCTTCCAGAGAAAGTTTATGCACATGGATGGTTGACTTTGAAAGATAAGAAGATTGGAAAGTCTGCAGGTAATGCAGCTGACATTAATGAACTAATTAAGAGATTTGGAGTTGATTCGATTAGGTATTTTTTGTTTAAGGTTACTCCTTTTGGAGAGGATGGGGAATATAGTGAAGAGACATTGATTGATAGGAATAATGAGTTGGCTAATAAGTTGGGTAATTTAGTTAGTAGGGTTTCTAGTTTAGCTGAGAAGAATGGGATTGAGAAAACTGAGAATAAGTTGTTGAAGAAAGTTAAGTTAAAAGAGATTGGAAAGTTGATTGATAGCTTTGAGTTTGATAAGGTCTTGAATGAGATCTTTGCTTTTATTGATGTTTGTAATGAGTATGTTCAGGATAAGAAACCCTGGGAGACTAAGGATAAGAAGGTTCTTTATGAGTTAGTTGATTCGATTAAAGCTATTGCTATTTTGCTTTCACCGTTTATTCCTGCAACTAGTGATAAGATTGCTGATAGTTTAGGATTCAAGATAAGTTATGATCAAATTGAGAAACCTATTGCGGTTAAGAAGATTAAGAAGGGTGAGAATCTTTTCAATAGAGTTTAAATAGTGAATTTTAGTAGTTAGAGAATGGATACGACTGATAGAGATGACACGAGATATAGTTTTGGCGATTTTAATTTAAGGTCTGTTAAAGAAGGTGTTTCTAGAGTTTTGTTAGTTTGCTTGGGATATGCAATTTATGCAGGAGATGTGATGGCTCCCGATTGCGTGTATACTGCTAGTGAACATAGGCCTGTTTATGTTAATAATATCAAATCTAGAAGGCCTACTGGTAAGAGCCTATCTACTCTGGCCAGTAACTAAATTGTCTGCCCTTTTCTAGACAGAAAGTTCCTCGGAAATTAGTTGATGTTCTATAGTCTTCTTTACAGATACATCCATATTCTGGATGGGGATATTTTCTTGGGTCTTCACAATCTAGGTTTGGATCGATTGTGTTTTCTCCTCCTTGGATCGGCTGAATTATTTCTCCAGGTGTTCCTATCCTTATTTCTGGTTTACCTAAGATTATAAATGCTGCCACTCCTGCAATAACTCCTGCAAGTATTACAGTAATTAGTGAGAAAGCAAACCAATGTTTGTAGGTTAAACCTCTTTTATTCATCATATTATGAATAGAGAATTATTGTTTAAAAATATTAGCTAATTTTGCTTCCTAGGTCTAATGCGCCTTCTGCTTGAAGGAGTTTTACTTCACTTCTATCTCCGTTAGATGCTGCTAGTATCATTCCTTGAGATTCTATTCCCATTATCTTTCTAGGTTCTAAATTTGTGAATACTACGCACTTCTTACCTTCAAGTTCTTCTTTAGTGTAATATGGTTTCATTCCTGCAACTAATGTTCTAGTTTCAGTTCCTAGATCTACCTTTAGCTTGTAAAGTTTTTCAGCACCTTCTATTTCTTCTACTTCTAGAATTTCTGCTGTTCTTAAGTCTAGTTTGCTCCATTCGTCGAAAGATACATTTTCTGCCATTTTATTTCAGTCCAATTGTTTGTAAGAATTTACCTATGATTCCCATCTTTAATGGGTCTACGAATTCTACTTCTTCTCCTAGTAATCTTTTAGAAGTATTGAAGTACATCTTTGCGGCTTTGCTTCTGGGGTGTGTATGAATTACTGCGTTTTTCATTGCTTGAGATTCTCTGATTGCGTCATCTTCTGGGATTATTCCTAATATTGGAATTTCTAACATGTCTCTTATGTTTGGGATTGACATTTCATGAGGTCTTCCTCTGTATCTTGTTAGTACAACTCCTGCTATGGGTTTTCCTTTTTCTTCTGCTAACTTTACTGTCTTTAGAGCGTCTGTAACTGCAGACATTTCGGGATTTGTTACAATAATTATTTCATCACATGCATCAATTGCAGCTCTTGCTTCTTCTCCTAGTCCTGCTGCAGAATCAATAAGAACATAATCTGTGATTTTGTTTACTTTTTTCATTAGATCTGGGAATTTTGTATAGTCTACTCTTTCTGTTTCTCTTAATGATAGTGATGCTGGCATTACTTTTGTTCCAGATTCGTGTTCGTAGATTGCTTCTTCAAATTTTGCTTGATTATTTAATGCATGGTTTAGAGTTATTGGGACTATTGGAGCTCCTAAATGGATTCCAACATTGGGGGTTGTTAGATTTGCATCAACTATTACTACATCTTCACCTAAATGGTTCAAAGAAGTTCCTAAATTAATAGTGGTTGTTGTTTTTCCTACGCCTCCTTTTCCAGATATAACTGCGTAAATTTTTGCCATATAAGGTCTAGAAATTATATGTTTTTAAAGTTTGTTGGAGTTTTGTTTAGAATTATTTCTTACCAAGATATTCTTTTACAAAGTTAATGAAATTCTCTTGGATTTCAGCATATTCCTTTAGTTTGTCTAGATTGATTGCTACCTCTTCCATTTTGTAGATAACACGTAGGCAAACACCCTTTCTGAATTCGCTTTCTTTAGTCTTTTTTAGAACGTCTATTAGTTTGAATAGTTGATATTCATCCAATGCAGCCATTACAGCTGGCTCATCTGCGAATGTTTCTCTAACTAGATCAATTTTTAGTTTTGGAGCATCAGGAATTTTTTTGATGACTTTCTTTTTCTTGGCTTGCTCTAGCATACCGTCAAAAGCGTAATCCATCATAATTTTCCATCTTTTTAAGAGATTTATCATTACGTCGCATGTTTTTGTGTATTTCATACTTACGTAAAGAAGATGATCTGCGCTTATTTTTTCTTTAATAATTTTCTCTAATACTTCGGACATGTTGTTGTATTTTTTCCTTTTTGGACGAATTTCATAATTCATCCTTGTAATTGCTCTAATCTTTTAGAAAAGGGAGTTTATTTACTATGCTTAACAAGTATATAAATCTTTACTAAAGATCGGAATTGTTGAAAGAGTCTCCTGAGTAAAATATATCTACTCAGGAAACCTTGTA
>CAYFMD010000010.1:0-40877 GCA_964344105.1 Candidatus Woesearchaeota archaeon | reverse complement strand
GAAATTAAAAAGAACTGTGTATCTTTAAATGTTTTCAAAAAAACGCCGCCACTCGAACTGTATAATATCTTATATAGTTATACAATATTTATAAACGATTAATTTTATATAAAATTATGAATATTAAGGTTTCAATACACAATAGAAATGTAGAACCTAGGATAAAGGATATTCCTAACTGGAAAATATCAGAGCAGGATAAAAAAGATTTAATCAAGTTCATAGAAGATCTAAGTTTAGGCAAGGTTAATAGGGGAAAGAAAATTGGTGAAGCAAGACAACTGAAATATTTAGATTTGTTAAAAATTTCTCTAAGTTATCTCAACAAACCTAGTTCTAAGTTGAAGTTAGAAGATACTGAAAAATTTGAGAAATGGTTAGTTAAGCAAAAATATGCAGCTTCTACAAAGGCTAGCATAAGGTTAACATTAAGAGTTTACCTAAAATGGAAGCTAGGAGAAGAGAAGGCTAGAAAACTAACTTATTTTTTTGATATTAGAGAACCTAAAAGAACGCCAGATTATTTATCTGAACAAGAAGTTGAGAAGTTGTATAAGGCTTGTAAATCTGCTGAGGAGAGATTTCTAGTTGCTATTTTGTTTGATAGCGGAGCAAGAGCTGAAGAATTTCATAATATTAGAAGAGAAGATATACAGCTACCAAGTGGTGATGAGAATTATGTTAGACTTACCTTGAAAGAGGAGTATAGTAAAACAAGTGGCAGAGTCATAAGCTTATATTGGAAGTATAGCTTAGAGGCTGTTAGAGACTATCTAAATGAACGACAGGATATTAGATTGGATGCAGTATTGTTTGAAAAAAGATATGATAATATAAGGCAGTTCCTTAGTAGGCTAGGTAAAAATGTCTTAGGTAAATCAATTCACTATCATTTATTTAGGCATTCATCAGCAACTCATTATGCTCCAAAGATTAATCGGCAACAGCTATGTTATAGGTATGGTTGGAGATTTAGTTCTAATATGCCAGATATTTATATTTCTAGAAGTGGTATGGAAAGCAAAGAGTTGGATGATAAGTTTAGCTCGATTGAAATGGAGGATTTGAAAAATCAATTGGATAGAGAGAAATTGAAACATGAATTGGAAATTGGAGAACTAAAATCAGATCTTAAAGAATTAAAATCTATGACTAAACATCTACTCTTGGATGAAATGAGAGTTAAGATTGATGCAGGAGAGTTACCGCAGCTATCTAATTATGAATTGAAAGAGGCGGAGGTTTTAGCAGGACAAATGATAAATGAGATTCAGGTTAAATCTTAGATGAATAAATATATTAGAAGACAGACCGACAGATGGCAAGGACAGATAAAAGTAAGGATAGAGTTGAAGAGATAAGAGAGATAGTTCTATTTTGGTTGGATCATTTCCCACATACCACCAAACAACTTGTTTATCAAGTTAATCGGGAATCAAATGTTAAGATAACTGTGGAGGATCTAATGTATCATTTAAATAACAATTTTATTCATGTTGATGATAATTATTCATCAAAAAATCCCTGGGAAATATATTCAGTAAAAATTGGGAGAGAAAGGCTATGGTTTAAATATGTTGGAAGGGAAGATGAGAATCTACCTGGAAAGCCTTTAGAATATTGTTCATGTAGTTATATCCAAAAAAAACATAAAAAGATTGATCACTTTATATTAAAAATCCTTGGTGAATAAACACATATTTCTTAGCTCATTTAGGTATTGAAAATTATACCCTTAATGTGAATTTTAAACCTTCTTTGTTATCTGAAAATAATTAAAATGAAAGAAGGAATTGACGGATTTGTAGGAAGGAAAGTTAGAATTTTTCTAAAAAACAACATCACCTATACAGTGCTGGTATCTGAACAATCTGATAACTTCATTAAGGGAAAAGATAAGTTTGGAGAGCTTGTAATGATTAACCTAGATGATATCCGTTCAATTTCTTCTATTCAACAATAACTTAGAATGGATGAGGAATCTAGAAAGGAATTACACAAAAAGGCATCTCTTTGGAGACATAAAAAACTAAAAGAGTTAGAGGAAAGAGAGAGGGCTGGGGCCTTAACAGAAATTGAAAAATATTTGATTAAGCGGATTGCAGAAATTTATGGAGAGGATTTTTAAAATGGGAATAAAGGATGAGGTGAACGAAGTAAAGAAAGAATCTCAGGATCTAAAGAATAAAAGGGAAAAAACCATTAAGCAAAGAAACAAAAAGATAAGTAAAACTCAAGAGAGCAAAAATAAACAAAAAGCATTAATAATACCAGACGATAAGAACCTCAGAGATCTTGAGAGAAAATTTGGAGATAATATAATTCCAGAGATAAATCGTTTAGTTAAATATTATTCAGAGAATCCATTTAATTCTCCTAAGCAAAGTTTTTGGTCTGAAAAATTCAAGTGCAATATTATTTTAGTTAACATTGATGCTTCATTAAAAGAAGATGATGAAAAAAATTATTTTAACGAGGTTAAGGATGATGAGGGAAAAACAAAGATTGTGCATCCTGGAAAAAGGAGGTTAGTAAGCGAATTTGCAGATGAAATAGCAGGATTGATATATAAAGAAGATGCACTATTTTTCAGACCTGAGAGCAGGGAGATTGTTGAGATTGGAATAATAGATAACGAAAATCATCATTTTTTGGGATTTAGCCTAGTATCATCTAGCAGGTTTGTTACTTTGATTGAAAGATTTGTAGAGCCAGGAGTATTTGATTATAACAGCAAGACTAAGACCCTTGAATGGAACTCTAAAAGTATAACTAAAGACCTTGCAAATACAACTTTAGAATCCTCAAATTTTCAAAACAAGCTAAAAAAGATTAAGCGAATCTTCAATGTTCCCATACCAATTGTTTATAATAAATCTGTAACATTTCCTAAAAAAGGTTATGATGAGAGATTTGAGTCGTGGACTCCTCATAGATCTCCTGAAATAAAATATCCAGGCATGAAATTAGATCAAGCAAAGAAAATAATTAAAGATCTATTTAAAGAATTTTGTTTTGAAAGTAAGCATGATTATATCAACGCTATAGCTGCTTTTATAACACCTTTTTTAAGAGGGCTGTATAGTAGTTTTAATGTAAGGACACCAGTATTTTTTTATAAAGCTAATAGGGAGAGAGCTGGAAAAGATTATTGTGCAGGTATCACAGGAATTATTTATGAAGGAGCTGTTACTGAAGATCCTCCAATATCTTCTGGAGAAAGGAACAATAGCTCTGATGAGTTAAGAAAAAAACTTATGAGTGCATTTAGGAGTGGCAGAAAAAGATTGCATTTCAGCAATAATAAAGGATACATAAATAACAGTTCTTTTGAAGCAATAATAACTTCTCCAACGTGGCATGATAGAATATTAGGCAAGAGTGAAGATTCTACTTACGATAATGAGTTTGATTTTTCTCTATCTGGAAATACTGGAATAGGGCTGACAGCAGACTTATCAAACAGAAGTTTGTTTATTAATTTGTTTTTAGATATTGAAGATGCAAATGCAAGAGAATTCAAGAATCCAAATTTGCATCAATGGGTTAGAGAAAATAGGGAGTTAATATTGAGTGCAGTTTATTGTTTGGTGAGACACTGGGAAGAAAAAGGTTATCCAGAAGGAGATGTTGTCTTTAGTAGTTTTCCTGAATGGGCTAGAATTTGTGGCGGGATCATGAAGGCTGCAGGCTACGATAGCCCAAATAACTCACAGCAAGACCTAGAGATAGGTGGAGACTTAGAGACCTTGGGAATGAAGAGTTTGTTTGAATGGATGTATACTCAAATTCCTGATACATTCAAAACAAAGAAGGAAATTATGGATTATATTCAAGATATGGACTATCCTGTAATGCAGCACTATAATTTTGATGAAAGAGGAGACAGAATGAGATTTAGTAAGTTATTGTTAAAGTTCTGCGGTAGAATACTAAGCGATATTAGGTTAGTTAGAGATTCCTCTGAAAAAGCATCACCAAATCAGAAGTTTAAGTTTACTAAGGACAAAGAGGAGGTAAATAAGGAATTAATATTTGAGGACGGTTAAAACATTAACTTCATTAATTTCATTAACTTTTTCATATAAGTTAATGAAAAGATAAAATCTTCGTCAAAGAAGGTTGGAAAATTAATAAAGTTAATAGAGTTAATAAAAATTAATAAAAAATCGTAAAATGAAACGAGGTAGACGTAAAAAGGGCGATTACATTTCAAAGGAAATGAAAGAAGCTTTTGAGAGATACTTAGAATGTGGAAATAGAGCAAAAGTCTCTAGAGAACTTGGCATATCACAAATGACACTCTATAGGTGGTCTAAGAAATATAACTGGAAACAGAAGCTAGACAATCTTGAAAATGAATGGACGAGTATTGTTGCTGATGATGTTCTAAGAAAAAGAAAGAGTAGACTAATTTTTGATGATCCATTTTGATACGGAAAGTTACAAAACTTAACACTAATTAATAGCTAATTGTTATGTTTTTGCAAATAAAAATATGCTATTTGATATATAAATTGTTTATGAAAAGGTTAGAAATAGTTATTTTTAGTTAGAATTGCTTATAAAACTTCATATTTATTGCTTATTGATCCACTACCTGTTTTTACAATTTGATTATTTACATTAACTTCATATCTATAAGTGTCTATTCCGTATTCTCCATGAATAGCTACAGGACAAGTATTTGCATCAGTATAAACAGAGGTTCCAAGTCCTGGTTCTATAGCTCTATTTGTTACAAATTCATCTGACCAAACACGACTACCTCTTTGATTAATTAATTCTATTTCTATACTGCCTTCAAAATTCCTATCATCATCATTTCTTATATCAAAAAAGTATCTGCACTTATCATCAACATTTTTTACTATCTGGCTTGTTACCTGAATATCTAGAGGATTTGAAACAGTTTTAATACCTGTATTGGTACCAGAATTACCTGTATCACTATCATCCTCATTGTCAATTTCTTCTATAACCTTATCTTCTTTTTCATTTTGTAAACTATTATCCTTAGCTGCATCACCATTATTAACAAAATCACATTTTATTTCGTAGGTATCAGCATCAATTACAACAAGAGTTCCTTTTTCAAAATACATGTAAACATTTGAAGGTGTTAATTCTTTATTACAATACTTTAGTAGCGGATTGCTTATGCCTTCATCTTCGTAATATAATAAATTCTCAAAATAATTTTTATCAGCATATGAAAAGTTAAAATTCTTATTTGGTTCATAAATTTTCCAATATCTATAAACTTTTGTTGATTCAAACACTTGTTCTAACCTAGTATCTTGATATAATGATGCATTATTATCAGAAATGGTACTTTCTTTAGAAGAATTTATATTTTTATAAATAAAGATAGAATTAACAAGAACTACAGCTGCTATTATTACAATAATTAATAATATTTTATTTATTTTCATTTTATCTAAAATAATTCTTGAATAGTCTTTGATCTTTTACAATTGAATCCACAACTGCCCAAAACCATTCTATAATTAATATAAAACCTACTGTAGGCAGAATTAAGATTATAGATAATATTAAACTTAACCAAAATTTCCAGTGATCATACTTCCATGTATAAATCCAGCTAAATGGACCAAATAGCACAGCTAAGATTATTGCTGTTGATCTATTTTTCTCGCCCTTATAGTGTTCTTTCATAAAAAATAAGGCTTATTTCCCTTTTTAAATCTTTTGATACAAACATTTGGATATTCTCTTAATAAGTAAGTTTAGTACAAACATTTTATGAGTAAGTATAACGAAGAGGTTCTAGAAGTTTTATCCCAGGATGAAATAAAGAGTACAAACGAGGTGTTGCTGGAGCTACAAAACAAAGTGAATAAGATAATTAATTGGCACATGTTACATAGAATTCTTAAAGATCTTGAAGATGAAGGAAAAGTTGATAGGTTAAAGGCTAAAGCCGGTTTCTTTTGGAATAAAAAGTAAGATCTAATAAATGCTTATATAGTTGTTTGGTTTCAATGACTCCATGAAAAAAATAGAAATTTTATTTATTTTATCATTAATTATGTTTATTTTTTTGATTAATCCTATCTTTTCACAATAATATGTAGATGTTTCCAATATTACAATTAGTTCTTTTGGAGGGTTAATAGAATCCAATGATATTAATGATATTTATGTTAGTTCTATTATTTATTACGATGCAACTCTATTTAATAATAATTCTCACAACCTTAAAAATTTAACCTTTAATATTATAATAAAAAATAGTTTTGGAGATATCATTGAAAACAAAACACTTAATTCAGACATTAATAGTTATTCAAATATTACTATGAGTTCAAAAATAAACGATAAAGAAAGGAAATTGATATATGCTAATACTGAAGGAGTTTATCAATTAATACTATCAGTTTCTCCAATAAATATACAATTATATGATGATGGAACTTATTTAAAAGATACAAGATTTCAAAAATTAAATGATACGATGTATCTTAAATTATTAGAATATGGGGGAGCATATAGGTATGATTCATCACTACCTTTTTTCTTTGAAGTTAAAAGTTTGCAGGAAAAAAGAATAAATGACGCTAATAAAGAACTAATTAAAAGAAATGAAGATATTGCTAAGAGAAATGAAAATATTAATAGGAATCTTCTTTGGTTAACTTCCTTAATGCTTATTATTGGAATTATTGATCTGATATTAATCTGGAAAAATAAATAATCATAAATTATAGTGAGGTTAATATGAAAAAGCTAAGACTTTCAAAAGAAGAAATGATAGATTTTACTAAGAAAAATAAACTTGCAAGAATGATGTTTTCACAAGCTGGAGAAGATTATATTGCCGCTAGATGTTTGATGTTAGAGGGGTTGTTTGCAGGATTGGTTTTTGGATGTCAAGCTATAGAAAAAATATTAAAATCTATATTATTTATTGAATCAGATATAAAAAAATGTGGTCTTCACAATCCTTTTGAACTAAAAGAAAAAATAAAAGAATATAGTGACTATAATTTGGATAAATTTGACAATTTCTTAAAGAAGCTTAATATATACTATGAAGATAGATACCCTGATAATGATAATCCTTCATTAATTAAATGTTCTTGGGAATTAGATCAACTTGATAATTTATGGTTTGAATTAATCAATAAGTTACCAATACCAGACGAATTAAAGTATAGGAATCCTTTTTTCCAACATATATTTAGAGAGGATTTAGGTCAAAGCCATTTAATACTAATGCACAATAATGCACTATCAAGAGAATTAGCATCTATGAAAGAGAGATATTTAGAAGTTGAAGAATATTTTAATCTCAACAAAACTTAAAAACCACTTATTAATATTATATTATGGTAGAATTCAAGGTTGTATTATCTACTGCAGGGTTTATTCTTATTTTGTTGCTATTAGGAATTATATTTAAGATATTACCAATAATTGGATTTTTTGTTTTAATCTTTGGAGTTATTGTATTTTTAGTTGGAATGAACAATAATAGTCAGGAAGATGTAGTTTGGGGAGCAATTCTTTTTTTTGGGGGAATAGCTATAATGGCTATTGGTATTACAGCTTATAATACCTTAGAAGAGTATGGAATTATCGATTTTATTAAAATAATCTTCAAGAGTTCATGATATTTAGGTTTCTCTAAGATAGGAGCGTGTCTAACAATTAGTATCTTCATACTAATTGTTCTATACTTACACCTTATTATTATCTTCAATTGGTAACTGATAATCCTTGAGAGTATTCTAACTCTCATAGCTTCTTTACTTCTTGCATTAAATCTATCACCAAACTCATTAGTCATACTTCCAAATAGACTTTCTCCTCTACCTCTTTGCTTATAACCTAAGAGATTCTCGATCATTCGATAGAGTTTTCTAGCTTTTCTTCTCCAAAATCCCTTGCTTCTTCTTTTGTGAGGGCAAACAATTGGTTCATATCCTTTATCAAACATGACTCCAAGTGCCTTGTTCGCATCATATCCAGTGTCTGCATAAACCTTACCAGATCCAGGTGGCAGGCATTCTCTTACGGGATCATGAACATTGTTCTTCTTGAAGCTCACGCCTATTGGATAAAGAGTTCCATTTACAATTCTATTTGCAACATGGATCTGCACTAGGTCCTTGTGCCAGGAAGTGAAGTCTGTTGCATCCACAAATGTGAATTCGTGTTTGCACATCTTGTCGAGCAGTTGTCCTGCTCGACTGATTATTAGTTTCAAACAGTCTTGAATCTCTGGTTTATTTTCCCAGTAACTTATAACTGAGTGATCTACCCTTTGATCAAGGACAAGTTTACTTAATCTACACTCTGCTCTGCGAAGGCTCTGCTTCTCGAGTTCCTTAAGAGTTACCAATACTGCATAATTGGTTGGGTTGTGTTTAGGGTTCCTCCCCCTACCTCTTTTTACTCTCACAAGTCCCTTTGCGAGTCTTCGAATCTCGCAAAGCAAAAAATTTATATTGTTTATTTGTGTGTTCCATCTAGCTAGCATTTTAATCACCTCCTGTTTAATGCTATAAATTAGAAGGTGAGCTAGCTATTTATTTTTTATTTTTAGACACGCTCCTAAGATAGTTAATAATTGTAAACAATAGCAATATAATTGCTATAAATATCCAAATAAATAAAAAATTTGTTTGAGTCTGAGCGAATTCTTCATATCCTTCAGATTCTTCCTCGACTATCCTTCCAGTTATTTCTTCAGGCAGTCTTCTTTTTATTTCCTCTAAATTTCCTATAACCTCTCCAGTACCAACAACAGTTGCACGTTGATAATCAGCTATTATATCACTTGTATTAGCTATAGTTTTTAATATCTCATTGTTTATCTTAGTCTGTTTATCATTTTCATTAATTTGATAGAAAATTATAGAAATATTGAGGATAGTTAATGTTACCATTAATATAGACAAAAACAACATAGCTCTATTTGTTCTAGTAATCTTTATATTAGTATTCTTTGAATCTTCCTTAAATCCCTTAAAAATCTTAATTAATTCTAAGACATCTTTGTTTTTCATACTATCTAACAGTATAACTTTATATTTACGCCGCCACTCGGAATCGAACCGAGGAGCCCAAAGGGCACTGGTCTCAAGCCAGTTGCAATACCACTATGCGATGGCGGCTTACTAAAAGTATGTTCAAGGTATTTTTAAACTTAATTATCCCGCCCTCTAAACAAATCCAACAACTTCTCTGCCAAAATCACCCCCGGCAAATCATCCGCCTCATCAATATAATACTGAGCATCTTTCAAATAAGAAGCATCAGCAGAAACGCTAATATCAGATTTCTCTAACATATCAACATCATTCGGCCTATCTCCAATAGCAATCGATTTCATAGGCTTACCAGTTCTTCTCTCAAGTTCAGCCTTAATCCTTTCTAAACCTGTCCCTTTAGTTATCTTAGGATCTCCAATATCATAAGCTTCACCATTCCAATACAAATAATAATCTCTACCTTCCAACAACTCCTCTACTTGAGGAACCCTATCCTTACAATGCAAGGTCAATATTGTTTCCTTAGGCTCAAAACCAATCTTATTCTCATGATTGATAGCTCTTAATTGTGGCCTCAACAAAGCTAATCCTCTCATCTTAACTGGATCATGTCCAGCTCCAATCTCATCTACACTAGTACTTATCCTTCCACCATTCTCTGCTTGCATCAAAAATAAATTACCATTCCTTTCCTCTCCCAACAAATCTGAGAACATTGTCTTCAAAGTCAGCATACTCCTTCCAGAGCTTATGGCCACATTAACATGTTCTAACAACTCTCTAACCAGATGAGCAAATTTCGCGGGAGGAAATTTCAAATCATAAGTGACCATGCTTCCTTCCTCATAAACCTTACTCCCCCTAGGGACAATAACTCCATCTACATCAAAAACAACCAAATTCACTCCTTCTATATCTCTCAACTCATCAATATGTTTCATCTTTCTCTCTAAACAAATTTAATAATTTCTTAGCAAGGATCTCACCAGGCAATCCTTCACTGTTATCAATATAATACTGAGCATCTTTCACATGTTCACGATCTGCTGAAACTGAAATATCTGCCTTCTCCAGTAAGGGCCAGTCATTTGGTCTATCTCCAATTGCAACAGTTAAAAAATCCCTATCTCCAATTATCTCCTTCATTTTTTCCAATCCACTTCCCTTATCAACACCTTCCTGAGTAACCTCATAAGTCTCACCAGTAAAAAATATCCTATGGGGATACTCTTCCAATAACTTCTCAACTTCTGGCACTCTCTCACTAGCATACATTGTAACAACATATTCCTTAGGCTCAAATCCAGTTATTGCAGGATGATCAATCTTAGCCAATCTACTCTTAATCTCAGAAAGCTGCCTCATCAAAGAAGGATCTTCAGTACTAGAAATCTCTTCACATCCACAACTAATCCTCCCTCCACTCTCAGCTTGTATCATAAATCTATGCCCATTCTTCTCCTGGGCTACTAGATCACTAAACATAGACTTCAAAACCAACATATTTCTTCCAGAACTTATAGCAACATTGGTATATTCCAACAAATCTTTAACCATTTGCACAAATTCTTGAGAAGGATACTTCATGTGGTAGATGATCTTTTCTCCATCCTCAATCACGCCCGCGCCGAATGGAATTATCACTCCGTCCACGTCAAAAACCACCAAGCCAACCTTACTCACATCTTTTAGCTCATCTATATGTCGCATCTTACACTCTATCAATTTCAATATATAAAGATATCTCTGATTGGAGTATAATTATGCTTATAAAATTCTCAACCTCTAAATTATTATGAAATTCGGACATATAACTGATTGCCACTTGGGAGGTTGGAGACAGCCAGAATTGCAAGCATTAAACACTGAATACTTCAGATATGCTATAGATAGTTGCATAGAGGAAAAGGTAGATTTCATCCTCTTTGCAGGAGATCTTTTTGACAGCGCATTCCCTCCAATAGAAACTCTAAAAGAAACATTCCATGAATTCAAAAAGCTGAAAGAAGAAGGAATCAAATGTTATGTAATAGCAGGATCTCATGATTTCTCGGTTTCTGGAAAAACATTTTTAGATGTAATAGAAAAAGCAGGATTCTGTGAAATATGCAAGTATGAAGAAACAGAAGAGCAAGTGCTGTTAAAACCAATTAAACACCAGAACTTCATGATCTACGGCTATCCAGGAAAAAAATCAGGACTAGAAATTCCAAGCCTAAAGAAACTTAAGATAGAGGAAGACTACAAAGATGGATTTAGGATTCTAATGCTCCACACAACAATAAAAGATGTGACAGAAAACCTTCCAATTGATTCAATAGAGCTTTCAGAACTACCAAAGGCTGATTATTATTGTTTAGGTCATATTCATATAGACTTTGAACATGAACATGAAGGCAAACCTGTAATTTATGGAGGCCCAACATTTCCAAATAATTTCAAAGAACTCCAAGATCTAAAGGGAGGTTGTTTCTACATAATTGATGTAGAAGGTTTCACTAAAGTAACAAAGAAAGAAATCAAACACAAGGAAATAGAATATGTAGAAATGGAAATAGAAAACACCCTCGAAGCAACACCAAAAATTATTCAGCATCTTGATATTTTAGATCTAAAAGATAAGATAGTATTACTAAAAGTTCATGGAACTGTAAAAAAAGGAAAGAATTCAGACATCAACTTCCAAGAAATAGAAAGATTCTTAGAAACAAAAGAAATCTATTCCTTCCTAAAAAACACATCAAAACTAGAACAAGAAAAGACTGAAGAACTTACTATCAATCTAGAATCGAAAGAAGTAGAAAAAGTCGAAGAAGTCCTAATAAAAAAATATGACAAAGAAAATCCAAGCGATTTCAATCATCTAATCTTTCAACTAATGGACTCACTAAATCTAGAAAAACAAGAGGCCGAAACAAACGTCACTTTTGAAAAAAGATTATTAGAAAGCCTTGGAAAAGTTCTAAAAGTTGATGTTGAGAGCTAACTATATTTCCAAACTTAATACCTTAGAAATCCCTTCTTGCATACTAACTCCATACAAAATACTACTACTCTCACTAATTATACTATCATTGTGGGTAATAATCAGATACTGTCCTTGCTTCATATGCTTCTTCAACAAATAAGCTAACCTTTCACTATTTCTTCTATCAAGAGCAGCATCAATCTCATCAAAAATATAAAATGAATAAGGATGCAATTCTTGAATCGCAAAAATCAAAGCCAATGAAACAAGTGTCTGCTCACCTCCAGAAAGCGAAGTAACATCAAAATACTTTCCAGGACCAACCTTAACAACAATGTCAAGACCTGCATTAAACACTTCCTTCTTATCCATAGGAACAATACTAACCTCTCCCTTAGTACTCAAGCTAGAAAAATTCCTGCTAAACAACTTATTAATATTATCCAGTGTCTCCATAAACGTCTTTTTCTTCTTCCTATCAATCTGCGCAATAACCTTCAAGATACTCTCTTTCTCTTTATCCAACTGATCTACTTTATCCTTAATTTTATCATACTCTGCCTTAATATCATCATAAACTTCCAAGGCTCTCATATTAACTGAACCAATTCTACTCAATACACTTTCAGCATTATGCAACTTCCCTCTCAACTTATCAACTGGAATATTCAAAAATTCAATACCTTCCTTAAACGTAGCAATCTCTTCCTTCAAAGTATCTAACCTAGCATTTATCTGCGCCTTCTCAATATTCAAATTATTTACACTACTTTCCTCATTTCTCTTATGGTTCTGTTGCTTAATCAACTCAGATTCAAATCCTCTAACCTTATCTTGTAATTTATTCTTTTCCTCAAACATCTTCTGATATTTTTTCTTCAATTCTTCAGCTTTATCTTCTTTTTCAGAAACGATATCATGCTTATCATCTAAACTCTCTTTCAATTCAGCCAATTCCTCCGTAATGTCTGCCTTATCTCTAACATTCTGCTTAATAGCCAACTTAATTCTATCCAACTCTCTCTGCCTACTAGTAATCTCCACTCCCAAATTTCTCTCTTCACTTCTAGTCAACTCATTAACTTCCAACTTCAATCTCTCATAATCCTCTTCACTAATCTTAGTTCTATCAATCATCTTCTCAAAACTATCTTTCTTTCCACTTAAAGTCTCAATTTCCTTCTCTAACAATTTTATCTGGCCATTATTTCTCCTTAACTGTTCTTTCCTATCATTAATTGTCTGTATCTTCAACAAACTAACCTCTCTATCAGAAACCTCTTCTTCATCTTTACTAACTTTTTCTCTTAGTTTCTCAATATCCCTCTTCAAACTTTCAATCTCCTTTTCAGCTTCACCAATTAATCTCTTAGAATCATTTATTTTCTTATCCGAGACATTAACTACTTCCTTAATATGCTCTTCAGAAATATCCGTCTTACACAATGGACAAATATCTAACTTTCCAACATCTGCCTTAACTTGCTCATTCTCATCTATCTTTCCAGATTCAACAGCACCAACTTTCTCTTTCTCTAACAACAAATCTTGCTTATCAACAATTAATTTCTTAGTTTTCTCCAAATCACTCCTTAATTTCTCAATCTTATCTCTATGCTCTTCGCTACTTTCATTAATCTTAACCTCTCTTTCTGAATCCTCAATCTTCTCCAAAACAATATGTGCCTCATTCCTCAAATTCTGCAACTGATGAACCTTATCTGCTAACTGGCTATTAACTCCTGAAAGATTAGATTTAACCAAATAATATTTCCTCTTATTTTCTTCAAACTCATCTAATTGAGCTTTCTTCTTCTCAAGATCGTGCTTCTTATTCTTCCCTTTCTCTTTTGTCATAACTGCAATATCTTCTTCAGTAGTCTTCACACTATTCTCTAAACTTTCCTTCCTCCTATCTAACTCAACTAACTGATTCTCGAAATTCTCTTTCCTAGCAGTAAGTCCAGCAATCTCTTGTCTCAACCCACTAATCTCTTCAACCAAACTATCTTGCTCAACACCTGCACCTTTCTGAACAGTCTTATTAATAACTTCAATCTTAGCATTAAAATCTTCAATCTCCTTCTGAACTTTATCTATCTTCTCTTGAATCTTATTAACATCCTTACCTTTTTCCTCAATACTCTTCAAAACATTATTCAATTGCTTATCTCTCTCCATCATATTTCTCTTAATGATAGAAAATTTACATTTCTCAACAGTCTTCTCTAATTTCTTAAACCTAAGTGCTTGTTCTCTCTCATTCTCCAAATTCTTCAGATAATTAGTTCGCTCTCTCAAAACAGCATTTATCTGTTTCAGTTTTTCCTGAGTCTTATCTAATTCTTTAATAGACTTCTCTTTTCTCATCTCATAAACTCCAATTCCAGAAACTTCCTCAATAACCTTCCTTCTTTCCTCAGCAGGCATCTTAACAAACTTCATAATCTCTCCCTGCAAAACAATGTTAAATCCTTGTGGATCAATTCCGGCTTGACTTAATAGCTCAATAACTTCCTGCCTAGTTTTAGTCTGATGATTTATCCTATAAATTCCCTGGCCATTTTTCTTAACCTCTCTCTTAATAACAACTTCCTTACTATCAATAGCAAAATCTCCATCCTCATTATCCCAAGTAATCTCAACATAAGCATGAGTAGCCGGCTTGAAATCTTTATTCCCAGAAAATATCAAATGACTAGCCTTAGCAGCTCTAATAGATTTAATAGACAATCTACCAAGTACAAAACACAAAGCATCTGTAATATTACTCTTCCCAGAACCATTGGGCCCAACCACAACTACAGTATGTCTATCAAAATGTAAAACAGTCTCACGTGCGAAACTCTTAAACCCCTTCATCACCAGTTTCTTTATGTAAGTCATTACAAAATAAACAAAGAAATTAGCTTTTTTAAATTATTAGATTCAGATCAGGAAGGAACCGTAGCTCCTTGCAATTCTCTTATTATGCCCCTGCCTCTTACTCTATAGGCCCCCAATCTCTCCGTAGTCATAAGAAACTCTGCATAATCTCTTGCAAAAATTTCATGCTGGGCAGGCCCTAACATTAAAATTGGACCATCTACTGCTTGCCTATGCAAAATTAACCTATCAGAACCATCAATCGTCCACTTATACTCAGTCGTATTATCTCCTGCATAAAATCTATCCACTCCCCACCATCCTCTCTCAGATACTAGTGATTCACGTTCTAATGGCAATCTACTAACAAGATCAATTGCATCCTCTAATGGATCGTCTAATTGAAAATCAAAATCTGTGGAATAATCATCCTCTATTGGAGCAAATAACTTTGTATAAAGATTCTCTCCTGTAGCAAAAGCATGATAAACCCAAGATAATATTGGATGCCTAATAGTTGAGTTGTATCCAAAATTCTGCGGTTCTACCGGATGATCTAATACAATATCTCCATGATGTACTACCACAAATTGATATGTTCCCATAAATTAAACAACTACTATCTAATTAAAAATATATAGATATTAAAACAAAGTCTTCTGCCCCTTATCTTGAACAACCTTCTTATAAGTAGACCAAGATTTCCTAAAAATATCTGGATGCTTATCCCAATTCTTTGCTATAAACTTTTTAGTATTAGGATCTGAAGGATAGCCACTTCCTATATTTCCATATTTCTCCTTCAACTCACTAACAATCTCCTCTCTCCTAACCTTAGCAAGAATACTTGCAGCACTACTTGTAATATATTTCTCATCTGCCTTATGCTCAACAATCAACTCAATTTCCTTATTATCCAACAAATTTCTAACATATGCCTCAAAGGCAACCAAATTTGGACTCGGGCAATCAATAATCGCTTTATCTGGCCTAAGAGAATTTATCAAATCTGCTTGACCCTTGGCCTCCAACCAATTCAGATTCATATCTTCCGAAGCCAGAGCTTTATCAATCTCAGCGGGACTCATTTCAACAACCTTCCACTCAGAATTATTCTTAATCTTTTTCTCCAACTCAAGTCTAACAGAATGAGCCAACATCTTACTATCCTTGCTACCTTCTAATAAATGTTCATCACCTTCCTCGATCATCACACCAGCCATAACCATTGCACCAATAACCGGCCCACGACCTGCTTCATCAATTCCTAAAACCTTCATTTTCAAAAAATAGCGGGAGGTGGATTTGAACCACCGACCTCCGGGTTATGGGCCCGGCGAGAACTCCAGACTTCTCTACCCCGCTATGCTAAATCATAAGCCAAGGGACTTTTAAAGGTTTCTCTAAGCACAAGTATGCAGTGCAGAATAAATCTCTTCTGGTATGGAAGTTGCAACATCTCCAAAATGAGCCGGTCTTGATCTCAATTTACTAAGATTAGGGCTGCCAAATCCATGGGCAATAGCATTAACAATATTTGGTAGTGTAAAAAATTCCCCCATAGATAATTCAAGTTCTCTCATCAAACCATCATATGCAGCAAAATAACTTGGATTCCAGGACCGTTCTGATTCTGATGTTAAACTACCACTAGGAAATGATCTCTCATGAAATCTAGTTGGTCTATAAGAAAAGCTATGGTTATCAGGCCTATTGTGATGCATGGCAAGCTTCATACGTTCATCACGTGTAACTCCATATTTCTCCCTAGTCTCTCCAATCATAGTTTTAGAAATTACCCCTAATATATAAAATTATAGAAAAATAACAATCAAACTTATAAACACAAGAAACAAATTAAAGCATGGTAAAAATCCTGGTAGTAAAAAGAGATGATTTGTTCAAAGACCATCATTTTGAGGGCTTCAAGTCATTAGACGAACACGATTTCATAGACTTTATTCTAAAAAACCATTATTACGAAGAAAGAAATGAGGACCTTGAAAACAACCCAGAACACATTCAAATAATTCCTTATGTATGGATAATAAATCCATTATTAAGAAAAGCCTTCATCTATCAAAGATCATTAGGAAAGGACTATCAGGAAACAAGACACGTTAATAGATTCTCAGGAGGGGTTGGAGGTCATGTAGATGAAGAAGAATACGAAGGCGATCCAATAACTCATGCAATGAAAAGAGAACTAAGAGAAGAAGTTACCATGAACAATTATCCAAATGCAAAATTCGTAGGTTACATAAACGATGATTCAGACATGTACAATAAAGTCCATTTCGCAATAGTTGGTCTAGCGGAAACACATGAGGATGTCCAACCAACAGATGATGGCCTAAAATCAGGATCTTTCTACAGCATTGATGAAATAGAAGAACTATTTCAAGATCCAAATGCAGAGGTTGAAACATGGACCAAGCTAAGCTGGCCTCATGTAAAAAAGCATTTGCAAAACCTATAAATACTTTCAAAAATTATTTTTATAATGACCTTAAAGAACCAATTTCAAAAATTGAAAGACCATTGGTTAGTAATCCTGGTAATAGCAATTTTAGTTATTGTCTTGAATAATGGATCATTCTTACCAAATACCTTAACTGATAAAATTGGATATCCAGAAACAGATTATGCTATTGGAGGGGTTCCTGGAAGGGCAGTGTCAGATTCATATTATCCCTATGATGAGGGCTTTGCACCTGGCGTTGAAGACAGAAAAATAACTCGTAACATTTATTCCTCAATAGAGGTCAACAGAGGTGAAATAGATAATTCCATACAAAAACTAAAACAAAAAATAACTAATCATGGGGGAATAATACTAAATGAGAATAAAAACAAGTATGGAGACAACCTAAATGAAAGAAAATCTGCAAGCTACAACATTAAGGTTCCAGAGTCAGAGTATAAATCATTTGTAAATTCATTAAGTGATCTTGGGGAAATTGAAAGCTATTCTGAAAATGCAATAGATGTTACAGAAAGATATCTAGATACTGAAGATCAATTAAAATTAGAAAAAGATAGACTAACAAGATATGAATCACTTTTATCACAATCTAACTCTGTGGAAGAAAAAATATCTATTACAGACAGAATATTTAACCAAGAAAGGACAATAAAATATTTAGAAGAATCTTTATCTAACCAGGGCCTAAGGATAGAATATGTAACTGCCAATATTAATTTGAATGAGGAGGAGTCTAACTTTGCTGGAACATTATTTGTTAGCCTTAAAGAATTAATAAGGACTTTTGTATCAAGCCTTAATAGCCTAATAACAACACTAATTTACCTACTGCCTTGGATAATTCTAATTTGGATTATCAGATTCTTTTGGAAAAAATAGAACAATAACCTTTAAAACAGTCTTTTTTCTATGATATCTATGCCGCCATCGTGCGAAAGAATCTTCGATTCTGAGCAGACAGAAAATTTATAAATTTTCTGGACATTGCGATGGCAGTGAAACAAGCCGCCATCGCATAGTGGTATTGCACCGGATTGCTAATCCGGGTCCTCCGGGACTCCAGGGTTCGATTCCCTGTGGCGGCGTATTCAAGGGATCGAAAGATCCCTTTTGATCTCACATGGAATATCGGGCAATAGGGTTCGAGTATGTGAGGAATTTAAATTCCGAACAGCTAGGAAATATGTGTCTTTCATGAACCTTGGTTCATGAACCAGTATTATTTACTAGACCTGTGGCGGCGTACTATTCCTAAAATGCACAAAATATCTATCAAGAAAGGAGAAACCTGCAAAATCTGTACTTGCGGTAAATCAAAAGTAATGCCTATTTGTGATGACACTCACAGATCTCTAAATGAACAAACTGGATCCAATTTTAAATCACTAAAAATAACTCCAAATGAAGATACGACACTAGATCTAAATTCATCCACATGGGAAGCATTTTAAACCCAATTTAACTCTATAAACTATGCCAGGAAGAAAACTAATTGAACTAAAGAACGTTAAGAAATATTACTTTATGGGTGACAACGTTGTAAAGGCAGTAGATGGAATCTCTCTAGAAATTAAGGAAAAAGAATTTGTTTCTATAATGGGCCCTTCAGGATCTGGAAAAAGTACTGCAATGAATATGGTTGGTTCTCTAGATGTGCCTACAGCTGGGAGAATTTTCTTAGATGGAGAAGACATAGCAACTCTTTCCGAATCTGGATTAGCACAATTAAGGGGGAGAAAGATAGGTTTCATCTTCCAATCATTCAACCTAATCCCAAATCTAACTGCAAAAGAAAATGTAATGATCCCTATGACTTTCCAAAATCAATCTAGAGAAGTAAGTGAAGCAAAGGCAGAAGAACTACTTGAATTAGTAGAACTAGGAGACAGAATGGATCATTATACTAACCAACTTTCTGGAGGCCAGCAGCAAAGAGTTGCAATTGCAAGAGCTCTAGCCAACGACCCTGAAGTAATTCTAGCAGACGAACCAACTGGAAATCTAGATACAAAAACTGGAGAGCTAGTTATGGGATTCCTACAGAAACTGAACAAAGAAGGAAAGACAATTATCATGGTAACTCACGATCCAGACCTTGCAAAAGAACATTCAGACAAGATATACTGGTTAAAAGACGGTAAAATAGAAAAAATTACTGGCAAAAGATGAAACCAAGACTAATCCTTCTAGCCTCAAAAAATATTAGGAATCGAGGAGTCCGATCTTGGCTAACAATGATTGGGATCTTCATAGGTATAGCTGCCCTAGTCTCTCTAATAACTATGGGACAAGGCCTGCAAACTGCAATAACTGGCCAATTCTCAACAATCGATCCAGATAAATTAATAGTAACAAACGTAGACACTGGATTCGGACCTCCAGGTTCCACTGCTGTAGAAAAGTTAGATGATGATGATAAGGAACTATTAGAATCAATTAATGGGGTAGATGTAGTTGTCCAACGTCTAGTCCGAGTTGTATCTTTCGAATTTAATGATAAAACAGAATTCTCTTACGTGGCTAACATTCCTCAAGAAGAAGACGCAATTGAAGTAGTCTATGATGCCCTAAATATCGAATTAGAAGAAGGAAGATTATTAGATGAAAACGATAGAAGGAAAGTAATACTTGGAAACGATTTCAAATCAGACGATTTCGGGAAGGAGATAAGAATTGGTAAAACAGTAACTATCCAAGGTGAGAACTTTGAGGTAATAGGATTCTTGAAAAAAGCAGGAACATTTATTTTGAATGGGGCCATTATCATGCCAGACAAAGATCTAAGAGATATTCTAGAAATTGGGGACGAATACGACATACTTATTGTCCAAGTAAAGGATGCTAAAGAAGTTGATGATCTTAAATCAACTATAGAAAGGAAGTTTAGGGATGATAGAGATTTAGATCCTGGAGAAGAGGACTTCTCAGTACAAACTCCTCAACAAGGAATTCAAACAATAAATACAATCTTACTATCTATACAAATGGTTATTGCAGGAATAGCTATAATCTCTCTAATTGTTGGAGGAATCGGAATAACTAACACTATGTACACTTCAGTTCTAGAGAGAAAAAAGGAAATTGGTATCATGAAGTCTGTTGGAGCAAAAAATTCAGATATAATAACGCTTTTCTTAGCAGAATCTGCATTGCTTGGTTTGGTTGGAGGAATTGTTGGAATAATCATCGGTTTAGGATTAGCATACGGTGCTGCTGCAGGAATCTCTGGGGCCTTAGGCGGATTAGAATTCGTAATAACTCCAAACACTCCATTATTAATTTTCGCAGGAGTTTTCTCAGTATTGGTAGGAGCAATTTCAGGAGTTCTGCCTGCAATACAGGCTTCAAAATTAAATCCAGTTGAGGCACTACGTTCGTAAAATGCAAAAGACACAACAATACTTTAGCATAGTACTAAGAAATCTAAAAAGAAAGAGACTAAGATCTTGGTTAACTATGATTGGAATCTTCATTTCAATAGCAACAATATTCATTCTAGTTGCCCTATCTTTGGGATTAGACGCTTCAATTCAAGAACAATTCAAGAAACTAGGAACTGATAAATTCTTTATAGATCCAAAAGGACAACTTGCGGGTCCTGGAACAGGCGGAGCAGTAACATTCACTGAAAAGGACATAAGGACCATAGAAAAAGTATCGGGGGTAAAGGAAGTATCCTATTGGGTTTTAGGAAGTGCAAAATTAGAATTCAATAATCAAGTAAGATTTGCAAACATTGCAGGAATTCCTCTCGACAGGCCTAATCTTTGGGAAGAAACTGGATTCATAGAGGCAGAATTCGGAAGAACTCTAGACAGGGGAGATTCTGGAAAGATAGACATAGGCTCTCAATACTTACACAACAATGTTTTTGACAGACCAGTTAGAGTTGGAGACAAACTAACTATCCAAGGAGAGGATTTTAGAGTCAAATCAAACTTGGTAACATTAGGAAATCCTGCTGATGACAAGATCATCTACATGGGTGTAGAAGATTTCAGAGAAACTTTCCCAGATAATGATAGAATAGACCAGATAACTGTTCAAGTTAACGAAGGAGCCGATCTAAACAGAGTAGCCGAAGCAGTGAAAAGAAAACTAGATGATGCTAGAGATGTCGATGATGACAACAGAGACTATAGAATTTCAACACCTGAAGAACTTCTAGCAACTATCGGAACTGTTCTTAACATAATAACTGGATTCCTATTGGGAGTAGCTGCAATCTCTCTATTGGTCGGAGGAATAGGAATAACTAACACCATGTACACTTCAGTATTAGAAAGAAGAAAGGAAATAGGAATTCTAAAATCAGTCGGAGCCCAAAATAAAGATATCCTATCAATCTTCGCATTTGAGGCAGGTCTTCTAGGTCTTGTTGGAGGAGTAATTGGAGTGATCATAGGAATAATTTTCTCAAAGGGATTAGAATTTGTAGCAGTTAATCTTTTAGCAGCATCTATCCTCCAAGTGTCAATCCCAGCATATCTAATCATAGGCGTTCTAACCTTCTCATTCTTAGTCGGAGTATTCTCAGGACTCTGGCCTAGTTGGCAAGCAACAAAGGTAACTCCAGTAGAAGCTTTGAGGTATGAATAGATAGTTTTTTATAACAATCATTAACCGATAATCTATGGTAAAAGAACGCTTCGGGGAAAGATTAGCAGTAGTTAGTGAAGCACTCCCTTATGCACATTTTGTAGCAGAGAATCCTATTATTGCCAATGGAATTGATGTTGTTGATTATTTCACACATATGGCAGTTGCCTATGCCTTAGAAGGAGAACGTGAAACAGGAGGCCATCCCTTCATAGAAGAATTTATTGGAGAAAGGCAAAGGCTCTATCAGGAACTTAGTGGAAGGATCACTAATGGGTCGGGACCATTAATGGAAGAAACAACTATAGCACAAGATATTCTTCTAGCCCCTATTAGCCAAAGATATGGAGAAATGCCTGATGAATTAAAAAAACTAATGGACAATTACTTTTCACCAGTTTCTGGTATTGGGATGAGACTCTGTTACGAAATGGTAACACATCACTTAGTAAGACCGATAGGGGACGATCAAAGAGAAGGATTTTTCTTAATAAATGATCCCGAGTCTCCTAATGCATTTTCAGAATTCTATGGGGGCCTTAATGAACAAAATGGTGATCTTGTAAGGCAGAAGTATGGAGAATGGAAATCAAGAGAGAAATTAAAACGTGACAATGGAAGATCATCTTCTGCAGAACATAAAACTACCATTCCTGAAATACTATCTCAGTTTTCTAAGGATACTGGAGCAGATTATCGCGGATATGAATTCAAGGCTGATGATCCAAAAAAGTTGGAGTTAGGAGTGCACCCCACAGGAGCACTTATCGATAAATTCTGGCTAAACTCTTTTAGATAATCACTTCCTCTTATGATGCCCACTAGCATGATGCCCTTTATGGTGTGCATGATGAGCATGCTTCTTCTTTCTAAAAAAGAACCACCATATCAATAAAACAACAACTATGCCAATAATCCAATAAACAGCACTACCATTCCCATTCTGATCCCTAACTCTATCTGTAAAGTAAGTAGAATCATAACTAACAGTCTTCTCAACCATCCTTCTAACTCCCGTAGTATCTGTATAAAAAATATTAAGATCTATATCTCCATCTTGAGGTGTTGCCTCAAAGCTAAATGTAGTATCTTCATTTGCATCCAAGCTACCTACAATATTCCTATTACTCCCCTTAACAACAATATTGTCTTGCCTCTCTATCTCAATAGTCAAAGACTCCACATCACTCTCAGCTATATTCAAAATCTCAAAAGTAATTTCTTTCTGAGATGCAACATAATCTTTTATAGAAACCTCAAAATCTGCCCTTGAATCCTCAACTGTAATCTCAAAATCCACTATCTTACTTGGGGAATTCTGAGCATCCAAAAAAGCTTCAATCTCCGTCTCTCCATCCAAGGCATCTTCATCTATTATAACTGTGTAAGGTGCCAAGAAAAAATTCCCAAAATTCCTAACAAAAACTCCTGAATCAATGCTTGTAACAGCATTTGTACCTTCCTCAATTGTTATTGGATAAGATTCCATCAACTTAAAATCAACCCTCCCACAATCAGGATTATCAACACCATCTATCTGAAAAACCAGTCTAACAGATTCTCCAGGAATAGCTGGAAAAGGATCCTGATTCAATAATTTAGCATCAAGATTACAAACAACTGACTGCGCAAACACTGGTGTAACTAACATCAATGCAAAAACTAAGAACATCAAACTCTTTTTCATAAAGAAATTTAGTAACATAACCTTTTAAATCTTACTAGTCATTATTTATCTATGGATCAAAAAAAGGCACTTAGACAATTAAAAGCAATTGATAAATTAAAAGGTTCTATGAGACTTGCTGGAGAAGATTGGCCAACTAAATATCAAACATTAATAGCAATAATCTTATCTGCTCGAGCTTTAGATGAAACAACAATAAAAGTGTGTACAGAAATGTTCAAAAAATATCCTGATGCTAAATCACTCTCCAAACTAAATGAAGAACAAGTTCAACAATTAATCAAGAGAGTAAATTTTTACAGGAATAAATCCAAATCAATTTTGAATTGCGCAAAAGCACTAAATGAAAATTATGATGGAGAGCCTCCTATGGATTTCGACAAACTAGTAGAACTCCCTGGCGTTGGAGGAAAAACAGCAAACGTATTCATGTCAGAATATGGAACGGACGCGATAGGAGTAGACACCCATGTTAATTACATATCTAACTATCTTGGATGGGCTAATTCAGAAAAGCCAGAAAAGGTAGAAGATTCTCTAAAAAAATTATTTCCAAAAAAATTATGGTCTCCACTAAATCCTACACTTGTAAAATTCGGTAAGAAATACACATCAAGGAAAGAGAAGAACCAATTACTAGATGAAATTAATGATATAAAATGAGAAAAATAGAAAAGAAAGTATGGCCAGAATATTTCCAATTAATTTTAGATGGAAAAAAGAGTTTTGAATTAAGATTAGCAGATTTTGATATTAAAGAAGGAGATATATTGGTTCTTAAGGAATGGGACAATCATAAAAAAGAATATACTGGGAGAGAGATAGAGAAAGAAGTAACATACATTGCGATAACAAAAGGGGCTGAAAAATTTTGGCCTCAGGAAAAAATTGATGAATTTGGATTCCAAATTATATCTTTCAAATAATAGGTGTAAGATTAAGGAAATTTAATTTTCTCAGTTTGAAATGCATAATATCTTGCAGGAACTTGCTCTTCCCAGGGATTATCATCCAGAGATTGGTATCTGTAACTAACAGGGACTAGAGATATTCTTGGATTTGTTATTGATGTAGGCTCATCAACAAATTTGTGGAAAACTTTTGGAGCTTCACTATGCAAATAAATTCCACAATGAGCAAATCTGCAATCTGAGGTATCATATTCAACAAAATTAGCTAAATTTGGATCCCCATTAAGCCTTCCATCAACATTTTCTGCTACCATCTCTCTCCTAAAAAGATAGCCTATCTGATTAAAATTGGCAATTCCAAATTCAGATAAAAAGAAATCAAATCCGAAACATTTCATAGCTAAGCCTATACAAGTAGTACCTCCATGATCTCCTAATGAATTAAGCATTCTGTCATAAACTAGCTCTCCAGAGGTCCTAATAATATGTTCTCTAAATCCTTCTAACATAAAATCACACGTTACAAACTATTTAAAAACCCTTCGTAAAAATAAAAAGAGGAAAAAAACCGAAGTCAATCCCCTCTGCTAACCGAAGTTAACAAATATATGTTAATTTTATCATATATAAAACTAACCCACCACTTAGAAGGTAATACACTTTTTGATTTACCAATTAAATTTATATAACAACTTGGATTAATAATAAAAAAGAGAAAATGAGTTGGCTAGAAGTTGAATCCAAAATAAAAGTTTCCGAAAAAGAACTTCCTTTAATTAGAAAGAGAATTAAGGAAATAGCAAAATTCTCAAAAAAGGAAACTAAGAAAGACCAATATTATTCATTAGAGAAAGCATTCTACCCCAAAAAAGCTTTCAGAATAAGATCTAATGGTAAAGAAGATATTGTTAATTTCAAAAAATGGCTAAAAAAATTCTGGAAAGATGGAATTGTAGTAAAAGAAGAGTATGAATTTGAAATAAAAAACAAAGATCACTTTCTAGCATTAATGGAGGATCTTGGATTTAAAAAATGGATTGGAAAAACAAAAATTTCAGAAACCTACCAACATAAAAAACACAAAAAGCTAAACATAGAATTAAATGAAGTAAAGGGGCTGGGCCATTTCATAGAGATAGAATATTTGGCAAAGCCTAATGAAGTCAATAAAGCAAGAGCCCTAATAATAAAAACAGAAAAGGAACTCTATATAGACAAAAACAAGATTGATAATACTGGTTACACAAAAATGCTTTGGAAAAAACGACATCAAAAAAACAAAGGATAAACCTTCTTTGTTTTTAGGATCTAGAGGAATCATCACACACTTTGTGTGTGATTGTAGCAGATTCCTGAGATAAGAAATAACTATTTCTCGACGTTAGAAGTCCTTTCATACTCCAAACCAACTCTCTCAACAACTTCTAACAATTTTTGCCTTTCTTCACTTTTCATAGACTTCCAATCTATCAAAACTTTATCAATCTGCTCACTAGTTTTAGCTTCAGCCTCTTTCAATATTTGTTCAGTAACTGGAAATCCGTAATCCGGAATTACATGCCCGATAGCATAATCACTACTCAACTGTATCTGATTAAAGTTCAAACAATAATGTCCTCCACCAATAGCAATGCTCGGCTTCCATCCTTTAGCCTTAAGTTCACTCATCTCAACATCATTCAAACTTAAGATTGTCTCGGCAATTATCTTAGCTGCCTTCTCATCTCTCCATTCATTTTCAACACTTCCTAATTCAATAAAACAACTAGGAATAGAAACATTTGGCCCATGATGCGTAGCCTCCATACTAACCTTATATCTATCAGCTATCTCACTATCTTTCTTAGAATTCTCATTCAACTTACCAAAAAGATATTTCAAAACCAAACTACTTGTCATACAAACCTTACCCTCATCTCCTCCTAAATCATTGCCTCTCCAATTTCCTGCAACATGCAAGCATAAACTTGGATCTCCTTTCTGACTTTTATGAGTAGATGCAAAAAACAAAAATTCAACTTCCTTAAGCTCAGGATATTTCTCAACACTAATATCAGAATAAAGGGTCTCCTTATCTAATTCGATGATCGGAACCTGTGGGCTAAAACTTATTTCCCTAAATCTATCAACAATATTCTTACCAGCAATATTTTCCTTATAATATACTATTCCAAATCTCATCTTTTAACTTCTTCACCATTAATAACTAAAGTAGAGGGAGTTCCATTTAACTTGCCTTCATCAACAACTTCATCGACCTTACTAATTATCTCTTCAGGAACTTCCTCAACAGCAACTGCTGGAGGTTCTCCACTTAAATTAACAGAGGTTGTAACAAAAGGCACTCCAACCTTTCTAACCTTATCACAAAAGTCACTATCTGGAATTCTAACTCCCAAACTATCTCCATTAGCAACATCCAATAAAAAATTTGGATCTTTCTTCTTCAATATCAAAGTGTAAGGCCCAGGCAAATATTTAGAAAGATCATGATCCACCAAACAGTTTTCCTCTATCCATGAAAGCGATGGAGCAATTATAGAAATAGGTTTATCCTTATCTCTACCTTTCATCTCCTTAATTCTATTAACACTATCTGAATTTGTAGCATCACATCCTAGCCCATAAACTGTATCAGTAGGGTACACAAATACATTCCCAGATTTAATTTTCTCTGCAAGTTCCATAGGTTTTTAAAAAACATTCACCTTAAATACCTTATGATAATAGAAATCATAACACTAATCCTAGCAATACCCTTCGCACTAATTTTAGAAAAGCTCTGCAAGGAAGAACTAAAAGACTGGAAATCAAGATTCAAAATTCTATCAATAATATCTTTACTATTAGCAATAGCCTCTTACTTTTCATCTTTAGAATATAAAACTTCAATAATAACTGCTCTTCTATTTATCACAATAACATTTGCAATTCTAGTTAAGAGAACAAAATAAGATAAATTCTTTTAAACAACCTGTTCTTATTTATCCAATGAGGCCCTTATCAATTATCATCGATTATGCATGGAAAACCAGAACTTTTGAAGTATCTGGAGATGTGAATCCTGAAAGCAGGCCTGGAATAGTAGATGACTTTCTTAGAAGGCAGTTAGGAACTGGGGAGGATACAAGGCAAGCAGCTGATAGAGATGTCTATAGAATTGAACTGGTGTGGGGAGCTGCATATGATTCAATTAGACCTACAGACAATATTGGAAATAATGGTTTGAGAGATGGAATACTATATGAATTTCTAACAAGATATGATCCTACAAAACCTCCTACAAGAATCCCAAGAAATCACCAACCAACTCTTTTTTAAACTTCAAATTCTACATAATTTAAAAGAGTGTGAATATGGCATCTGGATTACATCATTTCCATAAGAGAAAAAGAAAGAAAAAGAAGACTATCAAACAGACTACTCAGAATATCAAGAGCCCATATGAAACTCCTTCTAGAACAAAGTTAAAACATTTTATGGATACTGTGATCTATATCGTAGCAGTACTCGGCCCACTAATAGCAATCCCACAAGTTCTAAAAATCTGGCACGTTAAGGATGCAACAGGAGTTTCACTAATAACTTGGCTAGGATATCTAGCAGGAGGATTCTTCTGGCTAACCTATGGACTTCTCCATAGAGAAAAACCAATCATAATAACAAATGCTCTCTGGATATTTGTTCAAATATTCATAATTATTGGAATAATTAGATACGGTTAATTTTTATAGTTCTTAGATAAATTATTTCTATGATATATGAACAATTAGAAGTCCTAACAGAATCTTACTCTGTTATGGCTGAAAATATCAAGACTCTTCTTAACGGGACTTTAGTTGGGATTATTGTTAGCCCCGTATTTAAGGGTGAATCTGAAAGAACCAAACTTTATGGGATCGCAGCATTAGGAATTTTGACAGGAGTTTATGGATTTGCCACAAATGATTTAGAAGGTAATGCAAACGTCCCTGGATATTTACTAGGATTATATTTTGGAGACAGAATCGGTAACACAATATCTGCATGCTATAAAGAATTAAATAAAAATTAACTACTTCCCTCTTCTCTTACCAGCTCTTACACTAGGTCTAGCCTTATTAGTAGGACTCTTATCTCTCAATCCTCTTGACTTCTTACCAGCACTTGTCAATCCTCTATTAACTCTGTTCTGGTTAGTTTTCTTAGTAACCCACTTAGTATCCTTGCTCTTAGCAATCTCTGGCTTTGAAGGATCAACTAGTATAACTTCATAAAAATAATGCTTACCATCTTTAGCTAAAAAGTAACTATTCAAAACTTCCAAATTAGGGTACTTCTTCTGAGCTCTCTGCTCACAAACCCATCTATAATTCATCTTAACAACTTTTCTTATAGTATGTCTCTTAGATCTTCTACCCTTATTTGTTCTATGTCTCTGTCTTCCACCTCTCAAAACTCTAACTCTAGCAACAACATAACCCTTCTTAGCCTTATATCCTAAAGATCTAGCTCTATCCAACCTAGTTGGTCTATCAATCTTAACTACCGCATTACCCTTTCTCCATTCAATCATTAATTCTCTAACTCGAGCTACATCAGGCTTTTTCCAAGCTTCTCTTAAATGATGATATAATCCTTGTACCATTTTCTATGATAACCTGTAATTTAGTTGATTTAAAAAGCTTGTGATTAAGAATATCCTCTTATTATCTTCCAAAAATCAGCGATAATCTAACAAGATTCTTGGTATTAACACTTACCAATAAACTCAAAACTAAAAATGGTCCTGCACAGATTCGAACTGTGGACCCCTACCTTATCAGAGTAGTGCTCTAACCAGGCTGAGCTACAGGACCATAGATCTTAGAATTATAAAGCCTTTAAAAATCTTTACTTACCTTGCATCTCGATAATCAAATTGTCTTCAGCAAGATGATATCTCAAAATAGGCAGATTAACATTAAGGTTCTTGCTATAAACCTTATCCTTAGACAAGGCCTTAACTTCAATAGAACTCTCTAATTGATTAATCAAAACATCCTCAATACTATTAACACCTGGAACAACTAACTCATAAATAACCTTATCAGCCAATCTCTTTATTCTAGATTGAGGTTCTTCTCTAGGCAACTCACTAAACTTCTTCAACTTCTCCTTAGAAATATTATTGGTTATCTTAACCGGTTGCTGTTCCTGCATCTCATTATCATTAAACACTCTCTCACCATTAACAAAAAACTGAACATTCAATCCAGGATTATTCTTCTTACCCTTCTTCTGACTATTTTGATTATTCATCTCATTACCAAGATTCCTCATCTGCTTCTCAAGGACCTTCATAGCGCTGTTAAACATTTTCTCCATAAAGCTATCAGAAAAACTCATTTGCTCCTCAAAAGTATTATCATCCCTTCCTAATAATCCATAATCCTCTTCCTCATACTTACCACTAAGATCTAAACCACAAGAAGGACAAAACTTATGTTCGTTCTTAACCTTACTCTCGCATCGGGAGCATCTCTTACTAAACATTTGGATATAATCTATTCACAGAACTTTAAAAGCTTTACTTAGAGCAATCGCAACATTTATAAGGGAAATGTTTTCTGTTTAACTACGCACTAGGAGCAAAAATGGGAGAAAAATCATTAGATTCTAGAAAAGAAGAACTAGCAAAGAGATATGGAATTGATTTCGATAAGCTAGAAAAAGAACAGTTAGACTTAGCGAAAGATCTAGTACTTCAAGACAAAATAGACTTCAGTTTAGCTGAAACTTTCGGGGCTGTAGAAAACATTTTCATAAAAAACAAGATACTAAGCTGTTTCATAGTTGTCAATAAAGAATTTGAAGTAATCGATCAAGCATACGTTTTAGAAAGAATTTCATTCCCTTACTTCCCTGGATTCAGATCATATAGGGAATTACCGGCAATGATAAAAGCTCTAGAAAGATTAAATGAAAAACCAGATGTAGTTTTAGTTTCTGGACAAGGAATAATTCATCCAAGATTTGGATTAGCAAGCCACTTCGGACTATCAACAGGAATTCCTACAATAGGTGTAGCAACATCTCTAGTAGATCTAGAAGCTTCTAATAAAGACGGAGACTACATAACTAAGGAAGATAAGAAACTAGGCAAAGTCCTTATCAGCAAAAAGGAAAGTAATCCTCTTTACATAAGTCCTGGAAACAATATAACTGTGGACTCAGCCTACCAAATCTGTAAAGATCTAATCAATCTACCTCACAAAAGACCAGAGCCTATTCATATGGCTGCAAAGTACGCAAAGAGCGTGAGAAAAGAGCTAGCTGCAGAACTAGACTAAGTCATTTAACTTTTTTAGAATACTTACGGAATTGGAGGTGTGGGACAAATAAAAAGTTAAATGTGGGATTTTTATCTTACAAAAATCTACGTAATTTCTTTCAACTTAGGCAAAAAGAAAACCGCGCTCAAAACCAAAATACATATTCCTATGAATGCTAATAACATATAGTACATAAAGAACGATCCTTCTGTATAAAGTTCTCCATCGGGAATATTCTCTTCATTATTTTCTTCGGTAACCTCTTCATCTTCAACGGCAAAACCAGTTAATCCTCTACGCCTCTCAATCCTATCTTTAACAACAAACTCATCCAAATAATCCTCAAACCGATTCTCTTCCACTTCCTCAACAACATGTCCAGTAACTCCCTTGAATTCAAAATCACTTAAGCCTTCCTCAACAATATTAAAGCTATTAAAGAAAATCAATAAAGTAACAACTGAAATAGCCACATACATAAAAACATTATAATTATCACTGCTATACAAATCTCTCATTCTCATTTTTTAGCCCTCCTAATTTCATCTATATCTAAATCTACTGCAAGAAAATCTCCTTCAACAATCTCAAACCTATCAACTGTATCCCTAGGTACGGTTATTACATAGCTGTTTCCAACCTTCCGAAGTTTTGCATCGAATTTACGTTTACTCATTTTCTTCATCTCCAAGCTCAACTACCGCCACCATTTTCCAGTATCCTAGCTTTATCTCTCCCAGTTATCAACCAAGAAAAATAAAAACACTGAGGGAAAATCCCCCAGTGCACCTCTTTATCCCTTTCAGAGCTGTATATATTATGTATATACCCTTTATAAATATTTGTATGATAGAATGAATAATAAGTATATATTATGTATATACTATAGATTTATAAAACTTTCTCTCCTAATAATTAGAAAGATGTGTTTCACTCCTGCTGTATCATTAACAACTGCAATAATAGAATTCCTCATAGTTATTTATCTATTCAAAGTTATCAAAGATAAGAGACTAAGAGTCCTTCCATATTTCGTCTTCTTCCTTGGATTGTACCAATTTACTGAATTTATGTTATGTACCAGTGGAAATCTATTTTGGTCTAGATTAGGATTTGCATCATACACAATCTTGCCAATCTTGGGTATGCAACTATTCTATGATTTAGCAAAAGAAAAATTAAGCAAATTATTTTATGCGATACCATTAGCATTCATGTTATTTGCGATTATAGACCCTTCCTTCATAATTAGTGCAGGGTGTGTAGCATTTTATGTGCAAGCAAAAAATATTGTCTTTAGCGAGAACTTAATTTTTATGTGGATCTATCTAGCTTACTACGTTCTCTGCCCAGGATATGGATTATACCATCTTACAAAAAACCAAAAAAATAATAGAAAATTTGGAAAGGGATGGAAGATGAGATTAGGGTTTTATCTAGCACCTGCGACAGTAATTCTATCAGAGATAATATTAGTGATTTCTATGTTAAATAATCTAGATTACAACATTCCCTGGATCCTAACTTCTGTACTAGTAATAATAGCCTCCATTTCTCTAATCTTATTGAGTCTAATGCACACTCCAAAAAGATTATTCACTAATCTAATTATCTCAATGATCTTCATTTCAGGGATCATTGCAGTAACTCTATATGGAATCTATCCTGCAATAGGATATGAATTTGCATCAGTTTACTGCCACTTCGCTTTATTATATAGCTTAATGGCAATTCTAATGGTAGAGACAATACAGAAATAACAAACCTATAAATACCGGCTCCCCCTTTTCCTAAAAAAGATGAAATATTCGTTATTAGCACAAACATATCAAGAACTTGAAAACAATCCTTCAAGACTAAAGAAAATTGAAATCTTAGCAAAATTTCTAAATCAACTAAAAAAATCAAAGACTCCTGAAGCAATTTATTTATTACAAGGAACTGCATTCCCAGATTACTCAGAAAAAGAATTTGGAATCTCAGAAAAGCTAGCACTAAAGGCTCTTTCAAAAGCTTCTGGAGTTTCAGATACAGATCTAGTAAAAAAATGGAAGAAGCTAGGTGATTTAGGTTTAGTTGCAGAAGATGTAATGAAAAACAAAAAGCAAAATACATTATTCTCTCAAGAACTAACTACAAAAAAAGTTCTAACAAATTTACAAAAGCTACCTGAACTAGTTGGTAACGGAACAATTAATCAAAAGCTAGCTCTAATTTCCGAACTATTAACTTCAGCAAATTCTCTAGAAGCCAAATACATAACAAGAACCTTAATTGGAGATTTAAGGATTGGTGTAGCTTCAGGAACATTAAGGGATTCCATAGTAGAAGAAGCTTTCAAACCTGAATCAATAGAAGAAAAGAAAAAATATTCCGAGATCGTACAATCAGCATATGATAAGGCAACAGACATTGCAGTAGTTTTTGAAAAAGCTCAGATAGGAGTTAAGGAATTAGAAAAAATAAAACTCACTCCAGGTCATCCAATAAAATTAATGCTGGCTCAAAAAGCAGAATCGATAGAAGATGGATTTGAAAAATGCGGAAAACCTTGCGCTTTCGAATACAAGTATGATGGATTCAGAATGTTAATGAATAAAAATGAAAAAGGTGAAATAAAAATCTTCACAAGAAGATTGGATGAAGTAACAAAACAATTTCCAGAAGTTGTTGAATATTTGAAGACCCATATTAAAGCCAAATCATTTATGTTGGATGGAGAGGCTATAGGATTCGATCCTAAAACAAAAAAATACACTCCTTTCGAAGCAGTATCACAAAGAATAAGGAGAAAGCACAATATCCAAGAGTTAATAAAAAAATTGCCCATAGAGGTTAATGCATTCGATATTTTATTCCTAGATGGAAAATCATTAATCGATGAAACTTTTGAAGAAAGAACAAAGATCTTAAGAAAAGTTGTAAGGCCTCATAAGTACAAATTTAGATATTCTCACCAATTAATAACTAAGAATAAGAAAGAGGCAGAAAAATTCTATAAAGAAGCTCTTAAAGATAATCAAGAAGGAGTTATGATTAAGAACATGAAAGCTAAATATCAACCAGGATTAAGGGTTGGTCATATGCTTAAACTAAAGCCTGCAGAAAATGAACTAGACCTTGTTATCACAAGCGCAGAATATGGGAAAGGAAAGCATGTTGGAAACTTTTCATCATTCACATTATCTTGCAAGGATGAAGATAACAATCTCTTAGAAATTGGAAAGGCTTCAACAGGCCTAAAAGAAAAAGAAGAACTGGGACTATCTTATACAGAACTTACAAATCTACTAAAGCCCTTAGTAAAAAAAGAGGAAGGGCGTATAGTACATGTTAAACCAGAAATAGTCGTAACAATAATCTACCAAAACATACAAAGATCACCTACTTACAAATCAGGTTTCGCACTAAGATTCCCAAGAATAACTCATCTAAGAACGGATCGTTCAATAAGGGACATAGCAACAACAAAAGAAATAGCTGCAGATTATAATAGGCATGAATTGAAAATTCATTATTAACAGTATATAAATCTAATCCTATTCGAAAATTCCATCCTCGAGAAAATTTTCTAGAAACTAAACCTTTATAAACCCCTTTCCTTTATAAACTACATATAATGGCAACAAAAACTTCTCATAAAATTCAGAATATTGTAGCTACAACTTCTTTGGGTAAGGACGTCCCTTTGACTAAACTTGCTAAGACTGTTCCAAATACAGAATACAATCCAGAACAATTCCCAGGACTAGTTCTAAGAATCAAGGAGCCTAAATCAGCTGTTCTAGTATTCTCATCAGGTAATTTAGTATGTACTGGTACCAAGTCTATATCTCAAGTTAAGGAAGTAATAGAACAAGTAATAAAGACTCTAAAGAAAATAAATGTAAAAATAACTGATAAACCAAAAATTACAGTACAGAACATAGTAGCATCTGGAAACATCAATATGATGTTAAATCTAAACTACTTATCCTTAGAACTGGAAAATACGGAATATGAGCCAGAACAATTCCCAGGACTTGTATACAAGCTTGAAGAGCCTCCAGCAACATTCTTGCTATTCTCAAACGGAAAACTTGTTTGTACTGGTACAAAGAATAACCAGCAACTAGCAGATTCTATGGAGCAACTAGTAGAAACACTAGAAGAAGCTGAAAAGAATAAATGATTCTAAATCTTTATATAATCTAAATTTAAGATTCTACAATGACATCTAGAAGAAAAGCTATCCAAATGGGGCTAGCCGGATTATTATTTCTAACACCCATGTCCTTAATTCAAGCAGAAGAATTCCCAAAGGTACCAGGGGCTGCACAAAAATTAGGATTCTCTTTAATAACCTCTGGAGAAAGAACTGGCCAGTTAGAAATTCCAACTTTTGGCCCTCTAAGATATCTTAATCCAGATATACCCTATACCAAAAAGAAGGAAGGGATCACCTCCATAGAACACTCTGAAGATGAAATAAGACACAAAATAAGTGTTCATAATTCTAACGGTACAGCATCAGTTTATTCTATTAACAAAGGTCAGGATCCTAAAAAAGCGCGGCTGTTATATTCAGTTTATGGTACCTGGGAAAAAGCTTTTTCAAGGAAGAGGGGAATCACAAAATATGAGCCTTCAATGCTTGAGAAAGATACTTGGGATTGGCAAATAAGGCAAGGATCAGATTCTGAGAGGACTTCATTAGTTATGAGTCATGATCCATCATCAGGAAACTTTTTAGTACAATATCGAAAGGGCGAAATGCCTCAGTATGGAGATACGATAAGGATGCCTAAGGGATTCCAATTTGAACTTCTTGGAAATACTGCAATAAGAATCTCAAGAAGTGATAAGAAACCCTTTAAGAGACATGGGAGAATGAAAACAGGAAAGTTATCTCCCTATATCCTAATAGATGCAAGAAGAGAATTTGCAGACGTGCCCTGGGAAGGGAGATTTGAGATTTATCTTCCAGGAGATGAGGAACCAAGGGGCCATACCTACAACTTAGGAAGGTATGTAATGGGATTAGGGAAGTAATCTAACACATATATTCTACTAATATGGTATTAAGTCTATAATCTTTATATATCTAATAACTCTGAAATTTATGTATTAAACAGAGGTATCAAAAGAGGAAAATGCCGCAAAATAACGAAGAACTAATAGCAGAAGCAAAGCTGTTTTTCGAAACATACAAGAAAGAAATTGGTGAGTCAATTAGAAAGGGGAGAAAAGTAGTTTTCATAAATTTTCAAGACATGGCTTCTAATTCACCAGTTTTAGCAGAGGCTCTAATAGGACAGCCAGAAGAAATGCTACAACTATTGGAAAGTGCTCTAGAAGATACGGGACTAATAAAAAATCCTAGAATAAGATTTAACGATCTACCACAAACTCAAAAAGTTAAGATAAGAACAATAAGAGCAGAACATCTTAATCAATTAATTTATTTTGAAGGCCTAGTAAGACAGGCTTCAGAGGTTCGGCCTCAAGTTGTTAACGCAAAATTCGAATGCCCTTCTTGTGGAACAGTAATTTCTGTTTTACAAATTGAAAAGAAATTTAGAGAACCCTCTAGATGTTCTTGTGGTAGAAAAGGGCAATTTAGACTTCTTTCAAAAACTATGGTCGATGCCCAACGTTTGGTAATTGAAGAATCTCCTGAAGATCTAACTGGAGGAGAACAGCCAAGAAGAATGAACGTTTTCCTTAATGAAGATCTTGTAGAACCTTATATGGAAGAAAAAACAACTCCTGGATCTAAGGTAAGAGTGCTAGGAATCCTAAAGGAAGTTCCCGTTCCACTACCTTCCGGAGCAATCTCAACACGTTTCGATCTAGCAGTAGAATCAAACAATCTAATCCCCTTAGAAACAACTTATGATGATCTTGACATAAATGAAGAGGACGAAAGACAAATACAAGAACTATCTGAGGATCCAGAACTATTCAAAAAACTAAGAGATTCAATAGCAACTAGCATCTGGGGATATGAAGAAATCAAAGAAGCTCTTGTTTTACAAATGTTTGGAGGAGTAAGAAAGATAAGCGATGATGGCACTGTATCAAGGGGAGACATTCATCTCTTCCTAATGGGCGATCCAGGTGTAGCAAAATCGGTAACTCTAAAATTTATATCAAACATAGCTCCCAAGGGAAGATTCATTGTAGGAAAGGCAGCAACCGGTGCAGGTATAACTGCAACAGTTGTCAGAGATGAATTTCTAAAGGGATGGTCCTTAGAAGCAGGTGCGATGGTACTAGCAAATAAAGGAGTAGTCTGTATAGATGAGATAGAAAAGATGGATGCAACAGATAGATCGGCGATGCATGAGGCCTTGGAGCAGCAAACAGTAACAATTAGTAAAGCAAATGTCCAAGCAACCCTATCAGCACAAACCTCTGTATTGGCTGCAGGAAACCCAAAATACGGACGTTTCGAACCAACACAATCAATCGTTGATCAAATAGACCTTCCTCCAGCCCTTATCAACAGATTCGACCTTATCTTCATCCAAAGAGACCTGCCAAATGTAGATCAAGATGACAAGATTGCAACACATGTTCTAAATATGCATCAGATGAACGAAGTAAAACCAGACATCGAACAAGATCTATTCAAAAAATACGTAGCATACGCAAAACAAAAGATAGAACCAAAACTAACTAAAGAAGCCGTAGACGAAATCAAAAATTTCTATGTAAAAATGAGAAAAGCAAGTTTAGATGGAGATGGAAAATCAATTTCTATCTCTGCAAGACAATTACAAGGATTAGTAAGATTAGCAGAAGCGCATGCAAAATCAAGACTATCTCCAACAGTAGACGTCGATGATGCGAAAGTAGCTATAAGGTTAACAAACTATTACTTAATGCAAGTAGGTTATGATCCGGAAACTAAAACTTTTGACATTGACAGATTCTCAACAAAAATTTCGTCTAGCAAGAGAAACAAAATTATGCTGTTAAAAGATACAATAAAGAAACTAGAAGACAGATTTGGTAAGCAAGTGCCTTTGGATGAATTAAGGAATGAAATGAAAGACATGTCCGATGCCGAATTCGAAGAATCTATAGAAAAGCTCAAGAAGTCCGGAGATCTCTTCCAACCCAAACAAGGATTTATTCAAGATGTTCAGTCTCACTAGTTCTATTTTCTAAATCTTCACTATCTGAAAATAAATATCTATGGGATCTATAAACCATACTCATTCCAGCAGAAGTAGCTTCAACATCTCTCATTGCCAAACCATAAACTGTAGTCATCACTCCACCAAACATTCCAAACATAGCTCCAGTCGCCTTAGTAACTTCCCAACTCTGATATCTATCCATCAGGTCTTTCATTAAGATACCTATATAAAATTATCCCAAGATCACAATAATTCTTAAAAACTAAGTTAAATAATTAACCTGATGGAACAAGATTCTCAATTAGAAATAAACAAACCTGCACCTTATTTCCAAGCGCAAGCTTTTCACAATAACGAAGTAAAAGATATCAATATAAGAGATCTAAGGGGTAAATGGATAGTTCTTTTCTTCTATCCTGCTGATTTCACATTTGTCTGTCCAACAGAGCTTGGAGATCTAGCAGATAAATATCCTCAATTTCAAGAGCTTAATGCTGAAATTTTAAGCGTCAGTACCGACACAACATTTGTTCATAAGGCTTGGCACGATAATTCAGAAACTATCAACAAAATAAGATTCCCAATGCTGGCTGATCCTACAGGAAAGATTTGCAAAGCATACAAAACTTACATTCCAGAAGAGGGCTTATCTCTTAGAGGAACTTTCATTATTGATCCAGAAGGAACATTAAAGGCTTTCGAAATACATGATAATTCTATTGGAAGATCAACAGACGAGCTATTAAGAAAAATCAAAGCCGCACAATTCGTACAAAACAACCCCGGTAATGTTTGCCCAATCAATTGGGAACCTGGTAAGGAAACTTTAAAACCCGGATTAGACTTAGTTGGAAAGATATAATTCTGAAATAGATACTCAATAAGGATAAAAATGATCCATAAAACATACTCCTAGTTCGAATAAACCTCTCTCAGATACCCCTCCGCTATAATTACGAAGTGCGCTATAAATTCTAATCAATTCCGTTTGAGATCTTCTCCCAAGTTCTTCCCTAACTGCTTCTCGAAACGCCCAATGGGGTTGATAACTTTGCTTTCTGAGAGATAAATGGGGTGTAGCCTCAGTAAAAAGTAATGACAATTCTAATTCAGTTTTGCCTCTTAAAATTATTGGATCCATTCTATCATCTCAAGAGAGGGATCTATTTAATAATTGTTCATATTTTTGGAATCCTATAGATCCTTTTAACACACCAACACCGCAATAATCTTTAAATACAAATATCAATATCACTTGACATGCCAGAATACAGAAAAAGAGAGACCGCACATAAGATAAGAGTTGGTGATCTTCTAAAAGGACAACCCATCTATGATGAGACTCCTCCAGAGCCCGGAACACAAATAACAAATCCAAGACTTCTACACGTAGCCCTAGGCGATAAAAAAATAGTTAGAGTAAATCTTATTGCAAACGTTACTGACAAATTTGAATCTACTGGTGAAACAAAGTTCGCAACTCTAACTGTAGATGATGGATCTGGACAAATAAGGGCCCGTGTTTTTTCTGATGATTTACACAAATTTGAAAACATAGTGCAAGGAGACACTCTAGTAGTAATCGGACTAATAAGATCTTACAATCAAGAACTTTACATCCTGCCAGAGATAGTAAAGAAACAGGATCCTAAATATCTTCTAATAAGAAAGCTAGAGCTAGAAAAGGAAGCTCCAAAGCCTCAAACAACTGAACAGAAAAAGGAAATCAAATCACATAGAGATGATATAATAGATCTAGTAAAATCTTCTGAAGATCAAGAAGGAATCGACAAAGATGAAATCATCCTGAAATTCACTGATGCTAAACCAGAGATACTAACCCAAGAAATTCAAAAGCTATTAGAGGAAGGAATTATCTACGAACCTAAACCTGGAAGAGTGCGATATCTAGGATGATTGATGTTCCTGGGAGAATACATTGTAATACTGGAGAGCAAGAAGAAGCTTATAGGCAAATAGAATCATATTTTGAGAGAGTCATGGGTGAAATAGGAATGCCTACGGATTCTCCAAGTCCTTACGAGATTAGAGTCCATTCTCATGAAAGAAGTGATGATGCCACACATACTTTACTTTACAAAGACCAACCTGTAGCAACAGTTCTAGAAACAAGAGACATTGGAAACTTTATCAATTTCACATTCATGTTAAACCTAGAAGGTTTAGTTGAATAATAATTATATATCCCGTTTTCTCCGAATTTATATGGATTCAAGGAGATTCAATAATTTCATGCACATACCTCTTGAAAGATGGGCTGCAGACATTCTAGGGATGGAACACAATACTAGCAATAGTGGCCCCGATTTATATTACAACCATGAAGGAAACAGATGTTGTATAGAAACTAAATGGGCTTTAGTTCCTTCGGTAGAAGTAACTACTAGATATCCCAAGGCTTGGACAGTAGATGAGGATCAAATGGCCTATCCAAAAAAATGGGGGACTGGATATTGGGGATTAGGGTTATATACCTTAGACCGTGCAGTTTGTGATGTTAAGGACAGTGACTTAGATGATTTAGGGAGTTTAGTTACCGATATTGGATTATGGTTAGTTAGATGGAACTGGATGGATATGTACAAACCTAGTGCAGTATCTGGAAAAACTTCAAGATCTGAATGGAGCACCCAATTAAGATACCCTAAATTTAAAGATAGGCCAAAAACTCAACATACGCATGAAGTAGATGGCGGAAAAATCCACGTAACCTCCTACGTTCCCGACTGGTACTTCTTCCCAAAAGAAGAACCATCTGATGAAGTTCCTTTCTAGAAACCCTTAAATACCAACAAATTCTGTGAAATTTATGTCACAATATGCCTGGGATGGAGAAGTTGGAGTATCATTTTATTCTTCTGAATACCCCAGTGGCTTGCCCTGGGGATGAAAACTAAAGAA
>CAYFMD010000009.1:0-41213 GCA_964344105.1 Candidatus Woesearchaeota archaeon | reverse complement strand
ATTATTACTATCGAATAGAACTGATGGGGGGCCTGGAAAGAAAGACCCGGTCCGATGGAAATCCGGATTATGGTATTGAATGTGATTTGGAAATTGCAGATCCTGATGAGAGGTCTAGTGATGCCTTCCCCCTTTGTCATTTGACTATCGAGAGGGTAAATGGGGGTAATGAATTGAAGATATTAACTGCTTCGAATAATCGGGGGGAAAGAATATGAATAAAAAAGGAAGAGAGGATAGCGTACTGACTTGGATAGGCGCTTTGTTTATTATATTTTTTGTAGTTATTATTATGGATATCTTTGCTTTTGCTTTACTTGTTGAGTATGATCCTCAGGCAGAAGTTGAATTTGAATCCAGAAGTGTCGACCCATTAGGGAATCAATATTTTTTGAATACATTAGCGATTACTAAGAGACCTGATTATAACTTATTGGATAGGACAAGAGAGTCTTTGGACGGCTTTTTTGAGATTAAGAATAAGGATGGGGAAAGTCTTCCTCAAGTTTTTGGGTTAGACAATTCTGGAAATCCGGGGTTGTGGAAAGTTAGGGAAGGTGACAGGAGTGGAAATGAATTTGGGAAGGCTCATGAAGTTTATGGTTTTAATGAAGGGACTCCTGGAGATGTTGTGGGGATTGTTTCTAGAATTGATGATACTCATGCAAGAGAAATTAGAAATTCCTTGAATAAACCTTGTAGAAGCCAAGGAGTTAATCCTTATTTCTTTCAGGCGCCTTTTGGAATCCTTAGAGAAGAAAATATAGTCGCTTCTACAGTTCCGGTAGAAAATTTCAATAGAGTTGGAGATGAATTAGCTAGATTTAGATATTCTCCAATATTCAATCATATTTCTACCTATAGGGGATCTGATTTTGTCTTGAAATATCGGGTGTTAAGGGAATGTTTTGATCAAATAAACACTGGTGAGGAAGATGAATTGTAAAATTATAAAAGATAAAAGGGGAATAAGCTTTTCCATACTTTGGTTAGTATTTTGTACTATCGTATTATCTGTTTCTGTTGGATATTATCTTAATATTCAAAAGGGCGAAGCAAATGAACCTCTTAATGTGGCTGTTAATGTGGAGGAAGTTCTGAATGATGCTAGGACTGTGGAATTTTATTTAGAGGATGCTTTAATCAAGGCTGCTTCTAAATCTTCTGGAGATTTGAATCATGTCAGCTTTTTAGAAGCCTATAATGATGAGATTGAAAAGTTGGCTAGGAAGCCTGAAAATTATAATCCTGATTCAGATGGTAGCAATTTTGCTATTCCGGGATTGGGAGGGATTCAAGATCAGCTGATTTCAGATAATTTGGTTATTAATGAGCAGGGAATTTTTTTGACCTTGGAGATCAGTTTGCTTGAGGAAGTGTTGGACGAGAGGGGGTCTTTGAAGATAGTGCATAGATATAAGAAAACTTTTGCAAAACCTTTTTAAAGGAGAAAGTTTTAGATAATGTATAAAAGATGGTGACTATAATGAAATCTAAGTTGAACAGAAAAGGTGCTCTCCAGTTTGATCAGACTGGCGCTTTATTGATCTTGCTTGTTTTTGTTGTCGTTGTTATTGTTGGAATAGCTTTTGGTAGCGAATATTTTTCGGATGTTGGAGAGAATCTTCCTGGGAAGGTCAATTTTGTTACTAATGCGTGTAGTGCTTCTACGAATACAGGATTTGAGGCTGCTTATTGTACTCAGCTTAGGTCTCTGGATAGTGAGGATAGAAAGTGGGTTACTTGTGATTACGCTTTGGCTAATAGAGATATTTATTTTGATACTATTGAGTTTGAGCCTCCTGATTGTACTTCATTTAGGACTGGGGGGTATTTACTTAAGGCGGTAACTGATGCTAAGTTAAGTAATGCTGCGACTGCCAATGGCATTCCAGTAAATATAATTAGAGGCGGAGATACTACGAGGACATCTCTTTATGATGCTGTTGCTCTTGCTAAGAGTAATTTGAATAGTGCTACTGATGCAAATAGGGAAGTGAGACAAAAGGCTCTTGATGATGCCGAAGCTGCATTGAAGGCTCATGAGGATTCTCTTAAGTCTGGTTAATTCCTCCTTAAATTATTTAAATCAATTTTGTTTTTAGTTAGTATGGATTTTGCTACACCTGGGAAACGTAAGAGTAAGAATGATAAGAAGGCTAAAGGCAGGTTTAGCAGGTATAAGAAAGGTGGGGGGCGGAGAACTGGTGGTCGGACGGATGGTCAGAAGAGGGTTGAATAGGTTAGGTTTATAAATTTTGGTAGCTGTTAATTATTAAGATGAGTGATAGATCTTTGAATTTGTTATATTATATTGCCTGGGCGATTGGTTTTTTTGCCGCAGGTCTTTTGATATATGGTATAATTAGATCTTTTAGTTAGGATGAGGGATCTTGAATTGCTAAATTGGTTTGGTAATTTTATAAACTTCTTGATCTTTGCTTATTTATCCGCTAGTATCATTAATACTGAATGTTTTAGTGTGTATCAGATGAGCTTATCGGCGATAGGTATATTAGCATCAATATGTATAAAGATAATAATAATGACTATAAAACAAAATAAGAGGAGAAAAAGATAATGATATTAGGCGGTGAAAATTTATTTTTGATTGTGTTGGCTATTGTATGGCTTGTAGGAGCTATATTACAAGACCTTCATCGTCGTGAGGTGGATAATGTTTGGAATTTTAGTTTGATTGGATTTGCTTTGGCTTATAGGTTGGCTGTTAGTGGGGCTACTGGCGATTATTGGTTTTTTCTGAATGGTATTTTTGGATTTCTAATATTTCTTTTATTAGGTAATCTGTTTTATTATAGCAGGTTATTTGCCGGAGGGGATGCTAAGTTGGTTATTGCCCTGGGTGCTATATTGCCTTTGAGTTATAATTGGATTTCTAATGTAGAAATATTTGGATTGTTTATTCTAGGATTTTTGGTAGGAGGTAGTGTTTATGTCTTTTGTTGGAGTTTATTTTTAGCATTTGTTAATTTTGGTAATTTTGTTAAAGAATATAGGAAGCAGGCTGGTTCGTATAGGCATTATTTTATTTGGAGTTTGGTTTTTGTTTTGGTATTTGGTTTCTTATTGTATTTTTTGAATAGAAGTTTGGCTGTAGCTAGTTTAGTTTTCTTATTATTCCCTGTATTGTTCGTTTTTGCTAGATCTGTAGAAGAGGTTTGTATGATAAGGAAAGTTGATGTTAGTAAATTGACTGTTGGTGATTGGTTGTATGAAGATTTGTATGTTGGTGGAAAGAAGATTAAGAAAAATTGGGAAGGTCTTTCTGAAGAAGATTTGAAATTGATTAAAGAGAAGTATAATAGAAAAGTTTTGGTTAAGTATGGTGTTCCTTTTACTCCTAGTTTCTTGATAGGATTTTTGTTTGTGCTTTATTTGGGGAATTTGGGTTGGTTCTAATAGGGCTTTCTTGGCGGAACTTCAGGTAAGTTGCTTTTAGGTTTTGCTTCTTTTGATTCTGTTTTTTCCTTTGGCTTTCTTTTAGCTCTAGTTTTGGTCTCAAGTTTTTTTTGTAATTTTTTTAGCTCAGATTCTTCTTCTTGATATTTTTGTAATTGTTTATCTTTCCATATCGGTATTATGTTTATTGCTGGATAGTCTTGGAAACTGAAAGTTTCTATCTTAATATCGTCTGGTTTTAATTTTGTCTTGATTCTTTTCGCTAGTTTTTGTGCCAAGGTTAATGCAGACTTTGGAATTTTTTCTACAGTAGTTTTTTGTTTTGGTAAAATTAGGCAATGGCCTTTAGATAGTGGATTGATTTCTAGAATTGCTATTGATTTTGGATTCTCAGCAATTTTGTAAGATGGAAGTTCGCCTTTAATTATAGATTCAAATATTGGTTTGTCGGTTTGGGGTTGGGAGGGCTGACCTGTTTGCATTAGCTGTCCGTCTTTGAATTCTATATTGTTTTGTGCTAAGAATGCTTCTAGTCCTGCACTATCTAGCTGCCCTATTTGTTCAATTAATGCTTTGTTATTATCTCCAGGCATTTGTTCTACTTGTTGGATGATTTGTTCTTTTATTGCTTTTGATTCTTCCTCTGTAAATGCCATAGTTAGGTTAGGGGGTAAAGGTTTATAATTATATTCATCTAAGGGAGGTTATGAAAACTCTAATTATATCAAGTTCTTTATCGCCTAATTCTAGGTCCTATGTTTTGTGTAAGGCGGTTCAGGATGGCTTGAAAAAAAGGAAAGTTGATGTTGAGTTTGTAGATGCTAGGAAAATTGAGTTGTTGCCTTATCATAGGGGACCTACTGATGGCATGAAGAAGTTAATTAGCAAGGTTATGAAAGCAGATAACGTTGTTTTTGGTATGGGTGTTCATAATTATTCGGTTAATGATGGATTGAAGATAATTTTGGATTCATTGCCTAAGGAAGCTTGTACAGGAAAGTTCTTTGGAGTTGTTTGCTCTGCCGGAGGAAGTAATAGTTATTTGTCAACTATGCATTTGACTCAAATGTGTATGAATGAATGGAGAATGATTCAGTTACCTAGAATAGTTTATGCTACTAAGAAAGATTTTGAAGGAGATGATCTTAATGAAGGTATTCAAGAAAGGATAGATCAATTTTGTGATGATTTTTCTAAGATAGGTAAGAAGTTGGCTTAACCAAAAGCTCTTCTGAAATCACACCAAAAGACACCAATGGTTTCTTTTGCGAATCTTCCTTTTAATTGCTGATTTTATCCGAACGCACGTCTAAAATCAGATATTTCTGCAGAATTAACGCCTTCTATGTTTTGGATTTCTTCAACCATTTCGTCGTTATCCAGATTCTCATCTCTTGAGAATGAGATGTTTAGAGAATTTAGTCCGAATGCAACTGGTTCTTTTGCAGAATTAGGCTGTTGGCCTTCATGCTTAGTAATTATTTCCTCTGCCTTAGATTGAACTTCTTCCAGATTAGTGTCTGGAGATTCTGGCATTATCTTTATTGTAATAAGTGCTGTTCCCATAGTATCTCTCTGGGTTTTTTGTTTATAAAGGTTATTGTTATCTTATTGGACCATAGTTTTTATAAAGAAATTCTAATATAGGTTGGTATCAAAAAGGAGAGACTATGGAAGGAAATTATGATCAGTTGGTTGAATTTATCAGTCAGAGTAGTGGTGTTTCTGTAGAGGATATTGAGAGAAAAGTTGAAGCTAAGCAGGCTAAGTTGGCTGGATTGATAAGTAGAGAGGGTGCTGCTCAGGTTATTGCTGCTGAGTTGAATGTTAATTTTGATAAACAAATGGTTAAAATTCAACATATTGTTCCTGGAATGAGGAAGATTAATCTTATAGGCAAAGTTATTGAATTGGCACCTATAAGGGAGTATAATAAGAATGGTAGGAGCGGAAAGATTGGAAGTTTTACTTTAGCTGATGATACTAGTAATGTTAGGACTGTTTTGTGGGACGAGAATCATATAGATTTGATTGTTAAGAATCAGATAAAGCAAGATATTGTTGTTGAGATTGGGAATGCTAGTATTAGAAATGGTGAGTTGCACTTGGGAAGTTTTTCTGAGATAAAGGTTATTGATAAGGCTATGGATAATATTGTTACGGAGAAGCCTACTTTTGTTAAGAAGGTTAAGGATTTTAATGTTGGAGATAATGTTAGTGCTAGGGCCTTTATTGTTAATATGTTTGAGCCTAAGTTTTTTGAAGTTTGTCCTGAATGTAGGAAGAAGGCTGTTAATGGTGAATGTGGTGAGCATGGAAAGATAAAACCTGAGAGAAGGAGTTTGTTATCTTTAGTTATTGACGACGGTAGTGAGAATATTAGGTGTACAATTTTTCATGATGTTCTTGAAAAGATCATTCCGATGGCAGATTTAGAGAATCTGGAAAAGTTTGCTGAGAAGAGAAAGGAGCTTTTAGGAAAAGAGGTTGTTGTTAAAGGCCAGGTTAGGAAAAATCAGATGTTTGATAGTAACGATTTTATTATTAATGAGTTTGAAGAGCTCAATTTGGATAACTTGATTGCTGAGTTAGAGAAGTAGTTTTCTATAGTATATTCTAAATTTAGATAATCCTTATAAGTAGTTGAAAGTTAGGATTTATATGCCTGCAAAGAAGAAGGAAGAAAAGGAAGTGAAAGAGAAGGTTTCTAAAAAGACTAAGAAGGATGAGGAAGCAGTGGCTGAGACTGAGGATTCTGAAGGGGTTGAAGAGAAAGAAGAAGTTCCGGCTATGAAGTTGAGTGATCTTCCTGGAGTTGGTCCTGCGGCTGTTGAGAAGTTAGAGAGTGCGGGGATATTTGATTTGATGGGTATTGCAGTTTTAGGTCCTAAGGAACTTAGTGAAATGGCTGGTTTAGGAGAGGCTGCGGCTAGAAAGGCTATTCAGGCTGCTAGAGGGATGATGGATCTTGGGTTTCAAGATGGAATGGAGTTTGCTGAGAAGAGGAAGGAAGTAGTTTATATTGGAACTGGGAGTAATGAGGTTAATACCTTGTTGGGTGGAAAGGGTATAGAGACTAAGGCTATTACTGAAGCTTTTGGTAGTTATGGAAGTGGTAAGACTCAGATGGGGTTAAGTTTAGCTGTTAATGTTCAATTACCTCCTGAGCAAGGAGGAGTTGAGGGGAAGGCAGTTTATATTGATACGGAAGGTACGTTTAGACCTGAGAGAATTAAGCAGATGGCTGAAGCTAAAGGATTGAATCCAGATAATGTTCTTAAAAATATTTTAGTGGCTAGAGCTTTTAATTCTGATCACCAGATTCTTCTTATTGATAAGGTTGGAGAGTTAATTAAGAATGGTGAGCCGGTTAAGTTGGTTGTTGTAGATAGTTTGACTGCTCACTTTAGAGCTGAATTTAGCGGTAGGGGTCAGTTGGCGGATAGGCAGCAGAAGTTGAATAAGTATTTACACAATTTAATGAAGATGGCTGAGCAGTTTAATCTTGCTGTTTATGTAACTAACCAGGTTATGGCGAATCCTGCTATGATGTTTGGAGATCCTACAACTGCTATTGGAGGGAATATTGTTGGACATGCAAGTACTTATAGGATGTATATCAGAAGGGGTAAGAAGGGAAGTAGAGTTGCTAAGTTGATTGATAGTCCAAACTTGCCAGATAATGAATGTGTGTTCTTTGTTGGTGATGGAGGAGTTGTTGATGAGTAGTTTTTTATATGGATAATTTTTGGTATCTTAATGAAAGACTTTAATATACAATATTTGACTGGAGATCATGCATATGTTTTTAGGTTTGATAGAAAGGATACTGCTTATTTCTTACAATATATTGGAAGATTAGCTGCTTCTAGTGAGTACGATTTTGATTGGTATGATGTTGCAAATGTTGCAATTATAGAAAGGGAGCAGAGGGAATTATTTGATGAAGAGCAGATGGAGAGAGATAGATTGATGCAGCGAGTTAATAATAGGGTAGAACATATTCTTTAAAAACTATAGATAATTAAGAGATATATGAAAGAGTGGTTTAAGACAGAGGGTGTTAAGGTATTTTATGTTGCGGCATTCTTGTTTATAACAATATTTTTTATATTGCCCTATCTAGTTCAGATCAGTACTTATTTTCATGAGAAAGGGCATCAGGAGGCTTTGGATAAGTATGGGGTTGCTAATAGTTATAAGTTGAATTTATTGAGTACTATTCATAATTTCTATAATCCTAATGTTAAGAAACTTGGAGTTACTAAGTTTGATGTTGACTCATATGAAAGATTGACCTCAACTCAAAAGGCAGAGGTGAATATAGCTGGAATTATAAGTGATTTGAGGTTTTTGTTTTTGATTAGCGTTTATTTAGTTTTTGTGAATATCTATATGTTTTATAAGATTAAGTTTAAGAAAGAGTATGATCTAAGTTGGACTTTGGCTGTTAATTGGATATTGTTTATGTGGCTTTTGGCTTTGGTTCAGATTACTACAAGTAATTTGACTTTTAGTAGTGGGGATTTTATGAGTTTGGTTAGGGCGATTGGATAATAGTTTTTATATATTGGGATTGATAATTATAACTATGGGGAGGCATTTGAAAATAATATCTACTGTTTGCTATATTCGGCATGATGGAAAGTGGTTGATGCTTTATAGGAATAAGTTAGACTCTCATAATTCTAGAAGGAGTTTTAGAGGATTGGGTGGCAAGTCTGAAAATGGAGAAAGTCCTATAGATTGTGTTAAGCGAGAAATTAAGGAGGAGGCAGGTATTGATATAGAACCTATTTGGAAGGGAGTGGTTACTTTTTCAAGCTCTAATAAAAATGATTGGGAGACTCACGTTTTTATTGCAGAAGGATTTCGGGGAGAGCTTATTGAATGTTCCGAAGGGGAGTTGAGCTGGGTTGATGAATCTGAGGTACCAGAATTGGATATGCCTGAAGGAGATAGAATACTAATACCATTACTCTTTAAGGATAGAAAATTCCATGCTCATTTAAGGTATGGAGATAATAAAAATCTTGTTGAATCAAAGATTAATTTTATATGATGTTTCTAGGTAAGTTTTAAATATAATCTTCACCTGGCTATTATGAAGATGGGAAATAAAAATTCAGGTGAAAGGAAATATGTAATTAATGAGAACTTTTTTGATAGATGGAGCTCTCAAATGGCTTATATTTTGGGATTTACTTGTGCTGATGGAAATGTTCATGAAAGGACTCTTTCTTGGGATTTATCTGATAAATATAAATCAAATTATGATTTATTGAGATCCTTTAATGCTTCTATGAAATCCAATTATCCTATTATTAGAAGAAGCGGAGCCTTTAGACTGAGAGTGACTAATTCTAGGGTCTTGTCTCATGTAATGAGGTTAGGAATTGTTCCTAATAAAAATAAAATTTTGGAATTTCCTAATGTTCCAAAAAAATATTTAAGACACTTTATTAGGGGATTTTTGGATGGAGATGGTTGGATAGTTACAAGGATTAGGAGAAATGGTGGAAAGGAAGTTTGCGTTGGATTTTCTAATGGTAGCTTTGAATTTATGAAATCTCTTGTTTCAGTATTTACTAATGAATTAGGAATAGTCCATAGTAATTTAAGGAAAAGATCTAAACTTACTAAAAATGGGAAAGAGGTTGTTTATTATCAGCTAGATTATTATTCGGGTAATGCTATGAATATTTTAAATTATCTTTATTCGAATCTTAATTCTTTTGATCTAGCATTGAGGAGAAAATATAAAAAGGTTGAAGAAGCTGGGAAATTTCATGATTATAATTTGAAAATTAATAATTTTGGGAGGTCTTTTGTTGAGATAGAAAATCGCTTTGGGGAAGGAATTATTGAGAGATTTCTTAATGATGGTTTGATTCCTAGGGAGATTGCAGAAAAATTTGGTATAAGCCTCTCAACTCTTTATAGGATTATGGATAGAAGAGGTATAAGGAAGATAGCGGAGAGGGGATCTGATGAATGGTCTCAACGCATTATTAAATCTAAGATTATTGCTATTTAGAATGGGAAATAAAGAAGATTTGTTGTTAGTTGAAAAAGAAACCGAGGAAGCAGATCTTCCATTGAAAGAATTTGCCACAAATTTAGTTTTTGGCAAGGGCAATCCTAATGCTGATATTATTTTTATAGGCGAAGCAGCTGGGAGGAATGAGGATGAACAGGGAGAACCATTTGTTGGTGCTGCTGGAAAGAATTTGGACAAGTTATTGGAGGGTGTTGGATTGAGTATGGATGATGTATACATAGCAAATATTTTGAAGTATAGGCCTCCTGAGAATAGGGATCCCTTGCCCGATGAAATTCGTGCCCACACCCCTTATTTGCTTAAACAAATAAAAGTGATTCAGCCAAAAATAGTTTGTAGTTTGGGAAATTATGCTACTAAATTCTTTATGGCATTAGGAGATGTAGATAAGATGAAAAGTATGCCTGGTATTACTGCAGTTCATGGTAAGGTTCAGATTATTGAGATGAATGGGATGAAGATTAAACTGATTCCATTATTTCATCCTGCTGCGATTATTTACAATAGAAGCTTGTTGGGTGAATGGGAGAAAGATATGGAAATTGTAAAGAATGAAATTAGTCAAAGGACTCTTTTCTAAGCTTTATTTAGGACATACTCGCAGTGTTGTTTCTTGGCAGCCTTTTCAATATGTTCTAAAACCTTGTTGATTTCAGTTTTGATTTCTCTGAAATCTTTTCCTGTTAAACTTACCCTGTATTTTCCTGCTGCTAGATAAGTAATTTCTACCTTAGACTCTTTTGTTGCATTGTTTAAAATTGATTTTATTGTTATAATTCCATTTGGCTCATCACTTGATAGTTGGACAACATGTTTGATTTCTTTTGGTTTGTCTTTTTTAGTTTCGAGGATCTTGATTATCTTTTCTGCATCAGTTTTTGATACATATTTTTCTATTTGTTTTTGATCTTCTTTAACTAGTTCGAAGAAGTCAGCTATTGAATGATGTTGCTCTATTTTTTCTACAGTATCTTTTGCCTTGTCTTTTAGAACTGTTTTTAGAATTGCTTTGTATGATTTTTCTTTTGATAGCTTGTCTAGAAGCTCTTTCTTCTCGTTTTGTTTTACTCTTCTTAGTGATAGATAGACTTTGTCACCTCTGATTGATAGGATTTTACATACTATTTTCTTTCCTGGAACTACATAATCTCTTAGGTTTCTAATTCTACCTGGTGAGATCTCAGAAGTTGTTATTGTTCCTTCAACTCCTCCTCTCATGTTGTTGTTTTTCCCATCTTTGTCAACATGAGAAGACTCGCCACCACTCTCTATTTTAACGAATACAGTTGTACCTAAGATCTTGTCTACTGTACATAGTACTATCTGTCCTTCTTCTAGTTCGTTATTAATTGCCATATAGATTTAGAAATATTTGGAGTTATAAAGCTTGTTATTAGTTCAAAACTTCAACAACTCTTGCCTTGATGTCTGCTTTTCCGCCTTTAGGCTCAGCTAGAATAGCGTCGCATACTAAGCATTGCACCTTTGTAGTCGCTCCTTCGAATATAGTTTGTTCGTTCTTGCAACCAGGGCATCTTGTTTTAATGAATCTGTGTGTCATATAGAATTAGATGATAATTGGTTTTTAAAGCTTCCTATACTTTTACAAGCTCAAATTCTAGCTTTTTCTTGACTAGATCGATGAATTCCTTTTCTTTTTCTATGCTTATAGTGCATCCTGCAGCATGTTTATGCCCTCCAGAGTCTCCTTGTCCTAATGAATGCGTTATTGAGTCCATAAGCTGCTTTAGATTTCTAGGCGATTTTGGGTTTCTTCCCGCCATTCTTGTAGAAACCTTGATTTTGTCTTCATTATATGCCATTGCTACAATTACAGTTCCCTCTTTGTAGCTGGAGGAGAATGACAGGATGGATGCTAAAGTTCCGATTATGGTGTCTTTTACATTATCTCTTGCATTTATGATTACATATTCTCTGCCTTCTAGTTTCTTTTCTTGTTCGATGTATTTTAGGCCTGAGATTATTTGTTGTTTGTATTTAATGTAGATACGTTCTGCTCTTTTTCTTGCTGCTGCATTTCCTAGGCAAAAGAGTAGGGCTATTTGTGATTCATCCATTCGACTACAAGCATTTATCATAGCTGAGATTTCTCTAGCGTCTTCTATTTTGTTGAATAGCTTTATTAGATATAAATTTCCGATATGGTCGTGAGCTTCTTTTGCAGGCAGTCTTAGCATTACTGCAGTTGTTAGATCTTTCATTTCTCTTTCATTGAGATCTATTAGCGCTTTGTATTTCTTGCCTATTCTTTCGATTCCTGATTCGTTTAATAATTCATAGGTTCCTGCAATATTTCCAGTTACTCCTGGAATGAATGGCCTTGAGCTGAATTCTAATGCTTTATCTAGTGGCCTAGTTGAAGGATAGATTAGTAGGCCCTTTTTTACTATTACATTAGAGTCTTTTATTATTTGGTTTCTTATTGGGTTAATGTTTTTTTCCATAACATCACCAATCATTCCTATGATTCCTAAATGGGCTAGATCTTTATTGTCCTCTGAAATTGATTTAGAGAATAAATATGATAGTTCTGCTGTACAGAAATTTTCTGCACCTATTAAATGAGGGTTAAATATTGTTATGTTAGAAGGAATTTTTTCAGTTGAGATTTCGTGATGGTCTAGGATGAAGATTTGTTTGTTAGTTTTTCCTAGTTCTTCAATAGATCCAGATCCAAGATCTAGAATAAAGATTAACTTATCATCAGGAAATTCATCAATTTCTTCTTGTGTTAATCCTTTGAGTATTTTTGTTGAGAAGTGTTTTTCTAGTCTCTCTAGAGTTTTTGTTATTATTGATGCAGAAGTTATCCCATCTGTGTCAAAATGGCTTATTATTTGAATTTTTTTGTCAGCAGTCTGTTCTAGAAACTTATCACTAAATTGTTTAAGATCAGTAAGCATTTTTCACCTCAAATTCAAGGTTAGGAATTCAACTTTCTTTTTAAATATTGTTCTGTACTTTTGAGTAACTATTCGCAATTTTTGATATATTGGTATCTTATAAGAATAATGAATGTTATCTATGTGCACAGATTTATTTTAAGTATTGTTTTTAGAATTAACAAAATATTAGTGTTTCTTAGCTTCTTGGTATTCATTTCTCTTTTTTAGCTTAGCTTTTGTAATCATTAAGGCTCTTCCAGTTCTCTTATCTTGCTTGTTCTTCTTGAAATGTTCAATAATCTTCTTTAGCTTATTATCTAGATTTATAGTTGTAGGTTCTTCGAATTTGTCTGCTAGAACGTCTTTTATCTTTAAATCGTATAATTTTACGCTTGGAATGCCATATTGGTCTCTTAGAGTTAGACCTATTTTCTCTGCAGTAAGGCCTTTTCCAGCTAATTTTAGGATAATTGCTTCTACTTCTGCTTTAGTGTACTTAAGCCATGAAGGTTTTGTTTCTGCTTTTGCCATGTATATTCATCTAGAATAAGGTTTTTAAAGCTTATGTTCATTCAAATAGATATAGCCCCGTAGTGCAGTGGTCAAGCATACAGGTCTTTGGAACCTGTGACCCCGGTTCGAATCCGGGCGGGGCTATTTTATATACCTTTGATAGTTGGTTATTTTATGGGGAGAGATAGTTTAATGAAGAGAATTGAGATGATGCGCAGGCAGGTGGAGTTGGGTGCTGGAAATTATGAAATGAATGTATCTGAGAACCCATTGCCATTGCATGTTAGAATTGAGCATGCAGGTGAATATGTTGCTAGATCTGTAGATGGCTCTAGGGTTTTAGCTTATGGTTCTATGGCTAGTTTAAAAAGAAGATTGAGAACTGATCATGGTTTAACTGTGGATGATGTTAGCGTTGCGGTAGAGGTTCTGCCAGAGTATGTCTGCTAATGCCTATATCGACCACGTTTTTCTATCGTTTCAATTCTTTTTATGATTAGATCATGTTGGTTAGCTTTGTAATTGTCAATTACAATATCATATGCTTCTGGGAATATTGAGAAATGCTTAGCATCTAGTGCTTGTTTTAGTAAATGAAGGTCTACTGCCTTATCTTCTATCTTATGTGAATGGAAGCCTAATCCAAAGTCTATTAGGAAGATCTTGTCATCTCTTAAGATCATGTTACTAGTTGTTAGATCTCCATGGATTATGTCTTGATCGTGTAGCTTTGTAAGATGGCTGGCTAGTTGTTTCATTAAAGTTTTCCAATCAAGATCTTCTAGATGTTCTGAAAGCTTTTTTCCTTCGATGTGCTCCATTTCAATCTTTTCTAGATCGTCTGATTCTAGGATTGCTGGAACTGGAATGATATTTTTTAGCTTATTGATTATCTTTGCTTCAGCCTTTGTTCTAGATTTTCTTAGCTTTTTGTCTAGTAAGGGTAGCCTGTAGCCTTTGCTAACTCTTTCCTTGATAACTTTGTCTTCATCCTTGTAGATGATTGCTTCAGCACCTTGTGATATTTTTTCCATATTATTGCTTATTGTTTTGGTTTAAATAGGTTTTGTTAGAACTTCATTTTCCTGCCGTATTTTTTGGCAAGTTTTTGCATTTGTTTTTGTGAAAGTCCTTCTGTTGCGCTCATACTTGCTATATCGCTTCCCGAAGCTAGATCGTTAAGCATGTTGTATTGTTTTAATAGCTGCCTGATCTCTGTAGTTGTTGTTCCAGATCCTTTTGCTATACGGCTTAATCTTGATGTTTCTTTTTCTAGTATTTTTGGATTCTTAATTTCCTCTTGAGTCATAGAATCTATTGCATGTTGCCATTTTTTGACTTTTTCCTCTTGCATTCCCATCATTTCTTCAGGGATTTTCGCTTTACCCATTCCCGGGATCATGCTTGCTATCTTTGAGAAGCTTCCCATTCCAGACATTTGTTTTAATTGTTCTTGGAAATCTTTTAGGTCTATATTTCCTTCCTCTAATTTTGTTTTAATTTTCTGTTGAGATTTTTCATCCATTGCTGATTGTACTTTTTCTAGTAATCCTTCCAGGTCTCCAAGTCCTAACAATCTAGAAATAAATGATTGTGGATTGAAAGTTTCTATCTCATTCATTTTTTCTCCTGTTCCTATAAAATAAACTGGAGCGTTTGTTTCATTACATGCTGTTAGTGCTCCTCCTGCCTTTGCAGTAGAATCCATTCTAGTAATTATTACTCCATTAATATTACAAGCTTTTTGGAATTCTTCAGCTTGGCTTTTTGCTGTTTGCCCGATATCTGCTTGGATCGTTAGGAATTTATAGTCTGGTTCTATTTCTTTTGTTAGGGATTTTATTTCTTTTACTAAATCTTTGTCAAGGTTGTGTCTTCCTGCTGTGTCTATTATTACTAGATCAAATTCTTTTAGTTGCTCTTCATATTCTTTATAGATTTTTAATGGATCCTTCTCATCTTTCTTTGTGAAGGTTTCTATTTTTGTTTGTTGTCCTAATTGTTCTAGCTGACTTGCAGCAGCTGGTCTGTAAACGTCTAGAGAAATCATTGCAGTTTTTAATCCTCTTTTAGAGAAGTATGAGGCTAGTTTTCCAGTTGTAGTGGTTTTACCTGCACCATATAATCCTACCAACATAATTTTTGTTTGTTCACCCTTCTTTGTTTTAATCTCATGCTTTTCTTTTCCTAAAAGTTCTAATATTTCATCATGGAGGATTTTTGTTATATGTTCTTTTCTTTCAACACCTTTAATTTTTTCATCTGCAGCAGCAGCTTTTATTTTGTCTCCTAATTCTTTTACTAGATGTACGTTTACATCTGCTTGGATTAAAGCTCTTTGTAGATCTCTTACAATAGTTTCTATTGTTTTTTTATCTAGAAATATAGATCCTGCTATTTTATCGAATCCCGATTTAAATGCTGAAGATAGTTTGTCTAACATGATATTAGGTGTTTTTTGTCAGTTAATAAAGTTTTGGTGTATAGAAATAAAAAATAGTATAAAATAAAAAAAATTTAGTGTCCCTTTTAGCTCTGAAAGGATTTATTTTTTCTTCTTAGCCGGCTTCTTTTTTGCAGCTGGCTTTTTCTTTGCTGGCGCTTTCTTCTTAGCGGCTTTCTTCTTCTTTCCGCCTCTAGCCATCTTAGCCTCGCAAACATTTCCTTTTCCGTCTACGTAGTAAAGGTAACCAGATTTTCTATCGACAACATTCTTTGCGATAATTTTTCCCATTTTTAAATTTTTGACCTCCTTTTGATAACTATTATTGAATAATATATGACAAAATAGTATTTAAACCTTTTTAGTCTCGTCGACAAATTCAAGTATTTTTTTGAATTCTGGAGTGTTGTTTGGAACTTCTAATAATTTGTCAAATTTTTCTTTTGATTTTACTGAAAATGTATTTGGTTCTACGATTTTAATTTGTACTATTTCATCATTTAATAGCCAAATTCCTATGAATGGCTTGCAGAAATATGAGTGAATTGCTATTTTTTTTGGTTTTTTGAAGATGAAAAGCAGGTTCGGAGATGATTTTTGGAACATTAATCCTTGCATGTGTGAGAATATGTTTGTTAGCTTTTTTACTGGAATTGTTAGTTCCTTGTCTTTTATTTTTAGAGTATAGGTTACCACCATGTTCTTTTTGGTTTTTCTTCAACAACTATTGGATATTTGAGTCTCATATATTTTTGATATTCTATTTCTATATTTTTTTCACAAACATAGTCATGATGTCTGAATCCTCCGCCGAAAGATTTTGGAATGTGCATAAGTTCATGGATTAAGGTTTTGGTTTGATCAATTTCAGGCATTTTATCAAATCTTTTTGATATAACTTCAATTACGTAGAATCCTTTTCTTCCTAGTGCTAGTTGCATTGCTTTTCCTAGTGCATGGCACCTTGCTATTGTTCTTGGAGCCTGACTTCCATAACTTCTTAGGCAGACTACAGAATCTAGTTTTACATGAGGAAAAAGTAGTTTAGCAATTTCATCAACTCTTGTTTGTATATCTGGGGCGTGTTCGTATTTTATTGGCATCTTTAATCCAGGGAACCTAGGTTCCCTAGATGCAACCCTCTTAAAATTGCATCCTTCTTTTTTTGATTACGATCTAAATTCTTTTAAAGATTGTTATATAAATTAGAATATGAAATTTGGTGCTAAGGATTATTTTGAAGAAGATGTATTAGATTATTTTGCTGATAAGGCTGATTTTTTGGAAATTCAAGGTTTGAGAGATCATAATTATGATTTTCTTGCTAAGTATAAAGTTCCGATTGTAGTTCATGCCGAACATCATAATCAAGGTAGCAATCCTTGTGATCCTAATTGTAAGACTAATTTAGAATCTATTAGATATTCTCAGAAGCTTGCAGATAAGTTTGGTTGCAAGAAGATTATATTGCATCCTGGCAAGTTATGGGGGCCAGATCATACTATTAAGAATTCAATTAAGTTTGTTAAAGCAATTAAGGATGATAGAATATTGATGGAGAACATGATTGTAAGTCCCACTCTTACTGCTCCTTGTGCTGATCCAGAAGAGATGAAAATGTATCTTGAAGAAACTGGAAAAGGGTTTATTTTCGATTTGGCGCATGCAATGATTTCTGCTAACCATAAGGGGGTTGATCAGATCGATTATATTAAGAAATTTTTGAGATTAAAACCTAGTCATTTCCACATTAGCGGACAAGAGATTAATAGTTTGAATGATGAGCATAAGGCGTTGCATGAATGTAATATAGATTGGGGAGAAATTCTGAAATTATATCCTAAAGATGCCGAGATAACTATGGAAGTTACTCAAGATATTAATAAGACTGCTAAGGATTTAGATTTGATAAGAAATGTGGCAAGAAAGGTTGTTTGAAATGGTAGATAATCTGGATGGCGTTATGGAGGAGTTTGATGTTACTAGGGTTACATTTCCCATTTGCAGAGGTCCTGATGACGATTCTGAAGAAGGGACTATAATTTGTTTGAGGGAAAAGATGGAAGGTGATAATCTTATACAGGATGCTAGTCTATGTGATTATAGAAATGGTGTTGATTGTTACTTAGATAGGCAGGTTAGAGAGTGTAAGTATCCTTGTGCTATAAACTTTGCAGATGATTGATTGCTAACGCGTCATTATCTCTAGAGCATCTCGATGCTTCAGTTGATGATCTTTTCCGACAGCCTGTTTTGTTCTAGCATCTATTGCTTTTATGAAATTTTTACCAAAATCTGTATGGAGATAGTATGCGAAATCTAATGCAGTAGATTTTTCGGGTAGCAGGAAGCAGTCAGGTAGAACGTTTCCTTTACTATCTGCTAGTCTATTAGCCGATGCAGGGAATATTGCTATGTACTTTAGTAAGTTGAAAATAGTGAAGTTTAGAATTTCTTGTACGCCTGTTGATTTGTATGGTTGTAGGACATTATCTTTTATTTTTTGTAATGCTTCTTTCTGTTTTTCATTTAATTCTTTTAGTTCCTTGAAATTATCTTCTCCTGGAATGTATTCTATGAGTTCTGCTTTGCTGGCTTCTCTCAAGGCTAGTTCAGAATCTGCGCTACAAGGCATTATTGTTATTTCTGGGTATGCTTGTTTTAGTTTTTCTAAGTTATCTTTTGAATTTGGCTTATCAATTTTATTTGCAGCAATTACCATTGGTTTAGTTAGGTGTCTTAGTTTGTGGGCGAATTCTTTTAGTTGATCTTCGGACCATTCATTTGGCTTTTCTACATTGAAATTTCCAGATCTTAGGACTTCTTTTACATCATCTTCAGTTACCTTAAGTCCTGAAAATTGTTTTGCTACTGATTTTGCGAAATCTGACTTTGTATTTTGTATTGTTCTAGCAAAAGTTTTCCATACTTTGTTTAAGATTCCTAGGTACCATAGGTCTAGCTCATTTTCCAGCATCTTTACATCGTTTGTTGGATCGTAGTTTTTTGTTTCTTTTCCTTCTTCATCTGTTTCTCCAGAGACATCTACTATGTGGATGAATGCATCTGCGCTTGTTAGATTATCTAGGAATTGGTTTCCAAGTCCCTTTCCTTCTGAGGCACCTTCCACAAGTCCTGCGACATCCATTATTTCTATTGGTACAAATCTATGCCCTTCAACACAAAATCCTTTTTGTGGATTGCATTTTGTATCAAACTCTTTTTCTATACAATCAATCTTTACATGGCCTACTCCATGATTTGGTTTTATGGTTGCGAACGGATAGCTAGCTATAAGTACATCTGCAAGTGTTGCAGCCTTGAAGAAGGTTGATTTTCCACATGAAGGTTTTCCTACTAGTCCTATTAACATATTTCAATCAGAGTAAATCTATTTTTAAATCTATTTCTTTTTAGAAGCTTTCTTGTCTTCCTCTACCTTGTCAATAATTTCTTTTTTGATTTCTTCTAGTTCTTCAAAAAAATCTTTGTCTTCTGGTTTTTCTTCATTCGGTTGTTCTTTTGGTTTGTCTGGATTTCTCTTGGCAGACCTTATTAGGAATAGGATGAAGATTATAATTATGAGGATTATTGTTGATTTTAACAGTGTGTTCTTATTTAGATTAGTCAGATCTGATATTGCGTTGCCAGTTATTGGTGCATTGTTGTTTGATAGATCTACTGGTGCGTTTGGATCTGATTTTGACTTTATTTCTAGTGTTTTTGTTGTAGACTCTCCTTTGTCTGACTTGTCATTGTCATCATTTTTGTCTATACATGCAGTGTAATCTCCATATATTGCATCTATTTCTATCTGACAGGTATTTTGATTTATTTCGCATGTTGCGATGACCCCTGTATCAGAATAGCAGGCTCCCGTTTTTAGGATGGCTATTAGGCCATTACATCCTGTTATATTATTGATTCTAGCAGTTACCTTTTCATCTGAGAATACTGGATTTGGATCTAGATTTAAATTGATTGATCCTAAGCAAGTCTTTGGATTTTCTACGCTTAAGATATTTGATTCTAAGGGATTTCCGAAAAATCTTATTTCCTTACTTGAAGCTGCTCCAATTCCTAGTAGGGATTTTACCTTTATGCTATATTCTCCTAGCTCTGAATCTGGTTTTAGATTTAATATGAATAGCAGGTTTTCATCGTCATCTCCTAATTGGTAGTCTAATGTTATTTTTTCCTCCTCTTTGGCAGATTCTAATTTTGCTATTGACCAGTCTATTGGATCTAAAAGACCATTGTTATCTTTATCTATGTAAATTTCAATTGAAGTTCTATCTTCAGGAGATTTTATCTCTAAACTTAAATTGTTTAGGATTACTCTTTCATCTTTTGTAGTTAATTTTATCTGAAGTATTTCTTTTATTGGTTGAAAATTTTCTGGATTGTAGCTCCAGATAGAGTTTTGAGGATTGTTGTCTCCTAGCGACATTGATGCTTGCCCTTTTTTTGCTAATACAGTTATTCCTTCGTTGTATAATGGTTCGCTGGCTTCATTGTATGTTTTGTCTTCATTGCAGTCAACTATTAGATCGTAAAGTCCTATGTCTAGTTTTTCTGCTATCTTCCTATTTGAGAATTTTGTATTGGGTATATTAGATGGCTCGCCTCTTATGTCTTCGAAGTTATCTCCTTCAGACCATTCATCTTTGTGTTCAACAAGATATAGCTTTACAGTTTCTGCTGGATTTGACGATCTGCAAAGATGGTCTGAGCTGCTTACAGTGCTTACCACATAGAATGGCTCATCGTTATTATATGTAAGTTTGTTTGATTTTATGCTAGCAAGGATAGTTGGCAGTAGAAGGATCGTTATGAACAGTATGAAAATTATTCTCACGCTCTTTTTATTCATGATGATTGGAGTTAAAATTTATATTTAAGCATTATTGAGATGTTGGATAAGGTTTAAAAGTAGTGAAATACTGCTTTTGTTTAAGAGCCTATAGCTCAGCCTGGTTAGAGCGCCTGTCTTATAAGCAGGAGGTCCCAAGTTCAAATCTTGGTAGGCTCATATTTAAATATCCTCAAATTATATTATAATATGGCAAAGAAAAAGAAAGGTGGACAGAAGATTGATAAGGATAATCAGAAGCTTTATGCTTTCCTGGCTAGCTTTTTTACTATAATCGGTTTTATCTTGGCTTTGATATTATGGAAGCATGATAAATATGTTATGCATTATGCTAAACATGGTTTGGTTTTGTTTATTGCTCAAGTTGTTCTAGCTGTTTTGAGCCCGTTTTTGTTTTTTATTAGCGGAATTTTATGGGTGCTGTTCATAATATTGTGGATAGTAACTTGGGTGAATAGTTTTTCTGGAAAGATGAAGAAGACTTTTATAATTGGTGATTTGGCTGATAAGATTGATTTGTAAAATGGGATTGGCTACTGTTGAGACAAATAAAAGTGTTAAGAAATTTGTTGATTCTATTGAGGATGATAGTAAGAGAGACGATGCTAAGAAGCTTGTTAAGATTTTTGAGAAGATAACTAAGAAGAGGGCTAAAATCTGGGGAGATAACTTTATTATTGGCTTTGGGAAATATAAGTATAAGAGAAAGAATGGTAAAGAGGAATTTGAATGGTTTAATGCTGGATTTGCTCCAAGGAAAGATAAGATAACTATTTATTTGACTTGTGATATTAGTAGGGAAAAGGCTGCCTTGAAGAAATTGGGTAAGTGCAAGTTTGGGAAGGGGTGTTTGTATATTAAGAAGTTGGATGATATTGATGTTAAGGTTCTTGAGGGGTTGATTAAGAAATATAAGGATGCTAGTTGGTTTTAGATAGTTTTAAAAACCGTTTTCGTTTATAATTTTTAGGCCCCGATAGTGCAGCGGCCAAGCATCCAGCCCTTTCGAGGCTGTGACCCGGGTTCGAATCCCGGTCGGGGCATTCTTATTGAATAAATATTTATAATGCATATTGGTATCTTATTCTATGGATAAAGGGAATGTTTTGATTCTTCATGGTTGGGAGGATAATTCTGGTTCAGGATTTATTCCAGCGTTAGTCAAGAATTTTTCAGATAAGGGATATAATGTAGTTGCATTAGATTTGCCTAATCCTCTTACTCCTGATTTTGATGAGTGGTTTGCTTTTGCAGAAGATCAGATTAAGAATTTTGATGGAAAGACTAGTGTTATAGGCCATAGCATGGGTGGTTTACTTGCATTGAAATTAGCAGAGAAATATCCTGTGGATAAGCTTGTTCTTATTGCTCCTGTTATGGTCAGGCCCTCTGAGGAGTATTTTGATTCTGTATCTGATGAGTTAACGGATCAGGAGATGGATATTTACAAAAGATACCAAGATAGAGATATTGATTTTGATAGGATCAAGGGGAATTCTAATGAGATAGCATTTATATTTGGAGGAAAGGACCCTTGGATAACTAATGAGTTTAGAGATTTTTATTCTAAGAATTTTGGAGATGTTGCAGATATCAAAATATTTGATTATTATGAGCATATGAGTGAGAGTGAAGGTGTTTTAGATCTTCCAGAGGTAGAAGATTTATTTTGATCATTACCTTTATATAGTAAATTAGATTATGGTTTGTATGAAAAGAGGATTAATTTGGTTGATAGTTATTTTAGTTGTAGTTGTCGGAGGATGGTTTTTGTTTGCTGGAGATAGTATGGATAAGGATTCTATGGATGATGATAATGCTGAAGTTGGCGAGGTTGGAAATGAGCCAGCTGAAGTTACAGGGCCTGTGATTCAGGAAGCGGTTTTAGTTGCTGTTGGAGATTATACGGGAAGTGGAACTGCTACGGGCAGTTATGATGGTACTAAGTATGTACATAATGTTGTTGCAGACATTGGAGATCCTGCTGAAGGAAAGTTCTATGAGGGATGGTTAGCAGGAGGATTTGGTTTTATATCAACTGGTATGTTGGAGAAGGAAGGTGATCAGTATGTTCTAGAGTTCATGTCTGATAAGGATTTGACTTCTAAGTATTCTAAGGTTGTGATTACTGAAGAGACACTTGCAGACGGATTAGACAATAAACCTGAAGCTCATGTTATTGAAGGGCCTTGGAAATGATGTTTAGTTGGAAATTATTTGCTATAGTTATTGTTGCTGGGTTGATTTTAGATTTGATTTGGTTGGGATTTATTATTGGGGATTTCTTTAAACAAGAGCAAGGTGACTTCTATAATCCTCGTTTTGGTGCTGCAGCAGTTTTAGCTTATGTTATAATGTCTGCAGGAATTGTTTTCTTTGTTCTACAACATCCCTCAGTAACTAGTGTTAAATCTGCAGTTATGGTTGGAGCTTTGTTCGGATTTACACTTTATGCTGTTTATGATTTCACTAATATGTCAATATTAAATCAATATTCAATTAAATTTACTGTTGTGGATATTTTGTGGGGGACTTTTTTGGGTGGAGCAGTTAGTGGAATTGCAAAATATTTCGCTTAAATTTAAATAGTTTTTATCCATCTGATTATATGGGCAAGAAGTTAACTAATGCTGCTGAAATCTTTTTGGGATTGGCATTACTTTTATTGGGTACTGATGGGTTTATGGGAATTTTACCAAAGCCTGTTTTTAATCAGGCAGGCAGTAGTTTTATTTCGGCTCTTTCTTCTAGTGGTTATATTTTTCCTTTGATGCATTTTGTTTGGATTGTAGCGGGTGTAATGTTTTTGATAAGGAAACATAGGCCATTTGCTCTATTGTTATTTGTGCCTTTTGTGGTAAATATGTTCTTGTTCCACTTATTTTTGGATAGCACAGGAGCTTATTTTGCACACGTATTATTGGTAGTTACTATTTATTTGATATGGGCTTATTGGGATGTTTACAAGAAATTATTTGGTTAACCATATATTATTATTAAGGCCGTTCCTAAAACCATTATCATTGATCCAATGATTCTTCTTACTTTGTATTTTTCTTGAAGGATGAATGTTCCATAGATTACTGCTAGAACTATGCTAGTTCTTTTTATTGCTATGACATAAGGTGCTATCTGCATTGTGAATGCGATATTTATTGTTATGGCCTCCAATGCTAGGAAGATTCCTGCAATTATGAATGATGGGATGAATTTTTTGTAAGTTTCTTTAGATCCAGTTCCGTCACGACCTGATAGAGTTAAAAAAAGAATTCCTATTAGGAGGCAGCTAATTCCTGCACCAAATATCGGGTCTGAGTTTACAACAATAAGTTTGTCTAGTGTTATTGTGAAACTAAATATGAATGCCCCTACTAGCATATAATATACTTCTTTTACTTTGAATATCGCCTTGAATGGTTCTAGATATCCTTGTTTAGATCCATTGGAGTTTAGTATGTATAATCCAACTACTAAGATAAGTATTCCTAGTAATCCTTCTGTTGAGGGGATTTCATCTAGTATTATGAATGCGGTTATTACAAGAAATAGTGGAGTGAATGCTTGCATAGGGTATGCTAGTGATATGTCTCCTGATTCTAATGCCTTGAATACGAATGTTAATCCTAGGACAACTAAGAATGGTTCAAATATTATTGCTACATAGAATGGTGCTTGTATTTCGGGTACGCCCCTGTATATGGATATTGCAGTTAGCATTATTCCTGTTGCAATGAATACTCCTGCACCCATCACATTGCTACTCATATGCTTAAGGTTTTTCTTGAATAAAGCATGAGTTATTGCTGCAAAGATTGCCCCTAATATCGCTAAAATATACCATGTCATGCGGTTAAGAAAGTAGGTGGGTTAATAAACCTTAGTTAGGGTTTTGCCAGTTTCCACATTAATTCGAAGTAATTTCTGTAAGAATCAGCGATTTCTTTCTCTCTTATTGCAATTACGATTGGGTTTTTGGCCCAGAGGATTATTGCTGTCTTGTTTCCATAGATGTTCATGGCTACTGGGCTTTCGTATTTTTTTGGTAGGTATCTTATCTCTGCTAGTGGAATGTTTTTTAATTTTCTATCATAGGCTATAATCTTTACCTTTATTTTTTTCTTAGATCTTTTCTTGTCGTACCATTTGAAATAGTATTTTAGAACATCATAGGCTGTTGGAGATGCTCCTATAATTAGTATTTCTTTGTAGTTTAATTGATCTTCAAAGATTGCTTTTAGTCCTTCCTTCCCTTTATAGAAATTTGTCTCTTGTTTTTCTTTTTCTGAGTTGTATTTAGTTAGGAGGTCTCCTATCACTGGTGTTAACAATTCCTCTCTTTCTTTTAACATTTCTAATATCCTATTTGGATTTGAGGCTTCGAAATATCTCCTATTGTTTTTGAGAATATAGCCAATAAGCCCTTTTTTGATTAACATTTCAGTTACGTCATAGACTGTACGTCTATGTAATCCTGTTCTTCTTGAGATCTGGCCAGCTAGATTTGGCCCATTATCCACTAAAGATAAGTAGACTTTAGATTCGTTTTCTGTTAGACCTGCTTGTTTTAATTGCTCTATCATAATATAAGACGGTGGGAGGACATAGTCCTCCCGAACGACCCTCGTCTTGGGATTGTTAGTAATTCTTTGTTTATATATCTTTCTAGTGTGGTGAAGATTATCACCTCTTTATTCTAAATAGGGAAAATTGCTAGGTATTTTATGACAACAAGAAAATCATTTTTTAAGGAAAGAACTCCTGCAGAGATAAGGAGATTGAATGCTGTTAGGGGGTATCATCACAATGATCTGGTTCAAAGAATAGATGATTTGGATCCAAGTGAGGATATGTTAGAGATAAGGACTTTAATGATTCCTCATAGATTTAGGAGTGGGAATACTAGTGCTCAGGCTTCAAGAAAGGCATATAAGCATGGTAGTTTGATAGCTTTGAATCAGCCTAATGGGTTGCAGGATTCTTATGGATGGTCTGATATTCCTTTAGATTTAAGGGCAAGTGCCTTTGAAGGGTTAAAGGATATGAAGCAATCTGATATTAATTATGTTGGATATTCATTTAGGCCAGTTTTTGGGAGAAATAGGGGAAAGAGAGTTGTTCCTTTTGTTAATTTGGCTGAAGGTGCTAGAATATTTACTTATGCAGAGAATAGTTCTACTTTTAGACAAAGAGATCCCCGATCTGGCGAGATGATTGAGAAAAGAGGAATTAAAATTGATGCATATCCTCATTCAAGAAGGGTTTTGAGAGAGGGTGCGAGTGTTGTTGTTAGCGTTCCTTCTAGGACGGAAAAGAAACCTAAGTATACTTTTGGTTTGAGTCATGTTCCATTTGTTGGCAATCCTCCTAGCGATTGGAATAATTATGGACTAGGAGTTTCTTTAGCATTGGCTCCAAGTTTGGTTGCAGATAGTGATGGAGAGACTATTGATGGGAGGACTACTCATGCTAAATATGATATAAGATATACTTATGATGGATCTAGAGAGGGAAGTCCAGTTGTTAGATTCACTCCTCAAGATATAGCAGGATATTTGGGAGTCGTTAAGAAACAATTGAGTGAAAGTCATAATCTAACTGGATTGACATTTAATCCCTTTGCATTTCCTTCTCAACATCAGGCTGAGTTTTATGGTAAGCTAAATAATAATGTGCTGATTTATGATCCTGAATTAACAAGTAAGGATAAGTTAAGGAAGCCTCATTTGGCTGAGAAGTCTATATTATTGGCAAGAGCTATTGGACATTTTGGTCATGATGATTTTGCTTATTGGGACCCTGTTAGGGATGGAATTTATAGAGATTTTAAGTGGCAATAGATTATAGAAGTATTTTTTAATGATTCTTGATAGATTTGTGGATGGATAGGGAAGGAAGATATTTTGAGTTTGGTTACCCTCATTTTAAACGTGGATTAACATTTCAGTTTCCTGATATGAGTTTGGACTATCCAGGACTGTTAATGGAAAGGCAAGATGAGTTGAAGCCTCATTTGTTGGACCGGATGAAAGGATATTTTGAGGAATTTGGAATTAGATCTCCTAGCATGTATCCTTATTTAGATACTAGTAGGCGAGCAATTGGGTTGCATATTGGTACTGATCAAAAATCAGTAACTCTTGCCCCTGAAGCTATGAATCCGTTTTTGAGTGAACATAATCTTGATGGTTGGGGAAATATGAGGGCTGCCGGAGTTAATGTGGCTGCCGATGCTTTGGAATATTTAGATCCGAGTATTTTGGCTCCAAGAATTTCTATTGAAAATGGTGTTTATGTTATGAGGTATCCTCTTCCTAATGGAATTGATATGATAGGGCATGAAAACTTTGGACCTCCAGCATTTGATGCCCTTTATCAATCTGCTGGCCTTGATAGGGCTATTAATTATACTCCTGGAAGCACACAGGTTATAGAAAATTCTCAAGGGGTTATTAAGATCAAAGATGGGATGTGTGAGGGTAGGTGGGCTAATGAAATACATGCTTCTAATGCCTCTTGGGTTATGTCAATTTTAATGACTTTGAGTAATGGAGAGTGACTATTCAATATAGCCGCCTTTCTGTAAGTTCCAAAGCTTCTTGTATTCACCCTGTTGGTTAATTAGTTGGCTGTGGGTTCCATCTTGGACTATCTTTCCTTCTTTGAATACTATGATCCGATCTGAGTTCATTATTGTTGATAGCCTATGGGCAATTATTATTGATGTTCTGCCTTTGAGTAGTTGTGCTAGTTCTCTTTGGATTTCGTGCTCTGTTTCTGAGTCTAGAGCTGATGTTGCCTCATCTAGGACTAGGATTTTTTGTTTGCTAAGATGGCTCTGGCTATTGAAACACGTTGTTTTTCTCCACCTGAAAGTCGGACTCCTCGCTCCCCTACAACTGTGTTTTCTTTTTCAGGAAAGTGATGGATTATTTTATCTAGTTGTGCAAATTTTATTGCTCTCATTACCTCTTCTCTTGTTGCTTGAGGATCTACAAATCTTATATTATTGTAGAGTGTGTCGTCAAATAAGATGCATTCTTGAGGTACGATTCCTGTTTCTCCTCTTATAGATTCTTGTTTGTAATCTTTGATGTCTTTACCATCTATCAATATTTTTCCTGAATCTACATCGTAGAATCTATTTAATAGCTTGATTAAAGTTGTTTTTCCAGACCCTGAATGTCCTACTAAGGCTACTTTTTCATTCTCATTTATCTTAAGGTTTAGATTATGGAATATAGATCTTGGACCATAATTGAAATTTACGTCTTTGAATTCTATTGTTCCTCTTTCTATCTTTATGTTTCTAGCATCTGGTTCGTCTCTTATTTCGTTTTCGAATTTGCTGTATTGGAATAGTTCTTGGAAGTCTGCCATTGCTCTATAGAAATTTCTAAGCCCTGCTACGAAATGAAACATGTAGATTACTAGTGAGGTGAATGCGGTGTAAACGAAAGTTATTGTTCCTAAGCTTATCTCTCCTGCTAGGAATTTGACTATTGTTAGGTATAGTATTGAGAATGTTGCAGTACCTAATATCAATCCCTGTCCTACTCTCATTATTCTGAAGTAATTCCAATTTTTTAGGAAGGCTAGTCTCGTTTTTTCAGATAGGTCATGATATTTCTTGTTAATTGTTTTTTCTTTACCATAATATTTAATTGAATCTACATTGGTCATGAAATCTGCCATGTTTCCTTTCTCTAGGTCTTCTGTTTTATTGGCCATTATGCTTGATGGCTCTTGCAATCTTTGTATGTAGAAACTGTAAGAAATGTGAATTACTGTTGTTGCTATCATTATTGCTAAAATTGATGCGTCTATGTAGACCATTGCAGTTCCTATTGCGATTATTTGTACAAATAGTGGGAAGAAATTATATGCTAGTAGGTCTGTCATTCTCTCCATCGCTCCAGATCCTTTTACTAGTCTTGAAATTAGGCTTCCTGTTTTATGGGTTGTATGGAAATTGTGATCTAGGTGGATGATGTGTCTGAAGAACCTTCTTTTCATGTCTGCTATTACTTTTACTTCTAGCAGATTAACTAAAGTTGGTCTTGTGTAATAGAGTATTAGATTTAGGGCAGTCATTGCTAGGAATGCGTAGACTATTATCATTATTGCGTCAATGAATGCTGCTTGTGTTAGCGCTCCAGTGCTAAACTCTGTTGCCCTGTCAACCAGTAATTTGAATAGGAATCTTTCAAAAACATATAGAGATTCCATTATTGCTATTGCTACTAAGATGAAGAAAACTATTGGTTTGTAATTTTTAGTGAAAGAAAAGTAGATACTGAGATTTCTTTTGAATTCTATTTCGCTAGATGGTTTTAGGATAGGCATTTTAGAAAAAAGTTGAGAGAGTTTTTAATTCTTTGTGATAGAATTAAAGAATTTCACCGAATCCAATTAATCTCCAGTGGCCGTCGATGTTTCTTGCTAATCCTACAGAATCGCCTTGGATTGGTATTGCAGGTATTCTTAGAGATAATGTTAGTTCTTTTTTATCTAGTTTTTCAATCTTACCAACTGTTGTAGTTGTGTTAATAGAAAGCATGATTAGTTCGCTAGGTTTTAGATCTTCAATCTTTTTGTTTTCTTCTTCTCCTAAGATTTCATCGAATAAATCGTATTTGATCTTTAGAGTTTCAGTTATTTCAGGTAATGAATTTGGTTTAGAGGCTATATTTCCTGAGAGTGAATCTGTTTTTGCTAATGGATTGTCTAGTTCTGTTTCGAAAGCTAAAGATCCTCCAGGTGTAGCTTCCTTTATTGGGTGTTTTCCTCTAAAGATAGATGTTATTTTTGTTTTAATTGGATGGTATGTAATTTGATTAGCAACTTTCTTTGTTATCCCTGGCTTGATTTCAATTTCATCTCCGATTTTTATTGTACCTTTCTTTAGGATACCTGCTAGAACTCCTCCATGCAAGTTTTCTATTTTAGTTCCTGGTTTGTTAATATCAAATGATCTTGCTATTAGGAATTCTGCTGGAGATTTTGTATCTCTTTTTGGGATTGCTATTTCCATTAGCATGTCTTTTATTTTATCAACATTAATGTCTTGCTGTGCAGAAACCGGAATTATTGGCGCGTCTTCTGCAATTGTTCCTTTAACGAAATCTTTTATGGCTTTGTAGTTAGATTCGGCTTGTTCTTTTGTTACAAGGTCTATTTTGTTTTGAATTATAATTATTTTGTTTACTTTTTTAGCTTGTAATGCTGTTAGATGTTCTTTTGTTTGAGGTTTGATTCCTTCATTTGCTGCGATGATAAGAATTGCTGCATCGATTAGAGCTGCTCCAGAAAGCATTGTTGCCATTAACATTTCGTGTCCTGGGCAGTCTACAAAGCTAATGTATCTTTGTTTCCCATTTTTTTCTAGAATTGTATCTGCATAACCTAGTTTGATTGTAATTCCTCTCTTTAATTCTTCTGAGTGGGTGTCTGTAAACTTACCAGTAATCTTACTTAATAGTGTTGTCTTACCATGGTCAATATGTCCAACCATTCCAACGTTCAACATTTCATTTGGCATTTCTTCTTTGGTCATAGAAATAGGTAAAAATTGGTCTATTTAAGGGTTTGCTTGAAAAGCTTTATATATAGGAGTGAATTATATATGTTAGGGTGTATAAAAGATGAGGTTTTCAAGACGTACATTGTTGGAGGGTGCTGTTGATGGTGTTTTAGGTTTATGGTTGAATAGAGTTGTTAGGTCTCCTGCAGGGGATGTTGTTGAGAAATATTTGTTTGGTGATGATGCTGAAGAAGGATTTATTCCTATTTATGATGAAGCAGATTTAGAAAGAATTGATGCCGCTAGAATGGAAATACCTCCTGAATTGAGAACAAGGGCGACTCCTGAAGAGGCTTATAATTTTGGGGATGCTGGTACAAGATATGTTTTGGGGAGTGTGGATAATCCATTAGGATTAGCACATGTGGATGTTTTTGAAAGTCCTGAGCATTTTTTGGATGAAGGTTATTTGGCTCAGAAAATTTCTGGTTATAGGAGTTTTCAAGATAGGATATTTAATGGATGGAAGGGTGGAGATGTTGTTGAAGTTGTTCCATTTAGTTTATACAATCAAGGTCTTGATGGCGTTGCAGGTGATTTAGAAACTGTGGATTTGTCTAGGCCTTCTACAAAGGTTCTTGGAGCAATGGTTAAACAAGGCAAGGGGCTTGGTGGAGAATATACTTTTGTTAATGTTCCAATAAGAGATGCTATGAGGGTGCATTCTGCTAATCCGTCTTCTGCAGGGGTTATGGATGTAGACTCTATGCTTCTAGTTTATGATCAGAATCATGATGGTGCGTCTTATGATGCAGTTAGTTTTTAAGAAATAATTATTCTTCCTTCTTCTCTTCAGCAGGTGCTTCTTCTCCACCTTCTGCTGCAGGATCTTCTTTCTTTGTAAGATCTGCGAATTTCTTAGAACCTTCTTTTAGAACTTTAGTGTTAATTTGATGTGTTTTAGCTGAGATTTCTTCTCCTCTGTTTGTTTTTCTTAGTCTTATTCCATTAGTTGTATTGTGCATTCCAGGTCCTCTTGTTCTTAGAACTCTATGGTATCCAGGACCTTCTAGTCCTTTGAAGCCAGGGATTCCTGAAAGATCGCTTGTTCCTGTGATTTCTAGTTCATAGCCAGTAAGGTTTTCATCAATATCAGAACCATTGATAGTTTCACCTATCTTCTTTCCAACTACAATTTCGTTCTCTGACTCAGTCTTGTAGGTCTTCCCTTTATCCGATACATTTATTTTGAAAGGCATAATAGTTCTTACTGAAAAGGGTTTTTAAACGTTACCATTAGTAACGTTTAACTCATTCAAAATTAAAATTTTGAAGATTTAAAGCTTGCTCTTGGGAATTATTTTGGTAACTTATAATGATTTAGGCAGGAATTATTGGCATTTGCGAGGAGAAATTTTTTGCTCTAATGCTTTAGAGACTACCAATATGTTTAATTAATGCGGTAATTTATTGTTGAAATGAGACTTAATGATAAGCAGAAGGAAGCGGTAGAATTTGTTAAGGGGAATTTGTTGATTATAGCTAGTGCTGGGACTGGGAAGACGACTACTATTGTTAATAGATATGTGAATATGGTTGAGAATTATGGTTATACTCCTGAGGAGGTGTTGATGACTACTTTTACTAATAAGGCAGCAAAGGATATGATTGAGAAGATTAAGAAAAGTAGTGATAAGGTTCCAAGATATATTGGTACTATGCATTCAATATTCCTTAGGTTTTTGAGGACTAATGCGAATTATGTTGGGCTTTCTGAAAATTTTAATATTTTGACAGATGATAATGATAAGAAGAAGGTTTTGAAGGAAATACTTAGGGGCTTGGGTGTTAGTGATAAGTATGAGAATGTTTATTATTTTACAAGTTGGATTAGTAAGTTTAAGAATAAAGGAATTCTAAGCGAGGGTTTGAATGAAGATGGTAGTTTAGATGGAGAGAGTGGATTAGTTGAAGAGTTGATGGAAGATGAAGTTCTTACAGTTAGTGGAGATTTGCGGAAGAAAGTTAATGTTGTGTATAAGAAATATCAGGCTTATTTGAAAGCTAATGGGTTATTGGATTTTGATGATGTTTTGCTTTATACTTTAAAGTTGTTTGAGGAGAATAAACCTATTTTGAACTATTATAGGAATAAGTTTAAGGCCATAATGGTTGATGAGGCTCAGGATATTAATGTTGTTCAGATTAGGATTTTAGAAATGTTAGAGAATGATAATTTATGTTTAATTGGGGATGATTGTCAGAATATTTATGAATGGCGTGGTGCGAGTAATGAGTTGGTCTTTGATTTCAGTCAGAATAAGAAGGCTATCTATCTTGAAGAGAATTATAGGTCTAAAGAGAAGATAATTCGGGCGGTTAATGATACTATAAAGGAGATGAGATTTAAGATTGATAAACAGTTACAATGTAGCCGAGATGTTGGGGAGGATATTCATGTAAATTTTTATTATAGTTTGCAGCATGAGTTGAAGGGTATAGCTGGAAAGGTAGCTGAGTTGATTGAAAGTGGTGTGAAGGAGCATGATATTGCTGTACTTTTTAGAACAAATTATGTTGGGAAGTTTTTTGAGAAAGAAATGTTGAGAAATAGAATTCCATGCCACTTTGCTAAAAGCAAGGGATTTTTTGAAAGAGAGGAGGTAAAAGATTTTCTTAGTTTTTTAAGATTGAAATTAAATCCGGATAGTGAATTGGATTTTGAGAGGGTTTGTAGGTTGGTTGAAGGTGTTGGAGATGTTAAGATTAAGTTGATTACTGAATATGCTAGAGGAGAAGGGATTGATCTAGTTGAAGCTTTGAATTTTTATGAAAGATTTGGTATCGAAAGTTTAGCTGGGAGGAATTTGGTTAAGTTGCAGGAATTGATTAAAGATATGGATGGAAATCCTAGCTTTCAGTTTTTTGAAGAATTTAATTATCAAGGTTGGTTAGAGCATGCATATAGTTTTGATATTAGAAGATTAAAAGAGAAACGTGAGAATGTTAAGTTGTTGAAAGATCTTTATCAGCCTTATTCAGATGATGCTAATGGGATTAGAAGATTTTTAGATGAGTTGATTGATATGGAGAAGAATGAGGATACGGAAGGGAAGGTGATTTTATCGACGATACATTCGGCTAAAGGGCTTGAATGGAAGCATGTATTTTTGGTTTGTTGTAATGAGGGAATTTTACCTTATTACAAGGAGGATTTGGGTGCTGTTAAAAGAGATAGTGAGTTAAGGTTGTTTTATGTGGCTATAAGTCGAGCTAAAGATCAGTTGTATGTTTCAGGAAGTAGGAGTCATAATTGGAATGAGTATGATCCTAGTCATTTTTTGGAGTTGGTTTATTGATTATTTTTTGACTCAATTATTACAAACAGTTCTAAAAATGCAACTATGATTAGAATCGCAAATTGCACAGTTCCCTTTAGTTTACATTCTTTCTTTTTGGTATCTTCTAAGACCTTAAGTCTTGATTTTTCCTCTAGTTGTTTTTCTATTAGATCATTAAAAAATAAGGTCTCTTTTTCTAATTCCTCATTATTGAAGGTGTATGTGAATTCGTCTCCATCAGTTTTTATTATTTTTGTGGATCCATCAAGGATGCCTGTAGAAAGTGAAGATGTTAATCCTATGACTCCTCTAGTTTGAATTGTATTTGCATTAGATAGATTAGCTCTGATTGTATCTAGTTCGCTATTGCATGAAGAAATATCTGTTTGAAGGTATATTAAGATAAGACTTAGGGTTAGGATAACTATGTAAAATGATTTTATTTTTACTTTTATTTGCTTTTTCATTAAACACCCCAAGTAACCTTTTCACGCCTCTTAATTTCTGCGATCTTTTGAAGAGTTTGGATTTCATCCTGTGTTAATAGTTCTTTGTTTTCTTTGAACTTTTTGAATTGACCTTCGGTTAGATCGCTGTAAAGATAGTCTTTTTCAGCTAAAAGCCTGTCAAACATTATCCCTGGTATGCTTATAGCCACTTCTGTTCCTACTTGTGCTTGATCTACTTTCTTGTTGTTTTCTTGAACATCCTTTAGTTTTCCTATCTTGTTTCCGTCTGCGTCCATCATAGGGGTGTTGGGTTTAGCTTTTCCTCCTTCTACTGCTGCTCCAAAAACTGCAGGATTGGAGTTTCTGAAAACATATTGATGTAGAATCTTGAGCTTGCTGATTGTTGCTAGACTTGTTAGAGTTTCTTTCTTTAGCTCGTTAGCTTTTTCTTGTTGGAATGCTGTTAGATCTTCAATTAGTTTGTAGATAACATCGTTTGTTAGAATCTTGATTTTTTTATCTTTGTTTAAAGTTTCTAGTTCTTCTTCAACTGGAACATTGAAACCTACAATAATTGCATTAGTTGGATCTTCTCTTAGATTTGTTTCTGCTGAGATGAAGTCTTTTTTGTTTATTGGTCCGATTCCAGCTTTTATTATTTGGATTCTTTCTTGTTTTAGTAAGGTTACTAAGGCTTCTAAGCTCCCTAGAGAGTCTGCTTTGATGATTATTCCTTGATCATCTGTTTCTATATTGTCTATGTCTTGTTTGAATTGTTCCCTAATTTCTTCTAGATTATCTTTGAAAATTGTGAATGGCATTCCAGGTAAGATGTCTTCGGAATTAATTAGTTGCATTCTCATTCCTGTTGAAGCAGTGACTTCATTGCTTGTTTTAAATTTAGAAGATATTGGTTGGATTTCTTCTAGGACTCTGATTTTGCTGATGACTGGTTCATCAAAACTTGCTATGGCAATTTCGTCTGTTTGTTTTAGAGTACCATCATAGATTATTGATTCAGCATATTGCATATCTTTTTCTTTTTTAATTTCTAGAACTACTCCTTTTGGTTCTTCACTTAGTTTTAGATTTTCTTTTAGGAATTTTTCAGATAATCCTGCAAGCATTAAGATTAGTTCTTGAATCCCCTCTCCTGATTTTGCTGAACAGGGGACTAATGCTAGTTCTTTTGTGAAATCTGTAACTTCATAGTATGGTTTTGCATTGAAACCGTGATGATGTAAGGCTCCCTCTAGTGTTAATAGTTTTTCTTGAAATTGTTGTTGAGTGTTAACTGCTTGTTTATAGATATTTTCCTTAAGATTATCTGATTGTTTTCTCCATCCTGAGATATTATCTATTTTATTTAGGGCTACAATGAATGGAATTTTGTTTAGTTTTAGAATTTCAATTACTTCTTGAGTTTGTGGTTTGATGCCGTCATTAATATCAATTAGCAATATTGCAATGTCTGCTAAAGATCCTCCTCTCTTTCTTAGGTGAGAAAATGCTGCGTGCCCTGGTGTATCTATAAATAGGAATCCTGGAATGTCTAGGTTTATTCCTTGTTTTTCAATTAATGGGCATTGTTTTTTGATATGTTCAATAGGTACTTTTGTGAAAGAAATCTTTTGAGTTATCCCTCCTGCTTCGGTATCGTAGACATTTGTTTTTCTTATACTGTCTAGTATAGTCGTCTTTCCATGATCTACATGACCTGCTACTGTAACAATTGGTTGTCTAATATTTGTCATTTTATTTTTCACTCTCTGTACCTTAACCCTCCCACCCTCCCTTAAGAAAAAGAGAGTGAAATTGTCATAGATATTCTAAAATAGGCTTATTTTTAAAGATTGGGATTTATGAATTGCTATGGGTCCTGATATAATTAGGATGACTTTTAAGGTCAAGAAGAAAGGTGGATTGGGAAAGTTAGTTGATTGTGATCATGTGTTGACTGGCAAGCAGGAAAGGGCATTTAGGGGACTTCCCTGGACTGTTGAAATTGGCAAATCTAGATATAGGCTGTTGGAAGATAAGACTTACACAAATGATCGAGAGAAGCTTAGAAGATCTGTTAAATATGAAAGAGTTAACTAAAGATATAAATAATAGATTTAATTGGTATTAGAATGAATCTGCAGAATCGGATTACAACCTCTCATGGAGATGGCTTTCCAGCATCTCGTGGAGATGACTTTCCTTTTGGAGATAGGGAAAGGGTTACTGCATTTGATGCCTATCAAACACTTATTAATATTGGTATTGGTGGTGCAGATTTGGGGGTTCTTGTTACAGGTTATCTTGATGAGTATGGGCCGATCATAACCGATTCTGATAATGATGTAATGATTAGGCAAGCTGCTTTAATTGAGTTAGATGAATTATATTGTGTATCTAGAGATCCCGCCTTAAGAGCCGTTTTGGATCATTATCGCAGGGAGGGCCATTATGATAGGTGGGGTATTGATGCTAGATTTTTGGAATATGATCCAGTTATTCCTGAAACTGTTGAAGTTTCTGATTCTTCTGATGATTTTCAACATGAGGATATGGGGGATGTGTGTCCTACTAGGAGATGGTTGGAACTTAGAGATGAATATTTCTCTGAAGGAGTTCCTACAAAAATGCATAGGGGTCCTGGAAATCATTTGATGACAGATGTTGGTACAGGATTTTATCAAAGGAATCCTGGACTAGGCTCTGCCATAGTTTCTTGGGGTGCTACTATTGGTGCATTAGTTAGCGCTGCTTACTTTGTTTATAGCTCCTAGGGCTTAGGTATAAATAGGGTATATTATTGGATTTTTTATGAGTTTGGAGAATAGGGTTACATTTAGTAGGGATGGATTTCCTTTTGATAGTCGTGAAGTTGTTTCAGCATGCGATGCTTATGGTGCTATGGTGAATATGGGATTTGATGAAGGAGATTTATCCCAGGTAGCCCATGGCTATATATTAGAATATGGCCCTGTAATGAAGATGCTTATGAGGATAGAATGGTTAGACAGGGATTATTGATGGAATTGGATGATCTTTATTTAGATTCTTTAGATCCTGCACTTAGGGCTACCTTGGAATTGTATCAAAGCCAAGGATTGTTTGAAGATTTAGAGGTGCGCCCATTATTTGTAGATTATGAACCTGCTTATGTAGGTTTTCAATCACCTTCTGAGGAATTTACTTACGAGCCTCCTAAAGACTATGCAGAGGGGATAGCTACTATAGTCTTGGCGGCCTCAGGGCCATTAACGTTTGCCTATTGGTTTATCTCTTCTTTGTTAGATAAATAATTATCTTTCTATCTTTTGTTTAGATAACTAACTAAGAATCCTGCTAATAGGATTAGGACTATTGATCCACTTGGAGGGATATCTAAAATGAATGAGATTATTATTCCAAGTGTTACTGCGATTATTGAGCTTATTGCAGAATATGTAATTGTCTGTTTGAAGGATTTTGATAGGTTGATTGCTATTAGTGTGGGGATTACTATTAGTGCAGAAACAAGAAGGATTCCTACGGCTCTTATGCTGATAACTATTATCATTGCAGTTAGTATTGTGAAAAGGAAGTTTGATATTTTGAGATTTTTTCTTGATAGATGAGCTATTTCTCTATTGAAGGTAAGGTAGAACATGTCTTTATAGAATGCGGTTAGGAAAATTGTTGTTAGTGCTAACAGTGTGAATGCCAGTATTATGTCTGTTGTGCTTAATGCTAAGATGCTTCCTATTAGATAGCTGAAGAGGCTTGCGTTGAACCCTCTGGCTATGCCTATTATTACTATTCCAAGTCCTACCCCTAATGATAGTATTAGTGCTATTGCAGCATCCCCGTAAACATTTTTCTTTATTAGATATTGAACTAAGAAACTTCCTATGATTACAGTTATTAGTGCAGAGATTAATGGATTGATGTTTATTAGAAGGCCAAGTGCTACCCCTCCAAATGCTAAATGGGCTAGGCCGTCTCCAAGCAATGAGAGTCTTCTTAGTACAAGGAATGGACCTATTAATCCACAGCACAGAGCTATGGCTAATCCTCCAATTAGTGCTTTTTGCATGAAAGTGTAGCTAAGTAATTCAATCATGGTGCCCTCCGTGGTGGTGGTGTTGAATGAAATCAGATCCATATGCTTTTTTTAATAGTTGTGGAAGTTCAGCGGTTTTTCCTGTGCAGCATATTCGGTGGTTTATACAAATAACATCCTTTACTAATGAGTGCACCATTCCTATCTCATGCGTTACTAAAATTATTGTCACACCTTTTTTGTTAAGTTTTTTTAGTAGTTCATAGAATGATTGCTCTGATCTTGAATCTATTCCTGAAGTGGGCTCATCTAGTATTAATAGCTTAGGATTCTGTTCTAGTGCAAGAGCGATTAGTACTTTTTGTTGTTGCCCTCCTGAAAGATTTACAAATTTCTTTTCCATTAGGTCTTCTATCCCTGTTTGTTCTATTATCTCTTTATTCTTCTTAGAGAGTATTTCTTTAACAGTTCCTGGGAAGTTAGGATCTATCTCGTGGTATTGTGGGACGTATCCTATCTCCTCTTTTTTTATTTTTAGATCTATTTCACCTTTATTTGGCTCTAGTAATCCTAGAATTATTTTTATTAGTGTTGTTTTTCCTGATCCATTTGGACCTATTAATGCTATGAAGTCTTTTTCTTCAATTCTAAGAGATATGTTTTCTAGAATTTCAGATTCTCTGTAAGAAAAGGACAGAGAATTAATTTCGATTATACTCTTTTTCATGGGTATTATTAGTTGAGTGATTATAAAAAGATTTTTAGTTGCACTCAAGAGCTATTTTTAAATTTTCTAAGTTCTCTTCCATTAGACTAATGTATGTATCTAAAGGATTATTAGTACCTTCTAATGGATTCAGTTCTAATGTTTGAGCTCCCACCTCTCTTGCGATAGTGTTTGCAATTCTAGGGTCTACAAGTTCTTCATAGAAAATGTATTTTAGATCGTGTTCTCTAGCCTCTTCGATTAATTCTGTTAGCTGTTTAGGAGTTGGTTCTATTTCTGGCTCTAATCCGCTAATCGAGATTGTTTCAAATCCGTAATCTTTAGCTAGATAAGAGAATGCATTATGATTTACCAGTATTGTATCTTTTTTACATGATGATAATTCTGTAGAGAATTTATTATCTAGTTCCTTTAGATCATTTACTAGTCTATTTCCATTTTGTTGATAAATCTCTTTGTTATCTGGATCTGCTTTTGATAATCCTTTGATTATATTTTCAGCCATTATTTTGGCGTTATTTGGTGATAGCCAGATATGCGGGTCTTTTCCTGAATGATGGTGATCATCTTCTTCCTCATGGTCTTCGTCTTCATGATTATCTTCTTCCTCATGCTCATCATGGTGATCCTCTTCTACATCTAGTAGGAATATCCTTGAACCTGCAGATATTACCTCTACTGAAGGGTTAACTGATTCTACTAAATTTTCTTCAAATTCCTCAAATTCTATTCCTAGAGTAACGAATGCACTTGCATCGTTTAACTTTTTTATATCTCCAGGACTTGGCTCATAGTCATGAGGCTCAACTCCTGAAGGGACAATTGAGTACACTGTTGCTTCGCTGCCTGCAACTGACCTTGTTAGATCATATAATGGATAGAATGTTGCGGCTACCACAAAATTTTCGTTTTTATTATTGTTTGTATCTTTTGAATTGTCTAAGTTTAGAAATATTACTACTCCTACTATGATTATTACAGCTAAAATTATTATTTGTATTTGTCCTTTCTTGTTCATGTTATTAGTATTTAGGGAAGGTTTATAAATGTTATTGATAACTATTATCAATAAGATGAAGAAGTATTTTGTATCTTTTTGGAGTATTTTGTTAATGGTTAACTTAGTTTTGGCTCATGGTGTTGGTGATTCTAGTTTAGAATCTGCTGCGCATTCGGGATTGGGTAACGCTATTTTTTCTCTAGTTATTGGAGTTGGTTTAATATATATGATGATTAGGAGTACGATTAGGGCAGGTAAGAAAAATGGCAGTAAGTAGAAATACCAGGCAGAAAGAAATTATTACTGAGGAGGTCGATAAGTTTGATAGGTTCTTTAATTCTCAAGAATTGTTTGATAGGGTTAAGAAGAAAGACAGTAAGATTGGAATAGCTACAGTTTATAGGGTTCTAAAAGATTTGAAGACTAAGCATAGATTGCATTCATACACTTGCGATCGTAGAACTATTTATTCAAAAGAGAAAAAGAGTCATTGCCATTTTACTTGTGAGAAATGCGGAAAGGTTAGTCATATTGATGTTGATAATTTTAATTTTTTGAAGAAGAATGTTGAAGGAAATGTATGTCATGTGCAGATAGATGTTACAGGTGTTTGTGAGAAATGTGGAGGATGTGAAGGTTGTGAGGGATGTGAAAATTAATTTTGTTTTAGAGTTTCTCTAGCTACTTCTTCATCTTCGGGATTTGTTATCCCAATTAATTTTCCTTTTCCTGGATAGTATCTAAGTTTTATTTCGTTGTTTTTTATTAGGTTACCTAGTTCAACATTTAGATAACATTCTTTTGCTCTTTCATTTTGGTTTTCTTGTTTGAATTTTTTTAATATTTCATTTAATTTTTCTAAGGTTTCTTTTTGCACTAAGAATATTCCACAGTTGCATTTAGTTGTTAGAGATAGTCCTCTTTCTGCTAGATTAGCTCTTGAGATTTTTAGCATTTCCTTGGCTTCTATTACATAGTTATCTTCTATGTAGAAGATTCCTCTATTTACCTCTCCTTCTTCTGGAAGATGTTCATCTAGATCGTAGCCCACTGTTGCATCTGTTTGTTCGTTTTGAATATGATTAAATAATGTTTGATAGGTGTCTGCAGAATATAGATCATCTCCAGTGCAGATTAAAACTGGGCCGTTTATTTGATTTAGAATTGTGCATGAAGCGTCTGTTGTTCCCCAGGGCCTGTCTCTTGATTCTGGATCGTAAGATTGGAATGAATATTCTACTGGAATATTTTTATAGGATCCGTTGAATTTTTCTTTGAAAGCTTGTTCAGTTTCTTTTCCAACTATGAATATGAATTTATTGAACCCTGCTGCTATGGCTCTATCCATTGAGATTTCTATTAGTGATTCCTGGTTGGGACCTATTTTTGCGAATGCTTTTGGTTTGCCTCCGAATCTTGATGATAGGCCTGCAACCATGTAAGCTATTGGATATTCCATTTTGTATTTAGTTAGTGGAGTTTTATAATGGTTTGTATAGTTTATTTTTCTTCTAAGTCCTTTTGACCCTCCTCCCTCCCTCAAGAAGAAGTGGAAGAAATATGAATGCAAAGGTTTTTAAATGAAAAATTATGGGTTAGATTACTTTTTGGAGATTATTAATATGACTAGAGATTTAGTTACAATTGCAGGAGATGGTCTGACGGAGAAAGTAGGCGTTCATATCTTAGATTCTCCTCGTTTTAGTATTGGAGGTCTTGGGGAAGGAGATGCTGTTCCAGGATTAACGGAATTTTATAATGCTATGGATATAAAAGGTGAGGCACAGGTTTTGTATAGATTGGATGGCGAGAGTGGTTCTTCTTTGATAATAAGAGATTCTTCAGATTCTGATAATCATTCTAGAGCAGTGATTTATTCTTCTGAATACCCCAGTGGCTTGCCCTGGGGATGAAAACTAAAGAAAAA
>CAYFMD010000008.1:0-41331 GCA_964344105.1 Candidatus Woesearchaeota archaeon | reverse complement strand
ATGCTAAAATTAGAAGGTGTGCTAGCTATTTAATTTTATTTTTAGACACGTTCACCAAACCAAAAACTTTATATACTAAAATTTATGGTAAATAATATAAAATTAAGGTATTAAAAAGATACTACTAGACAATGACAGATATTCATATATTTAATTATAATGGTACAGAAGATGCTGGTAAGGCAGTCCAACTGTACGTAGACGAAAAACCAGTAGTTATACTTGGAGATGACGCAACCCATCATGGGCAATTAGTAGCTAGAATGCTTACAGAAACAGGAGTTCCATTCACACTAACTAGCTTAGCAGATAATAGAAAAGGTGCTCCCCTAATAGGAGATAGACATAGAGTTGCTGGTGCTGGAGCTTATATAGACATGGGCGGAGACATCGCATTAATGGGAGTTAGTGAAGGTTATGGCATAGGCCCTTGCCCAGATCACGCTTCAGACATAAGCTCAGCCCAATCAGAATATGGATTCCAAGCTGCATAAAATTATTTTTAGTTAAACAAAAAAGTATTATTTTGATCTCTAATTGTCATTCTAAATTTAAAGTCATAATCCTCATCATCCACACTAATGAACCTATTTCCCAATATTGTTTCTAACCTGCCAGTCTTATCTCTCAAAGATTCACCTTCTTCAAATAAATCTGGATTAATTCTTTGGATAGCATCCATAAATCCTAATTTAAAATAATCAGGCCCATGAATTCTCAACCTCTCAGGTCTAAAACAACTCTCCATTTTCAATTGATCATCTTCATCCCTATATTGATAAATCTGATTGTAAACTTGAGCTTCAACATACTTAGGAGCATCTCCAAACCAAGGCATCTTAATATGAGGCATTCTAAGCCTACCATCTAATTGTATCAAAATTTTAGAACCATACTCTCCATCCCTAGATTCATTAATAGGAAAGTCTTCTCTATATAATTCAAAAGTAGTATGCTTACCAACATGCCCATCTAACATTTCTCGAACACTAACTTGCTGTAATCTAGCCAGATCATTAATTAAACCATCACTATATTCAACACCAAATGTAAATAGCTCAGGTCCAAAATGATCTCCATCCTGCCCTATAAATACATATTCTCTTCCAATGCCAAAAAATTTAGTCCTGCATTCAATAGTAGCCCCATAAAGATCCACTAACTTCAAATTACCAGTCCCAACTCCATTATTCATAAAGCCTATAAGAAAAAACCATAAATATTTCTTCTACCTGATATATCCAGGTACCATATATAAAAAACTAAAGGCTTACTGAGAAATCACCAAGTTCTTTCTTCAAAGCTTTCATTGTTTCATCATCTAAAACAACTCTGCCACCCTTATAACTTGCTAGAATATTATTCAACTCATTAACATCACTATCCATCATCTTCCCACCCTCAATCTTCTTAACAACAATATCCTCAACTAAGAATGCAGGCTTACACAAAAACAAATCAGCATGATGATCCTTGCCCCTCTTATCGTAAGTCACAACAACCTTAGACTTCTGCAACAATCCAAGTTCCTTTCTCTGTGCATACTCAGTCATCTCATCAATCAAATAAACACTATCCTTCCTTAAATTCTCAAAGTCATACTTACTAGGAGCCTTCTTCCCAGAAAACTCTTTCTTCATAGCAACCAAACTATTCAATGTCCTAATATACTTAGGATTTCCTTTCCCAGCCTTAACAACTTCCTTCTCAAACTCTTTAATCAAACTACTCTCAGCTTTCTTACCAAACATATTTGTAAGAAGCTCGAAAACATTATCATAAATCTCATTAAATTGCTTCTCAGTCATTCTCTTCTCTAGCTCTTCACGAAGCTGTTTCAATCTCTTCAAATATTCCTCAGAATCTTTCAACAACTTATCAACTTCCTTTCCAGTCACTGACTTAACCTTGCCATGCTCATAACCTTTGTAATACTTAATAGCAATCTCTTCCAAAATCTCCCAATGCTTTTTATCCAATAACTTTTCTTTCTCAACAAAAATCCTCTTCATTTCAGCAACAGTCTCATAAACATTTGTAGGTGGAAGACCATACAACATTAACATTGCCTGACTCGGAGTAATAACCCCCCAATAAATATCTCCCATGACGATATCCATCAATCTCCTATTAGCCAAATCCTTGGTCTTATCTCCGCTTGCCATGAACATATCAATACTTTCAGGAGTAGGTTTAATCTTCCCCATCTTTAATAACAACTTCCAAGGCAAAAATCCACCACGATCATAAATTGGAACTCCATCTCTCAAGAAAGTATAGAATATTGGATTAGCATCCTTAACACCTTCCCAGAACTCTGTAAGAAGATAAACCTGAGGACTTAACTTATTCTTAACTCCAGCCAACTCACCAGCCTGCATTACATAACTATGGATAATATTTCTCAACTTCTCTTTCAACTCAAGCCTAGGCATCCTCTTAACATCAGTATCATCAATTATAATGTAAACATCAACATCACTTGTAGGAATAACTTCTCCCCTAACCAAGCTACCACCAATAACATAACTATAAACATACTTCTCAAACTTCTTCAAAACTAAACTCTTATGAATCTGAGCTACACGAAGTGCACCTAAAATTCCCTTATCAAACAATGGATAAGCCATTCCAATAGCCTCAATAACAGGATACTTACTATCTAAACAAATCTCCCACAAATCCATCTCCAAAAATATATTCAACCAAATCTTCAACTTATCCTCTTTGATCTTCTTCAAAATATCTAACTTAACCTCATTAAACTTCTTCTCCTGATCATTAGGCATAACAACAACTAAATGCATAGGCTTTTCCTTTCTCTCTTCCTCTGTCAGCTCATTCTCATCATCAAACATATCAGCAGCTTGTGGAGGAATAATACCAATAGCACTAACTTCCTTATGCTTCTTATTAATATACTTCTTCAAACCATCAAGCTTCTTTCTAATCTCCTGCATCTCCTTTGTCTCAGCAGGACTAGGCGCCTGAGGCACATCAACTTTACGAAGTTCAGGACTCTGATACTTCCTATCTTCCAGAGATGTTTCTTCAGAATTATTTTGCGGATTCTCTTCAGCCATAGTAAATATAATCAAATTTCTTATTTAAATCTTAGTACTACGGCCTTTGGATACTATTTAAAGGTTTACACAAAGCCTAAATCCCAATAATTTTTATAAATGGTTCCTTATTAGCTTTTTGATGAGTACTCCCCTAATTGAAATTAGAACCGGAAGCGATTCTGATATCCCAAAAATAAGAGCTTGCTATGAAACGCTTGATGGACTAGGGATTGATTATTCCGCTCGCATCCTTTCTGCTCATCGGACCCCTGAAATGATGACTAGCGAGGCAAGAGAACTTGAAAGCCAAGGTTATAGAGTAAGTATTGGTGCCGCAGGAGGGTCTGCGCATTTAGCGGGAATGACTGCATCAGAAACACTTCTTCCAGTTGTTGCCCTTCCAGTAAAGTCTTCTACTTTTAACGGTAATATGGCTGGAATGGATTCGCTATTATCAATGATTCAAATGCCTCCTGGAATTCCAAACGGATGTGTAGGAATTGGACAAGCAGAAAATGCAGCCCTAATAGCAACAAGGATTGCGTATCTAGATAATAAAGAAGTACGTAACGCTCTTAGAGAAAGAACAGGAATCGACCCTCTTGAAAGAGGAGTAAGCATTAATAATAAGGTAGGCTTAATAGCCCCAACCAATGCAAAATATGACTCTGCAAAAATCGATCAAGTCCAATCATTACTTTGTGATGATATGGGAATGACTGTCAATAGCTCAATTGGCGAAAGAGATAGTTATAGGCCACATGATTTTCGGGGAGTTCTCTATGATATTGAAAATTCAGGGGCATCCTCAGTTATTGTTATTTGTTCATATAGTAAAGAAGGGCATAGCTGGAGGTTTCCTTCAGGAATAGCACATTATACCGATCTTCCAGTAATAGCACTTCCTTTTGTAAATGACGATGGAACATATAGTGAGCCAGAATTATTTGAGAGACACCTTTTTAGTAGGGGCGACATGAGAGGACCAATAGCCACTCAAGGAATCAGTAGACACACAAACGCAGGATTATATGCTGCACAGATCGCAGGAATTTATGACTCAACTGTTCGCGACAACGTGAAGAGATTTAGAGAGAGCCTTGCAGAAAAAGTAAGAGAAAGGGACAGAGATCTTAGAACAGTAGGCTGGAGAGCATTTGTTTAGATCTAATAAAGATAGAAAAACTAAACAATCCATTATTTATTTAAACTTATTCCTAATATACTCAACCAACTTACTACCAGTAACCTGGGTAGTAGCTGCACCAACCCTCATATAGAACTCCTCTTCCTTATGGAACCTCAAGAAAACAGGCTTTTTAGCTCTAAGGCAATCAACCTTCATAACATTCTTATCCTCAATCTGTATCAACTCAAAATGCAAATAAGGAAGATTCTCATTACCAACATATTCCTTAATCAAATTTGTAAAATGCAAATTAAACTTATCATTACTCTGGAAATGATCTCTCTCAATACCACAAATATTCCCTGTATCCGCAACACCTATCAACAAACTTCCCCCCTCAGTATTCAAAAATGCAGCGATTGTCTTCAACACAGAATGCTCTATCCTTCTATCAGGCTCACCTGTATGCAAATTAATTCTCAACGTAGACTTAAACTCGGTCCTTTCAGCCTCTCCTTTCCTAATCAAATCTAAAACCTCTTCTGGAGAATCCAATCTCTCAATAAACAAATTAGGATTCTTCTTCTTAAACCTTTTAATTAGATGCCTTAAAATTGGAAGATCATAATCTTTCAAATAAGCAAGAGCTAAACTAGTTGCTAAGAAAGATCCTAAAAACACAAAGATCAAACTAGCCATCACATAATGATAATCAGCCAATCCAACTTGCATTCCAAAATAACCCTTCAACAAAAATTTAGCAAGTTCAGACAAAGCCCCAATCCCCATAGCAAACCCAATAACAAAAATATATGTAACAATCCAATGCAACTCAATCTTACTATTCTTAGTAATTATCAAAAGAAAAGCCACACTAACAAAACTTATAGCAAAGCCAAAAAATATCTGTATAACAATCCCCCTAATCTCCCCTAAGAAAAAAGATCCCATCACAAATATCAGCAATATAAAATCTAATTCACGAGGAAGATTAATATCATACTTTCTAAAAATTGTAGGCAATAAAACCAATACTAATAACAATATATCAATAAACAAGACCCTCCAAAGATGCGCATAGAGAGCATAGCCTATAGAGATTAACAAAATTATTCTAATTACATAAGACAACGGTCTCTGCACCTTAGCAGCATTGTTGTCCATAATCTCTTCAAAGCTCATAGGGACACCTTTTTGATACTAAATAAGGTTAACTAACTAATATAAGGATTTTGGTGGTCTATCTCCACTTCCTAGCCTTTCTTTCCACAGTATAAGAAACAACAATAGCAATTGCCAAAACAGCTAGATAATAACAAACAAATTGCTTCCAAGTATATCCCATATTCTTAGTAAAAGCTAGTATAATAATAGAGAACCAAGTAACTATAGAAACACTTCCAGAAATAGCAACAGAATACAACAAACTAGAAGAACAATGCTTAGTGCCAATAATACATTTATCCAAATTAGGAGAAACAACTTTCTGTAAAAATAATCCATTCAAACTAACAACACCAACCAAAACCATCTTGAGAACAAATAAGCTCTTGAAAACTAAAGAAGGATTCATCAAAACAAGAACAATTCCAGTGAGAATAATCAATATCAAAGAACTATTTATCATATTAGACAATCTAGGATAAACAATCTTCAAATTTTTCTCAAGCTTCTTCCTCTTTAAACTAACCAAATGTAGATAATCTGTAACACTAACAGTACCAACTGCAACAATAACAGCCAATACATGTATCAAAACTATAATTTCATAAATCATTTCACCCTCTTCAAAATAAAATACATTCCACCATTTATATACATTTTCAATTAAGGATCACAAAAAAGTTTAAAAAGCAAAAAAAATTCTTAGACGCATGAAAATGATAAAATGCAAGGATTGTGGAGAAGAGTTTGAAACAAACCCAAATGCAAGATATCCAAGAAAATATTGTGATTCTTGTAGCCTTGAAAGAAAAGAGGCATACGAAAAAATCGACGAGATCAAATTCGAAGATTGCGAGGATGAATAAAAAAATGCGCGGACCGGGAATCGAACCCGGGTCACATCGTTGGCAACGACGTATACTAACCACTATACTACCCACGCACAAATCTATCTAATACTAGAGGTTTAAAAATTTAATTACTTCAGGTTACCAGCTATAGCCGCACTCAATGCAGAAGGAAATGTAACTATCACCGTTCTCTTAAATGCCAGCATCGTATCCATTGCCCAAGGAGCCCTCTGTATAACCCAAAGCAACAAAGCTACTATCAAAAAAGACAATATGTAAATAACAACTATTCTCTTAGCAAGATCAGTCCAATAAAAACCAGGAACATTTCTAGAAAAATTTCTATAAACAAATATCGCAATAAAGAACAAAGATATTATCAAAATGGCAATAACATTCCACAAAGGCAAAGTTTCGCCTAATCGCCAAGTCTCTTCAGTAAATCCTATAGGTACTGCAAGCAAAGTTGCTCCAACAATCGCCTGAAGAACATGTTTTATTCCAAACTTAGTACTAGCAGGCTCCATATGCTTCTGAAACGTAGCCACCTTATCCGGCTGCCTAACAATCTTTTTTTTCACACCCTTTTTATCCATAACTAAGATAACAAATTTAGATTAATAAAGGTTATCAAAAAAGTGTAAACTTTTCTTATCCTCTATAAAATTTACACACAATCCTTATATCCATATTTAAAGAGTTCATTTTATGGGCAATTTAAAAAAAAGGCTTAAGAGATTAAGGAAAGAAATTGATGCAAAAAGGGGTACTCTTAGAGAACTTGTTCAAGAAGCAAACGAAAGCATATCTGATGAAAGATCTGCTATTGAAGGTGAAATCCAAGATCTCGAAGAAATGATAAACCAAACCAAATATGATGCAGAAGAAGAAAAATATCAAAGTTCTGGAGTTATAGAAGTAGGAATATCTGTTTATAATGGAAAATTAGTTGAATTGGATCACCAAGGTAAAGAAAAATTAAGAGAAGGTGATCAAATAGAATATCATGGTAAAATACGATACACAATGAGTGATATTGACGATACCAGAAGAGAAACAATGGTTGATCTGTGCAGAAAATATGGAACAGATGCCTATAGAATTGAAAATGATTCTAGAAGTCATAGAGGGCAACCCTCAATTCATAGATTTATAAGTCAAGGAACGGATTCAGCCGCAGATATACAAGCAGGATATGAAGCTCAAGCAAGAGCCTCACCAGTTAATATAACTAAAAGATGGACAAATGTTGAACTATACAAAAGAGATAAATAAATATGGACCCGCTCGGGATTGAACCGAGGACCTTCTCGGTGTAAACGAGACGTTCTACCACTGAACTACGAGTCCGTTAACTAACCAAGAAAATAAGTGTTTTTAAAACTTACTAACCCTTCTTTTTCCCAAGTAAATTCTTATTCTTAGGCTTATTCCCCAAAAGATTCTTATTCTTAGATTTATCGCCTAACAACCTCTTATTCTTACTCTTCTCAGTCTTCAGCATCTCCGCTGCATGTTCCCTAGAAGCTGCCTTGGGAGCTTTCTTATGAACTGCCTTTTCCCTCCACTTCCTAAGAAAATGAGCCAACTCCCCTAATAAAACAAGTCCAATGAAAATACCCAGGGCCACAAAATTCCTCTTCCATATTGTATAGATAATAAATAAAATAGCTAACAAGATGAAACCATAAATCATCATCCTAATAACAATTATTAAAAATAAAGAATTAGTCTTACCCTTGCTATATCCATATACCTTCTTGAAAAATTCTTCAAACAATGATTGCATATTTACACCTCTTCATTTTACAGTCTCAACCTCCCCGCCTGCCAATCCCTAATTATCTCAGAGCTAGCTCTAAATTCATCAACCTCATTACCCTTAAGTAAATAGCTCTTCTTCCTTCCAACTTGATCAACAACATCATCCACATCCTCATTAATATTCACATCATAAAACTTATCAAAGTTCTTAGGATTATTCTTCAAAAATAATTTTATTATAGCATGAGAAACAATACTCGGATCCTTAATCTTATCAGTCTTAGCGCCAATCAATCCATATCGGATTTCATCATCCTTAACTAAAGGAATAACTCCCGGACTATCAATCAACTTAATTTCATTAGTTGCCTTAACCCAATGGATACCATGAGTAGTGCCAGCCTTCTTGCTAACCTTAACTTTCTTTTTATGTGCCAAAGCATTTATGATACTAGACTTCCCAACATTAGGATATCCCAAAATTCCTACAACAATATCTCCCTTAGTCTCCCTAGTCTTAATCTTTGGATCTCCAACCTGCCTAACAGTAATTTCCCTCTTACCATGTTTCTTAAAAATTTTCTTAATAGCATAAAGCAAAACCTTAACATCCTTAGGCTTCTTAGCCGAAACAAAAACCACTTCCCCTTTTTTCTTCAATTCCTTAACTTGCTCTTTCAAACTTTTCTTACTAACAAGATCACTCTTATTTATAACAAAAATCATAGGCCTTCCAATCTCCTCAACTAAATTCTCAACTTCCTCATTCCTAGAAAGCTCAACTAACCTAGCATCCAAAACCTCCAATACTAAATCAGATTCCTTAATAATTCTACCAATAAGATCCCAATAAGCTTCCATAGCATATACAAATAAATTATGTTAATAAAGGCTTTCAAAGTCATTTTCCCTAACACAAATACTTAAAAAATTGAAATCTCTCAATTTTCTATGAATATTCAAAGAGTGAAACAAGGTGCTAGGATCACCTATGCAAACGGCCTTTACATGATGCTTCTAGGATTATTTCTAATATTTTTCGATAATATGAACATGAAGATAAACTTCTTAGAAATCAATGAGCTATGGGGATTTTTCTCAAAATTCAACCCAGGAATCGCAGACATATTAATCCTATTACAATCACTAGTGGGAGTCCTACTATTCTCTTCAGGAATAATAACAATCTATCTATCAGACTATATAATCAAAAGAAAGGAAAAAATGACATGGGTAATTCTATTTGTCTTCGGAATAATAAACTGGGTAGCCCTGTTGATTATAGCAATCTTCCTTGGAAACAACATCCTAATCATAATAACTTCTATAGGATGGGCAACATTCTGCATAGGAATGCTTCTACCTATCAATTACTACCTGCAAAAGAGCTACAGAGAGTACTAAATAAGCTATCACAAGCTTTTTAAAGACACTTTTTTACTTACTTCTATACAAAAATAAAATGTCAAAAGTAAGAATAAAACTCAAAAGTATGAAGATTGAGGATCTAAACAAGATCTGCGATCAAATCGCAGACATAGCTAGCAAGCTAGGTGTTCCAATAAGCGGACCAATACCATTACCTACGAAAAAGCTTAAAATTACAACAAGAAAATCTCCTTGTGGTGACGGAACAGCGACTTTTGACAACTACGAGATGAGAATACATTCTAGAGTAATCGACTTACCAGCAGATGATAGAGTACTTCATTCTGTTATGAGATTGCACGTTCCAAGAAACATTACAATCAAGATAGAGATGAAGGATTAAAAGTTATCCTGCCTGTAGTATATGAAACTCTTTCTAATCACATTCCACACAAGATTATAATCTCTAAAATTATTTCCTCTAGACAAACTATCTCCATTCAAGAAAAACTCAAAATCAACTTGATCAACTAAAGTCCCATCATCTATAACTTTCTTAAAATTCAAATTAGCAATCTTAATATCATTCTTATCAAATATACTAACCATCTTATCAAACAGCAAGTCTGAATCTGACAGCAACCTTTCAACACTTATCTTACTCCTAGGAGAGCAAGTTCTCCTTTGAACCATCTCAGATATACCATTATTACAAAGTCTAATCTGCTCTCCCCTAAGTTCAACATTCAAACTATCCAAATCATAACCACCATAACTAGCACTACACTTCTGCCATTCACCACAAACAAAATCAGGAGGAGATACTAAATCTTCTAAGTCAAATTCATCTTCTGTATCATCTCCGCTACTATCTCCCTGGCTGGAATCAGAACCAGAATCATCTCCACCCGAGCTAGGACTACTTCCACCTCCTCCGCCACCCCCTCCACCACCCCCTCCGCCACCACCAGAGCTAGGAGCTGTAACAGTAAATGTTCTCACACTGCTATTCCCCACATTATTCCCATCATCTGTACAATTGACATACCAATTAAAAGTCCCTGTACCAAAAAGAACGGTAAAATTATTTATCGCATGATTAGTAATACTAGTGTTCGTAGAATTCAGAGCACTATTAACATATAATGTACAATTATCCACCGTAGTCTTATCAGTAACATTATATCCTAAATTGACCTCTTGGCTATTAGCCGTATAACTGGTAGCATTATCTGGATCTAATAAAGTAATATTAGGAGCCTCTGTATCAGCAAGAATGAAAAAACTAACAGAGCTAGAGTTAACATTTCCAGCAGAATCATTAGCCCAAATAGTCACATTATGATTACCAGTAGACCAAGTTATTGTAGTTAGATTAGCACAATTAGCTAAAGTATTATTCACACCAAAACTATCATTACTATACCAACAAGTTTCAAGATAAGTATCACTAGCAGTGTAATTAATATCCAAATCAGTCTTAGAGCTATTTGTATTATTAGAAGGAAGAACTATTAAGAATCCAGGATTAACAGTATCGATAGTAACAGTATAATTAGACTCATTGATCGCACAATTCCCAGCATTATCACAAACCCTATAATTCCATTGGAATGTATCATCATAAGGCAAGATCACACTAAAATTAGAAAAATTAGTCAAGCCACTTATCGTAGCATTCTCTGTATTATTTATCAAATCAGAACTAGAATTCCAAACCAACAAACTAGCATTAAATAACCAACGATTATCACTAAAATTCCCGAAAAAGAAAACGGTCAAAGAAGAATCATTACCATTATTTTTTGGAGGATCCAAATCTATGGAAGGGAAAACAGTATCAATCGTAAATGTGATAGTACTAAAATTAGTATTCCCAGAACTATCATTTACCCAAATAGTTATATTATGAGTTCCATCATCCCATGTTGCAAGAGTTAAGTTCGAACAGCCTGCAAGAGTAATATTACCAGAACCATTATGAGAGCCATACCAACAACTAGCTAAATTAATATCGCTTCTAGTGTAATTAACATCTAAGGTATTCCTACTATGATTAGTATTATTCAAAGGAAAAACTATAGAAACATCAGGATTAACGCTATCAGTAAAGTTAAACTTCCAGGTTTTAAAACTTCCAGAATCCAAACTAGAATTTCCAGTAACATAGATATCCAAATCATCATCCGTTGTGACAGCATTTCCAGTAGCATTGCTATGAGTCAGATTCCAGATATGAGTTCCATTAGGAAATAAGCTCATTACAAATAAAGTGTTAGAATAATTACCAGTAACAGTAATATTTCCAGTCTTATCATTAGAAATTCCATTTAAATTTAAATCATCGGCAACACCAGGACTATCCTCCCAAATCAAAGTTCCATTTGTTGCATTATAACTTCTAATGACGGTACTAGTTTCACTATATCCCACGGCATAAATACTATCATTATGATAGCTAATAGCTCTAAAATGGTCGGCTATTATTGGCCCGGTAGTTGAAAAATTCATTATGGGATTACCATTTGTTGCATTATATTTAGCAATCAAAGGATGAGAGCCATTAATGACTAAAACGTAAACTGCATCACGATTATCTGTAACAACATCCACGACATAATCATTCATACCCCAATCATGAGTTACATTCCAGAAATGTTCACTCAGGTTACTCTGATTATGTTTAGCAAGATACATATCATGACTGGTAGTAGTAAAGTTAGAATTACCTGCAATATACAACCCTATTCCGCTATCAATAGCCAAGCCACCCAAATAAGTAGCAAAACTGCCATTAGAAATTTCAGCATAAGTATAATTATCAATATTTGAACCAGTAGCATTATGTTTATCAATAAAAAAAGAATAATCTATCTCTGCAGCCGCCTGTAAATATCCGGCGGTATAAATATGCTCCGAACTATCCACTGCAACTCCTGTAACATAACTAACATCTCCAGTTTTAGAGGCATTCCAAAGAGTTGAGCCATTAGTTGCGTTCAACTTAACAAGAAATCCGGTATCTGATCCACCATATATAACATGTCCTACAACGTAAACACTATCATTAATACCAGCAGCAATAGCATCTCCATTTCCAACATCATTTATCAAATAAGTATTATTCCAACTAAAACTAGGAACAATAAATGGATCAAAAATATAATCAAATTCTACATTCCCTAAAATTTCAAAATCAAAAACATCAGAATTTTCTTCCAAACCTGTTAAATATTTCTTATATAACTTATCTTTTTTAACATCATAACTCAAAACTAACTCACTATCAGAATAAACATTAACCGTTCCATCCCCTCTAGCATAAAAACTAATATCATTTCTCTCTGAAAGCTCCTTCTCAAAAATAACCCTAATCATCTCGCCATCACTCAAACTTAACCAATTATCATCTCTCTCACGAACTAATTCAAAAACACTCTCTCCAATCTCTCCATCAGCCAACCTATTTGAACTAATAATTGGAATTACAGTACCAACAATCCCTTCCGGATCACTAGATTGAAATGAATCTCCATAAAAATAATAAGCTAAACCTCCAAGAACCACTAAACCAATAACAATCCAAATAATTAACTTACTCCAATTTTTCTTATCTTCAGGTTTGGGCCCAGAAATAAATCGAGTCCTTACCTTACCATTCTCCCTATAGCTCTCATAATAATAAGGTCCAAAAACCTTCCCATTCCTCTTTATATATTTCTTGTATACCACTTTTCTCTTTTCTTTGGAAAAAGAGGTATGCTCGAAAATCATAGATTTTCGTTGTAAACCATCTCTTTTTCCTTTTCAGTGAAGCTAAAGCTAACTGTTACATTACACGTAAAATAAGTTTAAATATGTTAACTATTCCACCCATAATTTGAGGGCGGGTGGGAGGGTTCAAAATATATGGGTGGAATTAAATCTACTGTTCCACCCCATAGATATTTCCAGTTCTCTTAACATTATCTATCATCTTCTTATTAGCATTCATCTCCTTGCCCTTCAAAACTAATACCTGCCTAGCCTTCTGGAAGGTGTTACAAAGATTATCTCCACAAGCCTTACACATATTACACTTATACAAAATTTTCTCGTAATGTCCTTGATCCAAAACAACTGCCTTGCCTTTTGGAGAATAATGATCTTTCCTCATAACTCTGAAAACAGCACATCCCTCATTATCAATACCATTATTTATTGCAGTTCTAACTTCTTCCTTGATTTCCTCTTTCAAATTATGTTCTTCTGTTCTCGTCATTTTTATCAAATCTAGAAAAATGACGGCTTAAAAATTTTTAATTTTTATTGGCGTCATTCTCTCTAACCTCCTTATCTAATTCCATCATATAATTGTCAGCATCATCAGTTTCATCAACATCAATAAACTTACCCTTATTCATCTTAAGAAAAGGATCATGCCTCATTTTAACTCTAAGAACAATTTTCTTCTGCAAATCATCTACCTTATTTTTCCTTCTTAAACCAATACCATACTTACCCGGCTTACCATTAATTCGATTAATCATCCTTACAACCTCTTCTTTATCCGAATCATCTTTAAAAAAAGGAAAAATAATCCCTTGATTTAAATCTCCTGAATAAGGGACGCCCAAGGAATCTAAAAATAAAATAAACTCATTAACCTTCTCATATAAAATCTTAGGATCCTCGCTAGCCCTATAGCCACTCTCATAAATAGAATAATAATCCTTTCTAATTCTCTCAAAAAGCCTATGGTAATCCTCTCCTTTTATCTTGCCATTAGAATCCTCAAAACCGACTACAATATGATATTTTTCTGGAAATCCCAGAGCCTTAGAATAGAAAGGAGAATAAAGCCTAGTCATAACCACACTATTTTCCAATCTCAATCTCTTAACAACAGAAAAAATTTCCTCTATATCAGAAGATTGGAATATAGAAAAACTTCTTTCCTTGTATGGAATGACTCTAAGTTTAGCCCTAACAATTATCCCTGTAACACCCTCCAAACCACAAACCTCTCCAAGATCAGACTTACTAAAATTAACAAGTTCTGCTCGACCATTAACAAACTCAATTTCCTCAATCCATTCCTTGATATTACCATAACCCCCCATAAAACTAGGAACATTCATAGCTATCATTCCCCCAATAGTTCCTTCACCAAAAATCGGAAACTCATAACCAATTGATTTAAGTTTTTCATTTAATTCCTTAATTGAAACTCCTGCATCTACATGAACTAACTTAGTATTAAAATCAAAATTAATATTATTCATATTCTTCATATCTACAACTACAGATCCACTTGGAACACACCCTCCCACAATATTTGTAGCTAAACCTCTTGGTACAACATTCTGAGACTCAAAAATTATTTTTTTGACATCAGCCACACTACTTGGAAACAAAACTCTTTCAGCATTTCCATGCAATCCAGAATTATCAGTATTATAACAAACCATTTCATTATCTACCATCTTAAGCTACTTCCTCCACAATTTCTTTTTTAGCAATACTTTTTATTCCAAGAGCATCAGCAATAATCTCGCCAAACTCATAAACCTCTATCCCACTGCCTTCTGAATTTTCCTTCAACAAACTATAGTTTTCAAAACCGACAACAATCATCTTCTCAACACCAATCCTTTTAGCTTGCAACAATCTTTCTCTAGCTATCTTATTAGCAAGTTCAGGACTTGTTCTAGACAAACCACCACAACTACCACAACAAAAACTACTCTCTTTATTGTTATCCATCTCCTTAATTTCATAGCCCAAACTTCTTATTATATCCCTAGGAGAATCATAAATTCCAGAATACCTGCCAAGATAGCAAGAATCATGAAACGTAACAAACTCATTCTTTCTCTCGACCAACCATTGCTTCTTGATCAGTTTATCTAAAATCAAATCCCAAATATTCAAAACTTCAACATTCCAATCAGGTAAAACCTTTCTATATTCTTTAGAAAAAATATGATAACATCCAGGCTCAGTAACAATTAATTTCCTAACGCCTACTTCCTTAAACTTCTCAAAATTATTCCTAATTATCTTCCTCATTTCGAAATCATATCCGCCTTCCCAAATCTCAAACCCACTACAATCTTGTTTATCGAAAAGTCTAAATTTTATTCCAAGCCTAGAAAAAATTTTACAATAAAGTTCAAAATTATCACGAAACTTAAAGTAAGTGATACATCCAGGAAAGTATATTGTATCCCTCTTCACAAACAAATCCATCAACCCCATTCAAAAAAGACAAGAATCAACTTTTAAAGAATATATAATCTTGGAAATGATAATTACAGAATAACGTTTAGAGAATTTTTATAGATACACGATTTCCGAAGGAAATTTATTAAAATTCTCTTCTAGAGAACTTGGATCAAAAGTTCTCTTTATTTCAAATGCTCAATAAATTCCTTCAATCTAGGATCAAAGCTTGTTGTAAAGTGATCTTCAATTTCATCAGCAGTAACCCACTTAAATTCAACAAAATCCTCATTAGTCTTAAGCTCACCACCAATAGATTCACATAAGTAATAAATTAAAAGAACATGATTATCTTCCTTAAACAATCTAGAGAAAACAGGGCCTAGGCTCTTAACCTTCAAACCAGTTCTCTTCTCAATAACATCTTCAAAAGATTCTTCCAAATCCTGATCATAACTAGGAGTTCCTCCAGGAAAAGACCACTTAAGATCATCAAAATTAGGATCATTCTCCCTCCTAGCTATCAAAAATTTCTTATTAGCAGGATCAAAAATAACCCCGAGAGTATTTACAAAAAAAACTCCTTTCTCAAAACCGCTCAAATCTGGCATATCCTTTGTCATATTAAGTTAAGTAACGACCGAAAAAATAATCGGAAACTGTCACTATCCTCCCAGAGAATCTATATTCTCTATAGAAAAGTTAGAGAGATTTCATTTAAAAGCTTTTCCATACTCTCATGTCCCTCGATAATAACAAAAGAAAAATATTTAACTGAAGAAGTGAATCAAGGATAATGAATTGTAGAAGAAATAGAAAGGAAATTGCAGATAAATTTGAAACCTCCCTATCCAATCGATCATATAAACAAGATCCTGCAAGTCACGAATCAAGGTGGTCAAACAGAGTTTTCAGAGATGAGGAGACTGGTGCAATAATGATACCTACCCCCGAATATATGTTAGGATGGAATGTTAATGGTACTTTTAACCCATCAAGTAACATAATAGAAAATAAAAGAGAAAGGCCAAATGAATCATACAGAAAAACCGCATCCCATGAGGCATATCATGCTCAGGGGAAAGGAGAATATGAAACTAGATTTCTCAACAATGATGAATGGATGAACTATCAATAAAAAAATAAAAATAAAAATTTAAATTAGTACCCAAACCAAACCTATGATAACTAATAGAACTACTATACCCAAAGTCCACCATAACCACTTCTTAGATTTCTTTGGTTCTGCAGCAGCACCCATTTTGGCACCACCCATACCTGCTCCACCAGCCTTAACACCAACAGGCTTTTGCATCTGACCTTGTCCTTGAATCGCGTTTGCCATATAATAACCTCCTTTACCAATACCAAGAAGAACAAAGCATTAATAAAGATTTCTAAATAAGATTTAATATGAAACCAATACTATCTTCACAAAAGAAGAAAATAATCCAACAACTAAATGATCAATTTGGAATAACTGACTTGCCATACCTATTTTTACAATTTGGAAAAGATAAGATAAGAATTTACTCAGGAAACTTATCTAAGGAAAATCTAAACAACCTAGATAAAAATACTAGAATAGAAAACATGGGATTATATTTTGCAAGATTGCAGCCAGATGGAGTAAGATTAACAATTGATGGCATCCAACTTGTAAAAGGCCAAATAACTAAAAATGTGATGGAAATAAATGAGTCTCAAGCAAATGAATGGCTAAAGGGAAATGATCTGGATATTAAGGCAGACATAGGTTTTAAAATACTAAAAAACAACAATGAATATTTGGGATGTGGCAAGTCTACTGGAGAAAAAATATCGAACTTCATCCCAAAGGAAAGAAGAATAAAATGAACCAAGAAGAAATAGAAAAATACAAGCAAGCAGGAAAGATAGCTGGATCTCTAAAAAAATGGTTAAGAGGGCATGTAAAAGAAGGAATGCCTATAAAAGAGATAGCTAAGATAATCCAAGAAAAAATAGAGGAACAAGGTGCTATCTGTGCATTCCCTCCAACTTTATCAATAGATGATATAGCTGCACATAATCACCCAGCACCAGATGATGAAACTAAAGCCTCAGGAGCAATTAAAGTTGATTTTGGAGTTTGCATAGATGGATATATAGCAGACACTGCAATAACCCTGGATCTAACTAAAGATAACAAACACAAAGAACTAATTGAAGCATCACAAGAAGCTTTAGAAAATGCAATAGAGCTAATAAAAAAACAACCAACAATAAACGAAATTGGGAAAACTGTTCAAGAGACAATTGAAGGAAAAGGATTCTCCCCAATAGTTAACCTATCAGGACATTCATTAGATAGATGGAAAGTTCATGCAGGAACTACAATTCCAAACTACGCAAATGGAAATGAAAACAAACTAGAACCAGGGGCATATGCTATAGAGCCATTCGCTACATCAGGTGAAGGAAAAATACAAGCAGGAAATCCAGGAAACATCTATGAGCTTACAAATCCAAAAACACCAAGATCACCAACTGCAAGAAAAATATTAGAATTTGTAGAAGAAAAATATAAAACACTTCCATTCAGCCTAACTGAAATTCAAGAAAAATTTGGTCCAATGGCCAAATTAGGATTAAGAGAGCTAGAGCAATCAAACATAATCCATAGCCATTCTCAACTAGTTGAAAAAGCAAACGGAACAGTAGCACAATCCGAACATACAATATTAATCCTAGAAGATGGTGAAGTTATTGTGACAACATTAGAAAGTTAATCAAACCCCTTCTTTGCCCTAACCAGCAACTCCTTAGCCAACAATAAATATCTCTTAATAGTAATTATATCAATAACCTGGGTTCCAAGACTATCACTCATAATAACAACTTTTTCCTGTCTAACAAATTCCATAGCACTTGCCTTATGTTTCTTATTTAGATCAACAATCTCCTTAATCATTTTCAACTGTTCATTATTCATACCATAATTCTTACCAACCCTCATGAAAGTATCAAAATTATCACTAAAACCAGAATACAACCTTATTCGCTTATACAAAGCCTCATAATTCAAAACAGCATTAACACATCCCATAACAGAGCCATGGATCTCATCAAAAATCTTCAACAACAACCTATGCTCATTAACCAAGGGATAAGTTACATAAGTCATATGATCTGCAATCTGTAAATGTCTAGCCGCCTCCTTAATATTCTCCAAATGTTTCATTAATAACTATAGCAAATAGAATTAATAAGAATTTGGATATTTATATCCCATACATCAAAGACATCGCATCTCTCTGGATATCTTCATGAGGCTTCAATCCCCTCTCATTAAAAGCTCTTTCAAAACCACCTCTTAAAGCAGCCTCTAATTTACCTTTTCTATCACCAAGCTGAGAAGATTTCTCTTCTAACTCTTTTAACAACCAAGAACCATTGGCATCTATAGCCCCATCCACACCATTTGGAGCTATTCCATAATGAGCCTGGCCCCAATCAATTATGATTGGTTTATTATCAGGCCTAACGACAACATTATCTCCATGGGGATGACCATGACTAATTGCATACCTAGAGATAATACCAAAACCATAACCAGTATCCTCATAAATTTGTTCAAATGGCAAATCTTCCTTCAAATCTTCTCTCAAATACTCGCCTAACCTTCTTCCCGGAATCTCATCTAAATACAAGATTTCTTCTGCTTGAACAGAATCGACTCGTGGAGTTATACCTAACTCTCCAAAATATATCAAATAAGGAGTTATAATACAAGAGGTCATATCCATAATAGTTCCCATAAAAAATCAGATAATGGATATCTTTTAAACCTTACTATTCAGATAATTCAAGCATAGCCTCAGTCAAATCACCATTAGCCTTCTCAAGAGCCATCCTCGCTTCATCCTCTAAACAATTACACTTCTCCATCAAGGTCTTAATATCTTCTTCAGTATTATCAACAACTTCTTCAACATCTGTCATGTGACCTGCATCATCTTCAGATGATGTACCTACATCCTCTCCTCCAGCAACCTCGCTAACATCTCCAGAAACCTGAAAATTTTCTTGACCTTGCATATTAATCTTAACTACACTAGGATCATCAATAACTATCTTCCCACCATCTCCTTTCTCAATTATAACTCTAGAAGCATCAATATCATCCTGATTAATACCCATCTGCTTCATCATAGCCTGCATCTTCTTAGGATCTAAACCAGGAAACATTTTAAGCAGCAATAGGCCAGAAAATCTTCATAGCAGCAACAAAAGCGATTATAGCTATAATAAATATTACTACCTGAGTCGGGCTCAATTTAAATGGACTCTTATATTCTTCATTATATCGCATCAATCCTCCAAAACTTGAAGGCATCTGCATTGTATTTTGCTGTGGCATAAAAGAAAATGAAATCATGCATATTTAAGCTTTACTAGAAACACTTAAATATCAAAATCCTCTAAAAAACATATGAAATACGGTTACAACACAACAATGGGCAATGTAGTCGTAGTCGTACTTTAGCTTTTATTTTCTAAAGCCCACAACATTTAAATGAGCTTTTAACTTTCAATAAATATGTCAAATAAATATAATCCCCAAGAAACTGAAGAAAAAATTAGAGAATTCTGGGAGAAAAACAAAACTTACAAATTCGATGCAAAAAGAGGAAAGATTTACAGTATAGATACTCCCCCACCAACTGTTTCGGGTAAAATGCATATAGGGCATGCATTCTCATATTCACAACAGGATTTCATAGCAAGATATCAAAGAATGAAAAATAATGTCTTCTACCCCTTTGGAACAGATGACAATGGACTTCCAACAGAAAGATTAGTTGAGAGAACAAAGGAAGTTAAAAGCAAAGACATGTCAAGGGCAGAGTTCATTAAACTATGTCTAAAAACCCTAAAAGAAATAACTCCCGGATTTATCCAAGACTGGAAAAACCTAGGAGTTTCTTGTGACTATGATATCTATTATTCTACAATAGATGAAAATTCAAGAAAAGCTTCCCAAAAATCATTCATCGAATTATTCAAGAACAAACTAGCTTACAAAGATAGTTTCCCAACAATCTGGTGCCCTGAATGTCAAACATCCATAGCACAAGCAGAACTTGAAGATAAAGATGTGCCAAGCAAATTCTCAACACTAAAATTCAAAGTTAAAGATAGGGAATTATTAATAGCAACAACAAGACCCGAACTACTAGGTGCATGTGTAGCAGTTTTTGTAAATCCTAATGACAAAAGATATAAATCATTTGTAGGAAAGAAAGCTACAGTTCCATTATTTAATCATGAAGTTCCAATTTTAGAAGATGAGTCAGCAGATATAGAAAAAGGAACCGGCGTTCTAATGATATGCTCTTATGGGGATAAATATGATGTTGAATCAATCAACAGACACAAACTAGAACCAAAAATAATAATTGAAAAGAATGGAGAATTAAACTTAGGAAAATATAAGGGATTAAAAATAAAAGCTGCTAGAAAACAAATTCTTGAAGATCTAAATGAAGCAGATTTAATTACTGAACAAAAAGACATCAACCATATTGTTAATACACATGATAAATGCGGAACAGAAATAGAATTTGTAACAACAGAACAATGGTTCATAAAAGTTTTAGATCAAAAAAAGAAACTAATCAATCAAGGTAAGAAAATAAAATGGAATCCAAAGTATATGCAAAAAAGATATGAAAACTGGATTAATGGATTAGAGTGGGACTGGAGCATATCAAGAGAAAGACATTTTGGAATACCAATTCCGGTTTGGGAATGTCCAGACTGTAAGGAAATAATTCTAGCTGATGAAAAGGAACTACCAATAGATCCGCTAGAAACAAAAAAACAATGTAAGAAATGTAAAACAGATGCTTTTCCAGAATCAAAAGTTCTAGATACCTGGGCAACCTCTTCTTTAACACCACAAATAGCAAGAGATCTAACAAAAGGTAAAATTGAGATACCTTACTCATTAAGACCACAAGCTCATGACATAATCAGAACATGGGCTTTCTATACAATAATAAAATCACTTTATCATGAAAATAAAATCCCTTGGGAAAATATAATGATATCAGGATTCGTAACAATGAAAGGAGAAAAGATGAGCAAGTCCAAAGGAAATGTAATAGATCCAAAAAATGTTATAGAGGAATACGGATCGGATGCGCTAAGGTTCTGGGCAGCCTCATCAAAATTAGGTGAAGACTTAGACTATCAAGAAAAAGACCTAATAACAGGTAAAAAAACAATAACAAAACTATGGAACGCTACTAAATTTGTTTTTATGAATCTAGAAGATTATAAAAATCAAAAACCAAAGAAGCTAGAAGCCATAGATCAATTATTCCTAAACAAACTAAATGATCTAGTAAAAACATGTACAGAATCTTTTGACAAATATGAATATTCAAAAGCTAAATCAGAAGTAGACAAATTTTTCTGGAACATGTTCTCATCAAATTATCTAGAAATAGTAAAGAAAAGAATCTATAATGAAAAAGGAGACAAGAAGATCTCAGCGCAATATACCCTATACCATTCATTACTAACAATCTTAAAACTAATAGCACCAATAATGCCTTTTGTTACAGAAGAAATCTATCAAACATACTACAAGAAAAATGAGAAAACATCTTCTATCCATCTAACAAAATGGCCAGAACATGAAGGCCATAAGGATTCTGAAAATCTAGACACTTTCATAAAGATCCTTACAAAAGTTAGACAAGAAAAATCAAATAAACAAAAACCAATGAATTCAGAAATTCTATTAACAATATCAAAAGAAGATAAAGAAAAAATAAAATCTATCATCCAGGATCTAACAGACGTTACAAACGCTCAAAATATTATAGAAGGAAAACTAAAGGTAGAAATATTATAATGGCACTAGACGAAAAACAAAGAACAGATTTAGAAGAATTTATTGAACGTATGAGATCCTATAGAGCTAGACATACAGAACTAATTACAGTTTTAGTCCCAAAAGGATTCGATATCAACTTAATTACTAAACAATTAGAGGCAGAAAAATCTACAGCGGCTAATATAAAATCTACTGGAACAAGAAAGAATGTACAAGAAGCTCTAGAAAGCTTAATAAGAATAACAAAAGGAATGAAGCAAACTCCAGAAAATGGAGTAGCATTATTCTCAGGAAATGTTTCACAAACAGAAGGACAAGATGACTTCATAACAGAAGCATTCGAACCTCCTGAAGAACTAGGAGTTAGACTATACAGATGTGATCAAACATTCGTTGTAGATCCATTAGATGAAATCCTAGAAATAAAAGAACTATATGGGCTAATAGTAATTGAAAGAAATGAATCAACATTGGGATTACTAATTGGAAAGAAAATAAAAGTTCTACAAAATTTTGAATCATTCATTCCAGGAAAAACAAACAAAGGAGGACAGTCAGCAGCAAGATATGCAAGAATAAGAGATGGTATGGCAAAAGAGTTCTTCAGAAAAATAGCAGATGTTGCAAAAACAGAATTCTTTGATCTAAAAAATCTAAAAGGAATTTTAGTTGGAGGTCCAGGACCAACAAAAGAAGATTTCCTAAAAGAAGGACAATTAGTAACAGCACTAAAGGATAAAGTAATTGCTGTTAAAGACATAGGGTATGCTGATGAACACGGACTAGAATTATTAGTTGAAGCCTCAGAAGATGTACTAGCTGAACAAGAAATTACTCAAGAGAAAAAATTAATAGAAGAATTCTTTGACAAACTAGGAAAGGATAAAGACAAAACTTCTTACAAACTAGAAGAAGTCAGAAAAGCTCTAACAATGGGAGCAGTTGACACACTTTTAATCTCTAAAAAACTAGAGAAAAATATTCAGGAAGAACTAACCAAGACAGCAGAGCAAACAGCGGTGACAGTACATCTTATTTCGAACGATACCGAAGAGGGAATCCAATTCTACAACCTAGGTGGAGTTGGTGCCCTATTAAGATTTAAAGTGCAATAATAACCACCAAAAAGGCGCATCACAACGTTTAAATACGGTTAATTTTTCTTGGAGATATGATATGGATAAATAATAGCATGGAAGAGTTTTTAGAATCAACAGGCATGAGTAAAAATTGGGTAGCTCCAGAAGCGATACCAAATGCACTAAAATTAATGTACCAAAGAGATAAACATGCAACACATTCAGAATATACTGAAGAAATAGATAAATTTGCGCATCACTGGGCTTCAGAAAGAAGTACTAAGAAAGCATGGCTAGGAATAACTGGATCTTGGAGAACAATAGATCAAGTAGTGGTAGATGATGTTGCTGAATTAGTTACAGAGACGGTCGACAGAGGATATGGAATTGTAACTGGAGGAGCATTAGGAGTAGATTATGTAGCAACAGAGGTAGTTAGAGGAATTGGAAATCCATCAACTGATTTAAGGATAGTTCTACCAATAGATGCTGTTGATTACATGACACACTACGGGCATACAGCAGATGCTGGCCCAGAAAGTAAAATACACACATCTCAAGGATCTAGACTGGGAAGACAATTATATGAACTGAGCATAGATCATCCAGATTCAATATATGCAGTAGATATTTTTGATGGAGAGAGATTCATGGAACCAGATGAGCAAGATTTCAGGATACATGCATATTATTTCAGAAACGGGCTAATAGCGCATGGGGCAGATGGACTAGGTGTTTTCCAAGTTAATGGATCTAAAGGAGTTGCAGATACAGTAATGAAAGCGCAACTTGCTTGTAAGCCCATAAGATACGGGGGATTAAATGGTAATGGTTATACTATTGCGGCAAATTCATCGGGAGTAATACAAGATTATGATACAATGGCTATACCAGGAGTAACTATTGAACCAGCAATAAGAAGAAACTCAGAAATATTAAGACATTCTACATCTAGACAATCAAACTAATCCTACCAACAACTCACTAATTTTATCAGGATCGTGTCTCAAAAGATTCTTTTTCTCCCACAAAATCTTTTTCTCTTTAACATCATCTAAAAGATCTTCAGCAATAACACTAACATCTAAATTCTCAATCTCATCAATATCATTCTCAATCAAATGCGCATTCTCAGCCTTATAAGCTTCAATCAACTCCTCAGAAGGCATCTTATTATTCAAAACTACAAAATCCAAATCTCCATCAAGATACTCTTTTATCTTCTTAACATGATCACTAGCCTTATACCCATAAGTCTGTGAAACTTGACTCATAATATTGCAAACATAAACTTTCTTAGCGCCACTCCTAGATATCGCCTCAGGAATCCCTCGGACCAACAAATTAGAAATTATACTAGTAAACAAACTACCCGGACTCAAAACAATTAAATCAGCGTCCTCAATCGCCTGAATAGCCTTTTCATTAGATCTAGCAATAGGATCATGAAAAACTCTCTTTATAGGGCTTCTATTATAAACTTCATCATTATGTCTATCAATTATCGCATCCTCTTCCTTCAACAAAGTACCATCTTCCAATTCTGCACAAATATTAATATTATCAAAGGTTCCAGGTAAAACCCTCCCCTTTAATTTCAAAATTTTACTTGCTTCTTCAACACCTTTCTCAAAACTACCTGTCAAATCTGCCAAAGCTGCTATAAACAAATTTCCAAAACTATACCCCTCCAAACCACCATTCTTAAACCTATATTGAAACAAATCACACATTAACTGTTCAGAATTAGACATAGCTATTAAACAATTCCTAGTATCTCCAGGAGCCAACATATTGAAATCTTTTCTGATCACACCAGAACTCCTTCCAGTATCTGTAACATTAACTATCGCAGTTATATTATCCGTATATTTCTTCAATCCCTCAACAATAGATGAGGTGCCATTCCCCCCTCCAATCAAAACCACCTTCAGCTTATCATTCTTAATTCCTAAAACTCCATACAATCCTCTTAAGGTATTAATGACATAATCAGGCTCTTCATTCTGAAACCGAGGTTCTAAATTCTTATAATTCCCCCTCATAATTCTACAAGTCTGCATCCCCATCTCATTTCCAATCTTTATCTCGGCATCTATCCTATCACCAACAACTAATATCTCATCAGCATTCAATCCAAGATCCTCAAAAACCTTATCAAAAGCCCCCTGTTTCTCTCCAGTCTTAGGAAATTCAAGAATATCAAAATAATCCTTAATTCCCAAGATATCAACTTTCTTCTTTTGAGTTTCAGCACTACCTTGACTTAACAAGACTAACCTATAATGATTTTTCAACTTACCCAAAACCTCTTTAGTATCAGGAAATATTTCCATCTCATCAAAATCATAATTATAATACTTATTCTTACCGGCCTCAATAATCTCTTCATCTTCACAATTATATGATTTAGCCAAATCTACAAATTTATCCGCGCCAGGATTCCTATCAATTATATCATTAATCTTTTCCAAGGCATCATTAGCATCGCACTCTAAACCAGCTTCCTTCATAGCATCAATAGCTTGCTTTAGAGCAGTATCCATCAAGAATGCAACATTATGCAACGTATCATCCATATCAAAAATAATCGCCTTAATCTTATCAACTTCCATCTTTTTGTCCTTTCAAAAATCCTAATCGCTTTATAAATATTATTGAGGTGTATTCTAAACTACTTGTTACTTATCCTCATTTCAACTTCTCCTGAATCAAAAAACCCACATTTCTCATAAAATGGAATATTATCCTTACCGCAATTTAACAGTATCTTATAACAATCTAACTCATTAGCCTTAGCAACAAGATACTCCATCATCCTCTTTCCAGCCCCCTTCCCCCTACATTCTTTATCAACAACAACATTCTCTATATGTGCATAAGGCCTTCCCCCCTGAGATATATTCATCTGAACCAATAACAAGGCAACACCAAGAACTTTGCCTTCATCCTCAAATACACAAAGATGATAATTATCATCAGCCAACATTTTAACAAATATCTTTTCTATCTTCCTATTATCAACTTCAACCCCTTCTTTCAAGGGAGTCAACTGTTCTAACAAATCTCTTATCGAATCAAGATCTTTAATCTGAGCATCTCTAACCAAATCCATTATTCAACTGTAACACTCTTAGCAAGCGACCTCGGTTTATCTACATCACATCCCCTTTTATTAGCAATATAATAGGCCAACAATTGAAATGGAACAACGGTCAAGAATGGGTATAACAACCCAGAAGTTTTTGGAACATAAATAACTCTATCAGAGATAGCAATTATCTCATCATCACCTTCCGTCGCTAAACTAATAACAATTCCACCCCTCGACCTTATCTCTTCAATATTACTTTTTATCTTCACATAACTATCATCCTTAACAGCTATAACAAAAACGGGCATATTCTCATCTATCAAAGCTATAGGGCCATGCTTCATCTCAGCAGCAGGATAGCCCTCAGCATGTATATATGAAACTTCCTTCAACTTTATGGCGCCCTCCATAGCAATTGGATAATTAGTTCCCCTCCCCAAATATAAGGCATTAGATTTATCATAATACAAATTAGAGATATTTTCTATAGTCTCTTTAGTCTGTAATATAGACTCAATCTGATTTGGAAGTCTTCTAAAATAATCCAACCTTTCTCTCAAATGATCCCCACTCCAACTCCTCCTAAGCTTAGCAAGATAAATTCCAAACAAATATAAAATTCCAATCTGACTCAAAAAAGCCTTAGTACTAGCCACACCAATCTCGGGACCAGCCCTAGTATAAATTGTAGCATCAGATTCCCGGGGAATAGCACTACCTTCCACATTACAAATTGTAAGAATCTTAGCCCCCTTCTCCTTAGCCTCCTTAACAGCAGCCAAGGTATCAGCAGTTTCTCCAGATTGAGTTATGGCAATGACTAAATCTCCTTCATCAACAATCGGGTTCCTATATCTAAACTCAGAAGCATAATCCACTTCACATTTAACCTTACCCAAACTCTCCAACATATACTTACCAGTTATACAGGCATAATGGGCAGTCCCACAAGCTAACAAAATAATTCTCTTAACTCCCTTAAGATAATCATCATCCAAAGTTAAATCATCAAAAACAACTTCGCTATCTTTAATCCTATCATTAACCATCTTTCTCATCACAGCAGGCTGTTCAAAAATCTCTTTCATCATATAATGGTCAAACCCATCTTTCTGAGCATCTTCAACATCCCATTCAATTTTCTTTCTTTCTCTATTGACAGGACTACCATCGATTAAACTCAACAAACTATAATTTTCATCAATAACTACCATCTCATTATCTTCCAAATAAACAACATCTTTAGTATGTTCAACAAATCCATTAACATCAGATGCCAAGAAAAATTCTCCCTCTCCAATTCCTAAAATCAAAGGAGATAGTCTTTTAGCAGCAATCATCTTACCAGATTCCTTATTTAAAATAACAAGAGCGAAAGTACCCTCCAACATTTGAATAGCCTTAAAGACAGAGGTCTCAAAATCATCATCAGCCATAAATTTTTGAATCAAATTAGGAATAACCTCTGTATCAGTCTCAGATTGAAATTCATATCCTTCTAAAATTAATTGCTCTCTAAGCTTATCATAATTCTCAATAATCCCATTATGAATAACAGCTATCTTACCATCATTAGAAAAATGAGGATGCGAATTATCCTTACTTGGCTTACCATGAGTACTCCACCTAGTATGCCCCATTCCCAAACTGCCATTCATATCTAAGAAATTAACACTATCATGAACATCACTAACTCTCCCCTTATCTTTCTTCATAGAAAACCCATTATCATCCAACAAAACCATCCCCACCGAATCATAACCCCTATACTCCAAATTCTTCAATCCCTTAAGAAGCACCTCCGATGCCCTCTTCTTTCCCTTATAGCCTATTATGCCACACATGCGGAACTAAGATGCGTCTAGAGTATTTAAGTATTATCAAGGAATAATTATCTTACCATAAGTCCTATTCTCTATGTGAGCAGAATTGCCCTCATCACTATCAATATGAACTGCCAATCCAACGTCTTCAGCCTTACCAACCCTAACTATTACATCATGAAAAGTTCTAGGCCTATCATTATCAATTTTAACATCAATATGTTGCTCATGCTTAACATTAATTTGTGCAGCATCCTCTTCACTTATGTGTATATGAGGTTTAGCAATAATAACTCCTTGAGGTAGATCAACATACCTTCCCTCAGTACCATAAACCCTAATACCAGGAGTTCCTGTAAGATCGGTACCAGAAAGTCTATACATATCAGCAGTATAAATCTTCAATTGCCTAGCCTCAGTTCCAGAAACCTCTACCTGAGTTTCCTTCCTTGTTGGTCCCAAGACCCTAACTCCTCTCAACCACCTATCTTCACTAGGATTATACAAATCAACTCTCTGTCTAGCAGCATATTGTTTAGGCTGTGACAAACCAAACTCCTCAATCAACTTATAACCATCTCCAAATAGTTCATAGAGATGCTCTTCAGAAAGATGAATATGTCTATTAGAAACTTCTACCAATACGTGATCCTTATCTATCATTTCTTCTATTCCCATAGCAGCTAACTATAAAAAACTTGCCTTAATAACCTTTGCATAACCTTTAAATCCTTAAAATCATTATTTCATATATGACCATAAACTCAGAAACAATAAAAGAGCTTGATGAAAATAAAGAGACTGAAAACCTCAAAAAGATTGAAGCAGCATTATTCTTATCAGCTAGATTTCTAAGTCTAAAAGAGCTAGTTCTACTTACAGACATCAATCCACTTATGCTAAAAGAACTGATGGACCAACTAGCTCAAAGATACAATAATGATGAATCAGCTATAGAGATAGTTAGTAAAGAAAATATGTGGAAAATGGATGTAGGCCAAGAATATATTCATATGGTAAATAAGCTGGCAACTGGATCTTCTGAATTTACTAAAGCAGAACAAGAAACACTAGCAGTAATAGCATACAAACAACCAGTAAAACAATCTATCATCATCAAGATAAGAGGAAACAAAGCCTACGATCATATCAAAAATTTCATAACAATGGGCTTACTACATTCTAAACAAATAGGGCATACTAAAGAACTAAAGCTAAGCGATGATTTCTTTGATTACTTTCATTTAACAAAAGGGGATGGTGGAGCTATCCAACTAGAATCAAACCAGCAAGAAGAAACAGAAGACAACAATATTGAAAAAGCCTCAGAACCTGAACAAGACATGGAAACTGAAGAGCAAACTGAAGATATTCCAGAAGAGAATTAACTCAATATTTTAGGAAAAGAGACAAATTTTGAAGGTTTTCTCGACTTATTATACAACCTTCTAGCATCCATAAAATCCCTGCTAAATAAAGAATCATAAAGGAATCTCCAAGTACCAAAACCTCTAGAATTCAAGGCATAAAGTGCGCCTAATTCAGCTATAACTTCACTTTCATCAATTCCACCAAGATCTATCCTAACTCTCTGCTCTTGTAACAACCTATCACTAAGAACATCCAATTGACCAAAAAATCTCAATGCGTGAGTTTCCTCATGCGCCCTTAACCGTATATCAGCAGGCCGACTCCAATATTTTAAATAAAATATATGACTATTCCCTTCAGAGGAATCTACATAATGCAATCCCTCAAGATCATGACAATTTAAAGAGCCAACAGAAATATCAGGATATATTGTAGACAATCTTAAAACTCCTTCATGAATAGATCTAACATAGCCATCATCATGATATCTACAATCTCCAGTATCCACACTGAATCCCAATGTCTCAAACTTTGCTTCTCCCATAAAAAAAGCCCATAGAATACAATTATAAACCTTTCTATATTATGTTACCAAGACGCTATAAAGATTAAGATAGATTTAACCAGATAACAATTGATTTTTTATAGTCACTTTTATTCTATCAGTCATGCCAGAAATACTACCAATCGTCTACTTGACATACATGTTCATATCAATATACATGTTAACCCTATTTCTAACTATTTACTTTAGAAACAAACATAGATTCTTCTCCTATCCACAATTAACAAAAAAATATTCCGTATCTTTCATAACCCCTGCCTATAACGAAGAAGCTACAATAAGGGAAACAATAGAACACGTATTCGCAATAGATTATGATAACATTGAAGAGCTAATCATAATAAACGACAATTCAACAGACAACACAAGAAGAATAGTAGAATCATTGCTTCCAAGATATCCAAAACTAAAAATAATAAACAACGAAAGAAACTTAGGAAAAGCAGGCGGCCTAAACAAAGCATGGCCATTAACAAAATCAGAATTAGTTGCTGTTGTTGATGCAGATTCATTTCCAAAACAAGATTCACTAAGAAAAATGGTTGGATTTTTTGATGATCCAAAAGTTGGAGCAGTAACATGTCCTGTCTTAGTAAGAAACAAAAATACTTTTTGGTCAAAAGTACAAAACATAGAATATATCGCAATAAGTTTTGGAAGAAAACTATTAGAATATGTGGATGCTATCTACGTAACTCCGGGACCATTAGCACTATACAGAAAAGCAGCTCTAGAAGACATTAAGGGTTTTGATGAATCTAATATGACAGAAGATATAGAGGCCACATGGCATTTAGCATATAATAAATGGGATAGAAAAATGAGCCTAGATACTGGAGTCAGTAGCCAAGTCCCAACAAAACTAAAACCATGGTTCATTCAAAGAAGAAGATGGAACATTGGAGGACTACAATGTATCAGGAAATACTGGCATGCTCTAGGTAAGAAAGGAATGTTAGGTGCATTCATCATCCCATTCTTCATTCTAAACATGTTCTTAGGACTAGTAGGTCTAGCAATATTCTTCTACCTAATGGGAACAAGAGTAATATCAAATTATCTAGCAGCAAAGTACTCAATAATAGCAAATACACCTGTTCTAACTACTGAACAATTCCTAATAACTCCAAGCATCTTAAACTACCTAGGAATAATGCTATTCGCTGCAGGACTAGTTTATCTATTACTAATAATGTCAATACTTGGAGAAAGGATAAGAACTAAAGAAAACATTTTAAACATCCCATTCTACCTAATATTCTATCTAATACTGTATCCATTCATAATGATAAATGCTATATGGAACTTTTACAGAAAGAAGTATGTATGGAGATAAAATGTATAACAAAGCAAATTTAGGAAGGTTGCATCTAGGAAACCTAGGTTTCCTGGATTGGAGATAAAATGACATCACAAAAATCAGCATTTTGGCAAGCATTCGTTGTAACAGTAATAATATTTGGAATAGGAGTTTTCTTTGGGCTAGTCTTAGAAAACTGGCGAACAAGCCAAATAGCAGATCTCTATCAACAATCAGAACTAGAGCTCTTAGACATAAAACTACAATCAGAAATTTACACATTAGGGGAATTTGACTGCCAAGAAGCAGTAAGTGAAAACATAAAATTTGCAGACAAAATATTCGAAGAAGCCAAGATCTTAGATAAATACGAATCAGCAAGCAGACTAACAAATGCACTAAGAATCCAACACAAAAGATACGACCTATTAAGAACAAACCTATTACTAAACTCAATAAAAATTAAAGAAAAATGTGCAAACGGATATTATGAAGTAGCTTACTTCTATCAATATAATGAACCATCTTTTGAAATAAAGGCTAAACAAGACACATTCTCAAAACTACTAACCCAAATGAAAGAGGAAAAAGGATACGAAATCCTATTAATCCCAATAGCAGGAGATAATGAAATATCAGCAGTTAACCTATTGCTAGATGAATATAACATAGAAAAACTACCCACAATAATGATCAATAGGGAACATAAAATAACAGAAATACAAACAGCTGATGAGCTTTCTAAATATTTTTCATAATTTCCTTCTTGATAACTGTTAATATTGCTATAAATCTACTAATCTCAACAGAGAATCATAATAGTATTAAATACTAATAAGACTAAAATAATAATGCATATTTCCCATAACAAATAAGAATAAAAAGCAGATCTAACCCATTATTGGATGCAAAGTTGTGATATATGTGGAATTACTAGTACAGAAGTAAGGATATTTGATGCTGTCAGAGATCTAAGAATGACCACCCTATGTGAAAGATGTTCTATAATAGAAAATATCCCAATAATTAAGAAACCTAATTCTGAACAATTGAAAGAATCTGAAACAGTAAGAGTTTCAGAAAGAATGAGAGACCTATCAGGAATGAGAGAGCCTGAAAAAGATGAAACATTCTTCAAAGAAGACAGATTAAAGGAACTTGATAACAATCCAGAATTAGAACTGCCTGAAAAAGAGAACTTAGATCTTGTAGATAACTTCCACTGGGAAATAATGAAACAACGTAGAAGGAGGGGCCTATCTCAAAAACAATTGGCAGAATCACTAGGAGAATCTGAAATGGCTATTCAAATGATTGAAAAATCAAAACTTCCAGAAAATGCAAAGAGAATAATCACAAAATTAGAACAAGTATTTCAAATAAACGTTAGGAACAAACAAGAGACTATTCAACAAGATACACAACCAATCCTAGTTGATGAAGGTGGGGAAACGATTGACTTTGTTCCAGAAGATGAAGAAATGATATTCGTAGAAACAGAACCTGAGCCAGAAATCTCCAAAAAATCAGCAGAAGAAATTTCATTGCAACATGCAGAAAGTGCCCTAGGAATAAAAATCCCTGAACAAAAAGAAAGAAGAACACCTTACTTACCAGAAGATAGAGATTTAGATCTAACAAAAATAAACAAAGAGGAAGTAACAATTGGTGACTTGCAAAAACTACATGAAAAAAAATCAGTAATAATCGAAAAAGAAAGAGTAGAAGAACAAAACTTATTAGAAGAAAGACAAAGAATTCTTAGAGAATCTAGAGAAGCGGACAAAAGAAGAATAGAACTAGAAAAGCAACAAGAACAACTAGAAAAAGAAAACGAAGAAATAAGAAGACAACAAATTCTTGAGCAAAAAAGACAAGAAGTCCAAGAATTAAGAGAGCAGGAATCAAAAGAAATCAATAGTTTCTTAGGAGGATCAGAACTCCTAGATCAAAGAGAAAAACCAAAAGATGATTCTATTGAAGAATTTGATAGAGAACTTTGATCAAAAAAATTTCTAAGCGACAGCACTCCTATTATAATAACCAGAACTTCTAAGACCCCTTCTAATAGACCTACTAACTAATATTCTAGAATCTACTCCTTTACCATCAGAACTAAGAAAATCATCAAGAACACTCCAATAAACCCTATTATTATCTCCACCTAAATACATTCCATTAGAATTGTTAAAATTAACATTATAGCCAACTCTGCCATCAACATTTAAACAAGTTACAGTTAACTTGTCAAATAACTCCTCAGAATCATCAGGTTCCTTACTTTCAAAATTATAATTCTTTCCTTCAACAATTGAGCCCATTCTTTTAACCCTTCTTTGCACCTTCTTCATATCATTCAATCTCCTATCTACTAAAGATTCAGTTAAATAACTTCTAAAATCCAAATCAGAATCTCCTGAAAGATAATTAATTTTTTCTGAAAGAATAGCTCTCAATGTTTCACCAGATTTTCTAGCATTCTCATTAAGAACACTAGAAGAATCAAATCCGCTCAATACCCTATCCACATGATCCATGGCAGCCCTAGTTTCATCAACAGTAGCAGATCTCCCCAATTCATCTCCAAGGATATATCTTGTAGTATATCGATTAATGGCCCTAGTCAAATCATCACCTCTACCAATCAAACTCATTTCAGCATATTCTCTTAAAGTCAATTCACCATCAAATCTACTTGCATAGCCTGGCCCAACATGTGCGTCAGATTTAACAACATGATCTTCGAGTCTAAACACCCTTAATTCAACATCAGAGTTATCTGTATCAACCTTCAAAGAATCTCTTGTATCCCTATTCAAAAAAGAATCACTAACATTGAGATGAGAATTACTAAAAACCTCTCTTCTATCAACATCTACTCTAACTCCGCCGTGTCGGACTTCTCTAACATCCACTACAGGCAACCTATTCAGATATGCGTCAGCAGGAGATAATTCTACATCAGAAGATTTAAGATCGCTAGTCAAAGTTTCATCCTGACTTGCAACAGCAGTATCCCGCATATTCCTATCCCTACGTAGCAAATTCCAACCAGAATCTGCCAGCTTACCAAGGTAACTTCTCAATATACTCATTAAAAAAACTAAATATTTACATTTTTAAAGCTTATGTATGATGAAAAGGTTTAAATATTTCTGATAGGTATCCAAAATATGATAGGAAAATTGCCTACAAAAAGAAGAGCTCCAAGTGTTATAACCGTTGGCCCAATGAGAGGCCCATATGGACATGGTTCATACTTTATTGATTGTAATGGACCTCATGGACAATCAGTAGCCTGTTACGTAGTTCCAATGTTTTTGAGGCAAGAGATAGAAGAAACTAGATTAAGACACTACCCTGCAACTGTTGAATTTGAGGGGGTTATTCCTGCAGGAGTACTAGAATCATTATCAGTTTCTGATTAGTAACGTTTAAAAACCCAAAAATTCTCAAATAAACATGGAAGTTACAATTCTTAGAGATGAAAAGAACGAACTTGAAGCATCTGTTGATAACCAAACAGTTGTAGAAATAGTTAGATCATATCTTAACAAGGATTCAAGTGTGAAGCTAGCAGCTTGGAGAAAAGACCACTATTCTAAACCTCTTACTCTAAAGGTTAAGACTGAAGGAAAATCAGCTAAAAAAGCACTAAGTGATGCTATTGCTGCTATCCAAAAAGACCTTGACAAGTACAAAGGCGAATTTTCTAAAGCTAAGTAATAACTAAACAGATATTACGGATTTACAAAAACTATATATATTTCTTTACCCTAGTTATAACGGAGGTAAACTATGTTATTTGTATACTATGACACAGAATATGAGATACATACTTACTGTCCGCACTGTGGTAGCGAGAACACGGTGATAACCATACAAAGAGATGGCTTCTTCAAATTCCACAGTTGCAACGAGTGTGGATTCATAGAAAAGAAAAAATTTAACGGCAATAAATTTGCAAATTAACGATTATAGATATTTCTCTGCTCACAAGCCCTTAGCTTGCCATATGCCATAAAGAACAACAATACAAAAGCTACTAGAGACATAAAAGGAATTGTAATATACCCATAAGCCAATCCAAAATACTCTGAACAACTAGCAGAATAACCTACAACATCACAACCAGCCTCAGAAACAAGACCGATCTGCATAAAATAATGATAACCTGCTATCAACAATCCAATTAAACTTAAAACCAAACTATTCCAAACAATGCTCCAATTTCTTTTAGTCTTCATAGCAACCAAAAATAAAATCACTTGAGAATACATAAAAATTCTTTGATACCAACACAATTTACACGGATCATATCCCATAATATCACTATAAAACAAACTTCCTAATGTAGCAACTAAGCTAATTAAAAGTCCAAGAAACAAATAGTGATCTTGCAAGAAATGTACAATCCCTTGATACAACTTAGTATCCTTCCTTAAAACAAATTTCAAAATAAAAAGTAAAATCAACAATCCAACAAATAAACTAGTAATTAAAGTTAAAAATTCAATAGCACTAACGATGTTCTCCTTTCCCATCATTCAGGTAACTGGCAACCAGTCCTTTCAGCTAAACTCTCAAAAGGGATAACTCCAGTAGCAAGAACCCCATCTCCAAACTGCCAAGTTGGGTAAGATTGAATCCCAGCTTCCTTACATTCTTCAGTCTGGCCATTACCTCCAGGCAATGAACATTCAACATAATCAACTAATCTAAAACTATCTCCAAAATCCTTCTTTTGAGACTCACAATGGCTACACCAAAATGCTCCATACATCTTAACTCCATTATCAGTCAAACACTGAGCAAAATCATCATAATATCCAGGCTCAATTTCAGAACTAGGAAGAAAATAAATCCCAACAACAACTAAAACAATAACCAAAAAAATCCAAGTGTACTTATTATTCATCTTCTTTCCAACAGGAACTTTCGGAGCAACATAATGTTTATTTCTATTATGGTCATCCAATCCTTGCTGACTACCAAATTCCCTATCACACTTTTCACATTTGTAATCCGACATATTAACTCACCATCATTCACTTATTTAAATCTTTAGATCTTCTTTGTCCTCAGCAAATTAGCATTACTAATTACAGTAATTGAGGAAAGAGCCATAGCAATCTCTGCAATAACAGGATGCAAAACCCCCCCAATAGCTAAAGGTATAGCAATAACATTATAAGCAAAAGCCCAAAACAAATTCTGTTTTATCTTACTAAATGTTGCCCTAGACAACAATATAGCTTGTGGGACGCCCCTTAAAGAGCCATTAGCCAAAACAATATCTCCAGCCTCTATTGCTATATCAGTCCCAGTTCCCATAGCAATCCCAACATTACTCTGTTTCAAGGCAGGAGCATCATTAATACCATCACCAACAAATGCTACCATACCCTTCCTCTGAAGCTCCTCAACCTTCTTAGACTTATCCTCAGGTAAAACCCCTGCTATAACTTCCTTAATCCCAACCTGCCTAGCAATAGCTTTAGCAGTCCTCTCATTATCTCCAGTAATCATAACAGTCCTAAATCCTTTAGAATTCAAAAATCCAATAACCCTCTTAGACTCTTCCTTCAAGGTGTCCGCAACAGCAATAACTCCAATAACTTTCTTGCCCTCAGCAACAATCATAGTAGTCTTTCCATCATTTTCATAATCCTCAACAACTTCAGAAACCGAATCTAATCTAACCTTATTTTCTTTCATTAGAACAGCATTTCCAACTAAAATTAATTTGCCATTTATCTTACCTTGAACACCCTTCCCCCTAATTATCTTAAATCCAGTAACTTTCTTATAATTCTTCAAGCCAGCATAATCCACTATAGCCTTTCCAACAGGATGTTCACTCAATTTTTCTAAAGAAGCAACTTTCTCAATTAACTTCTTTTCATCACTCTTAACAACAGAGTAAACATTGGTAACCTCTGGGCTTCCCTTTGTAATTGTCCCCGTTTTATCGAAGACAACAGTCTTAACTTCCTTCATAGTCTGAATAGCTTCACCTTTCCTAATTAAAATTCCACGTTTAGCTCCCATCCCACTACCTACCATCAATGCTATAGGAGTAGCCAAGCCTAAAGAGCAAGGGCAAGCAATCACCAAAACAGCAATTCCAACACCAATAGATCTACTCCAATCACCAGTACCAACATACCATCCAATTAAACTAATTAAAGCAACTATCAAAATCACAGGCACGAATACACTAGTTATTTTATCTGCAACTTTCTGTATAGGAACCTTGGTACCTTGAGCCTCTTCAACCAACTCAATTATATGAGCCAAGAAAGTATCATCTCCAACTTTTGTAACCTTAACATACAAAACCCCATCCTGATTTATAGTGGCTCCAATAACATTACTTCCCTTAACCTTTTCACTAGGAATACTCTCTCCAGTAACCATAGATTCATCAACTGCACTTTCTCCCTTAGTCACAATACCATCAGTAGGAATCTTCTCACCAGGCTTAACCATCAAAATATCTCCAACCTTGACCTCATCAATAGCAATCTCAACCTCTTCCTTACCCCTAATAACTCTTGCCTTCTTAGCACCCAATTCTAACAATTTTCTAATTTCCTGACTAGCACGACCCTTAGCCTTAGCCTCAATATACTTACCAGTTATAAAAATAGCCATGATCATACTACTGACTCCAGAAAAATCTTCGGTAAACCCGAAATAAGCAGTAAATCCAGTAAGATAAGCTATGACAGTACCCATAGCTATCAAAGAATCCATATTAAAATAAAAAGTGTAAAATCCACGAATACCAGATTTTATGGTTTGCCATCCAATAATAAATATAACTGGAAACCCTATAGCCAATAAAACCAATGGCATATAATTCATAGGAACAATAAATATCCCAAATATCATTCCAGAATACATAATTAACATTATAGGTATGGTTAACAACCAAGCCCAAACCATCTTGGTTTTCCAACTTCTAATTTCTTTTTCTTCAATTGATTCTTCCATCTTACTTTACAGCAACTACCTTATAACCAACCTCGCTAACAGCGTCCTTCAAGCTATCCTCAGAAACAGAATCATCTGCTTCGATAATAGCCTTGTTAGTCATAGAACTAACACTAACACTGCTAACACCATCAATCTTGCCAACAGCCCTTTCTATGTTGCCAGCACAAGATCCACAATGCATTCCCTGAATTGTCAATTTAACTTTCTTCATTTTTTCACTTTTGTATTTGTTTAATTAACCAAACTATCAACAAAACCAATACTATTAAAACTAATGTGCTAAATAACCATCCAAAACCAATCCCACATGACCAATAAGATCCATACATCATTCTACAATCAACCTCCCCACGCCCATACCCATACTACAGGCAAAACTAAAAGTTCCTTTCTTATTTGGTACAAATTCCACAGTATCTTGAGGAGTAGCTAAATATTCATGAACTCCAAATTCTCTAACAGTAAAATCTCTAAAACACCCAAAAACACTTTCATCTAAGCTCACTCTAACTGGCTGATTAACCTTAACAGTAACAGTATTAGGGTAATAATTAAAATCCTTCATTCCCAAAACAACATCTTGTACTTCTCCTCCAGCAACCACATTACCATTAACTGAAGATCCAGAACCACCTCCCAACATAATATATCCTCCAACAATCAAAATAACTGCCACTATCAACAATTCAATTTTTGTTTTATTCATTTTAATCCTCCTTTCAATTTAAATATCATTGTAACAATAAACTCCTTGGTCCAAAAACAATCATCCAGACAGTAACTCCTGTCAAAATCAAACTAAGAATTATAGTGAAGCTATTATCTTCCTTATGAATTCTCTCTTCATTCATAGTTTCTTTGAACAACATATAATTTAATCCTAACATGATAGTACCACAAACCAAAAACATAATCACTCCTGCAGCCAACAAATTATCATTAAACATCATCACAGCAGTCATAGCACCCATTAATCCACCCATAAATCCAGCCATCATCCCCTCCATAGCACCCATTATTCCACCATAATGACCATTCCAAACTCCTAATAAAATTCCAACAGCCATTCCAAAAACTCCTCCCCAAAACATACCATTAGTTGCTCCAACATAAAATCCAGCTAAAAATCCAATTGTCATTCCAATTGTCATTCCAATCATCATACTAGTCATACAAGGAAAATTCTTGAAAGCTCTAACTTGCCTTATAGAAGGCAAAACAATTGCATAACTCAATATCGAGAAAAAGATAAAATACCCATACCTAGGGAAAAAATTATCAATATACCTAAGATTAATATAATACATAATTCCAAAGACCAAAAAAGATGTAACTAAAGAAACAACAATCGTATGAATCAATTCTCCTTCAACACAATCTTCCTTCAAAGCTTTTTTGAATTCACTTAAAGACATAACAAAGATAATTAAAAGTTCTATATAAGGACTTTTATGTAACTAGTTTCATAAAGTTTTTAAAAGAAGAAATTACTAAATTACTATGGAAAACAAAAACGTTGGATACATGATTCTCGGTATTTCCATATTGATAATTTTAATAATATTCATGTATGAAAACACATTAACTGAATTTGTAGACTCTAGTTGTACTGCTGCCCATGGTGAAGGCCAATGTCCAATGTATGATACAATCAATCAGCAAACAAATCTCTCTCTAGGAATTGTGGCATTACTAATAATAGTTGGAATAATGTTAATAAGATCTAAACCAGAAGAGAAAACAATAATCAAGGAAGTAGAAGTCGAAAAGCCTAAAAAAGAAATAGATACTTCAGAACTAAACTCTGAAGAAAAAGAAGTTTTGAATCTAATAAAAGAAAACAAAGCAATGTTCCAAGCAGACATAATAGAAAAGACTGGCTATGGAAAAGTAAAAATGACAAGAATAATTGATAGGTTAGAAGGAAAAGATATTGTAGAAAGAAAAAGACGTGGAATGAATAATATAGTGGTAATGAAAAACTAAACACCCAGCTTTCCAATCATATCCTTACTCTTATCAAATCCTTCTTCAACCATATCCCTACCATTTCTATTCCTAAAGTAGCTCTCAACATCTGCAAATTTTTGTTGATACCCATCAACACTTCCATACTGAATCAATGAATTCCAATCCCTAACTGCGCAAACAAATGCCAGATCATCTCCCCTCATTTCAACATTACCTATTGCTGCCTCTAAAGATTCGTTTAACAATCCAGGATGCCTAAATAAATATTCAGCAATTCCAACTCTAACATTAAATGGAGGGGTCCTAAGTTGATTATCATAAGGATTTATATCTAACTTCTTCCAAGCATCTACCATAGCCAATAAACTAAGATGACTGTTATGCTTTCTAACTCCAACCCCGCTACCTAAAGCAAATTCCTGCAAAACATCATCTGGTAAGGCTATATCACTTCCATTAGTATCAAAAACATATTCAGAAGCCCCCATAACCCTATCCATAAATTCATCGTGCCTTCCAGTACTTAACAATGCATAAAGACCTGTAACAGATTCTGCATATTGTTGAGCCCTTCTCTTAGCATGAGGATTCAACATGGCCAAACCAGAATAAACATGTGATTGTCCATTCAATATCCTTAAAGACATTAAAATCTTAGATGTTAGCCAGAAATCCGTCTGCTTTAGCTGACGGATGAATGGCGTCACATATTT